>CALESB010000008.1 GCA_937906995.1 uncultured Sutterella sp.
CGCCGAATTGTTGGGCGAGAACCGTCGTGATAGCAGCCGTCAACGTCGTCTTACCATGGTCGACGTGACCGATCGTGCCCACGTTAACGTGGGGCTTGGTGCGTTCAAACTTGCCTTTTGCCATGGCTAACTCCTGAACAAATTAAATAATTAATCCTCGCACACGCGAGATAAAAGAAACTGGTGCCCATGACGCGGATCGAACGCGTGACCTCTCCCTTACCAAGGGAGTGCTCTACCACTGAGCCACATGGGCTGAATTTTTCCGGGATTGTCCACTGAATTGTGGAGCGGGTGAAGGGAATCGAACCCTCGTCATAAGCTTGGAAGGCTTCTGCTCTACCATTGAGCTACACCCGCCTAAGTGTGAGGATTTTGATACTTCCCGCTAACAACCTCGGTGTCGCCGCCTCAACAACGATCGCTTGGTGGAGGGAGATGGATTCGAACCATCGTAGGCGTAAGCCAACAGATTTACAGTCTGCCCCCTTTAGCCACTCGGGCATCCCTCCGTAGCGAGAATGGAATTATGGAAAACTTTTAATCCCTTGTCAAGTACTTTTTTAAAATTTTTGAAAGGCTTCTACTATCAGAAGGAAAAAACCACCAAGAATCAAGTATGTAGCAAATTCACTTAACCATGAAAAAATTTTATTTTTTTCTTTATTTTTCTCACGTTCCTTCATCAATAGTGCATCTAACTCCTCTACACTCGAGGCATTTAGCAACTCATTGAAGTTAATTCTGGCCATATTGCCCAATCCAGCAATGAGCTTTATTGATGCGCCAACACAAATAAATGCCATTGCTAGATCACCCTGCATATAAACAGATATACCTGCTCCTGCTAATCCTGCAGAAATAATAATTGTGATCAGTTCAAACTTATTCACACAACACTCCTTTATTTAATGGCCATGTTATACCACACAAGCTATTCCTTCATTTCATGTTCGGCTGTTACACTATGGGCACACAAGGAATAATTACGATGTTTTTATCACTCAAAGATCAACTGCTATCGTACGGTATGATTGCCGTTGCACTGCAAATCAGCTTTATAGTTGGTGTTACTTTACGTGTAATGCTCACACGCCATCCACCAGGCAGTGCTTTCGCCTGGATTTTATTAACTACGCTTCTACCATATGCTGGCTTTTTGCTCTACCTTCTTTTAGGCGAAAGAACGCTTGGACGTTGGCACGCCCTCAAATTACGCAAAGCGATGCGGAAAAAGCGCCAACAATTTCGTCAAATCTCTCATACTGAATCACGCTCCCCGATTGCCTATCGCGGACTTTCTCGTATGGCCACCAGACTCGGCAAATACCCATTAACCATTGAATCATCCCTACATCTTCTCGATGACTCTGACGAAGCTTTAACACGCCTAGAGGCTGATATCGACAATGCGAAAGAATTTATTCTGATGGAGTTTTACATTTGGGATATCGGAGGTAAAGCAGACAACATCTCTGCGGCTATTGTGCGAGCTGCTAGACGAGGAGTTAAGTGCTATGTCCTTGTCGACTCCATCGGATCCAGACGTTTCCTTAAAAGTGACTGGGTTTATCTTTTTAAAGATGCCAATGTTCATCTTGAGGAGGCGCTCCCCGTAAACCTCATCAGTGCGCTTCTGGCCCGTGCTGACATACGGCTACATCGAAAAATTGTGGTGATCGACAATCAAATTGGCTACAGCGGTAGCTTAAATATGGTTGATCCTCAATTTTTCAAATCAAATTCCTCCTCAAGCCAATGGATCGATGCCATGGTACAGGCCAAAGGAGAAATTGTTGAAAGTCTCTATCAACTCATTGAATTTGATTGGGAAGTTCTTACAGATTCAAAAGAACAACTTCCCAATAAAAAACTCAAAGAATTTGAATTCGATGAAAAAGACCAAGCAATCGTCATGGTCGTACCATCTGGCCCGGGCACCAGTCATGATGCTAATCAGCGAATTATTTTGCAAGCAATCCATGAGGCTAAAAAGGAGATTCAAATCGTTACACCGTATTTCGTCCCTGGTGAGGCGTTAGCTCTTGCTCTTCAAAATGCTGCAATAAGAGGTGTTAAAGTCACCATTATCCTGTCGGAAAAAACAGACTCTTCTTTAGTGAGTTATGCTGCCCGACGTTATTTTGATGACCTTTTGCAATCTGGGGTGGAAATCCAACTCTATCACTCAGGCGTTTTACACACGAAGAGCATTGTTATTGATGGTACTTTATCCCTTTTTGGCACTGTTAATATGGATGTAAGGAGCTTGCACTTAAATTACGAATTAATGCTCATGGTCATGGACAGAGAGTTTGCACAAAAGCTAGAGACTCTCAATCAATCTTACGTTCACGACAGTTCTAAATTAATTCCCCATATTTGGTATCGACGCGGCCTTTGGGAACGAACAAAAGAAGGGGCAAGTTACCTACTCTCACCCCTTTTATAACTGACTTCTTTTAATGCTCGCTTGGACGCTGCTTTTCTTCTACAACAACTGCGTCCTCAACATCTTGAACTTGGCTGCGAAAACGCTTGGGAGCTTGTTCTTCATCTTCCTGATGGGTTCTAGAGCCAAATGGGTTGGCACTTTGTGGATTAATTCTCATATCTTCATTCATCTCGCGCATTCGTGCTAATGGATCACCATACATAGCTCGATAGATCAATCCGCCAATGATTGTCACCACTACAAGACCCAAAATGATCAAAGCAACCACACCAATGACTGGCAAAAGCAAAACCCCAATTCCCACCATCGCAGCCAGCACTGCAATGCTAACCAACAAGCGTAAGAAAGGATTTTGTGGCCCCGGGTTGGAACCTCCTCGATAGATATAAATGGGCATGTCTTTGTTTTTCCCTTAAAATTCCTATTAATCTCAGCGCTAACTTTAGCGATTGCTTATAACCTTTGTCCATTACAAAGGTTTCTATTCTTAATTTTGAATATACAGCAAAAAGTCTTGAAATTTATCCATTTTTTCCTGTTATTAACTCCCAATTAGAGCAAGACCCAAAACACTTGGATACAATTTCATATTTTAATTGTTGTATTCTTCACTTTTTCGCAACGAATCGTTCGCAAATTTTTGCTTTTTTAGCGAAAATTAAGGCACTTATGAAAACATTATCTGAAAATAATCTGCCTGACGTTCAGTCGAGCGTCGATCCTCGTAACATCGATATCGAGTATGTCGGTGTACGCGGAATGGAACTGCCTGTGTCTGTGCAATCCTCTACTGGATTACAACATACTGTTGCTAAGATTGGCATGTATGTTGGTCTTGATGCCTCAAAAAAGGGCACACACATGTCTCGTTTTCTTGGTTTATTGAGTAACCATCAGACGCCGATTTCCCATCAAAGCCTCGTTGATTTAATGCAACAAATGCTCCAAAACTTGGATGCAATCGAAGGCAAAATTGAGTTGGAGTTTCCATTTTTTGTTAAAAAGGCAGCTCCAGTTTCCAAACTGGAAAGTCTTATGAATTACCAAGTCCGTTACGAAGTGATTCAACGTAATGGACAGTTGCATGTATTGCAAACTACGGTTGTACCAGTAACAAGCCTTTGTCCTTGCAGCAAAGAAATTTCTCGTTACGGCGCACATAATCAACGCTCTCATATCACAATCACAATTCGTTGTAATGATGGTCAAGTGTCATTAGAAGACCAAATTCGTTACGCTGAAGAAAGTGCTTCTTGTGCTTTGTGGAGTCAATTAAAGCGAGTTGACGAAAAATTCGTCACTGAACGTGCGTACGAGAATCCCAAATTTGTAGAAGATTTGATCCGCGATGTTGCTGTGGCTTTGAATGCTGATTCGCATATCTTAGCTTATCGGATTCAGGCGGAAAACTTTGAATCAATTCACAACCACTCCGCCTATGCTCAAATTAGCAAAGGTGTACTTTAGTCTAAGTCTTTGTGGTTTGTGATCCCTTCTGTACCCTAAAAAAGGGCAGAAGGGTTTTGTACATTATTGAATTACTAAAACGTTGGATTAACTGTTATGTTACTTGAACAAAAAAAGGCGATTCACGGCCTCTTTAGCCAAGCTCTCACTACCCTCGGTGTGACTGACATTAATGTCATTTTGGAACGTCCTAAAGTCGCTGAACACGGTGATTTGGCTTGTAATGTTGCAATGCAATTGGCTCGAGCTTTAAAGAAAAATCCTCGTGAAATTGCTAATAATTTAGTGAAAACACTCCAAGACATGCCGGAAACTGCCTCCTTGGTGGAAAGCTTTGAAATCGCAGGTCCTGGCTTTATCAACATGCGTTTGAGCAATGCCGCCAAGTCAGCTGTTGTCTCCAAGGTTCTTCGTGAAGGTGAAAGTTTCGGTCAAAGCCACGAACATGACGGTGAAAGCATCCTTATTGAGTACGTCTCTGCCAATCCCACGGGACCTTTGCATTTAGGTCACGCCCGTCAGGGAGCTTTAGGTGATGTCCTTTCCAACCTAATGAAGACTCAAGGGTGGAATGTGTGTCGTGAGTTCTACTACAACGATGCTGGCGTACAAATCCAAACATTAACCACTTCTGTTCAATTGCGAGCCAAAGAAATTTTAGGCGAAACCATTGAGTTCCCAGAAAATGGTTATCAAGGACTTTATATTAAAGATATCGCACGCGACTTCTTGGATAAAAAGACAATCCAAACGCGTGAGGGACAATCAATTACCGCTAGCGGAGATGTTAACGATGTTGACAATATCCGCTCATTCTCTGTTGCCTATCTGAAAAATGAACAAGATAGCGACTTAAAAGCTTTAGGTGTTGGCTTCGATAATTTCTTCTTAGAAAGCTCTTTGTATACCGATGGCTTGGTTGATCGTGCTGTTAGCGCTATGGTGGAGTCTGGTTACACCTATGAACAAGATGGTGCATTATGGTTGCGTACGACAGACTTCAAAAAATTCGGTGATGATAAAGACCGAGTCATGCGCAAAAGCGATGGCCATTACACATACTTCGTTCCGGACGTTGCTTACCACCTCAAAAAATTCGAGCGCGGTTTCGTTAAAGCTGTCAATATTCAAGGTTCTGACCACCATGGTACGGTTGCCCGTGTTCGCATCGGCGTACAAGTAGCTGGTAAGGTACTTGGCTTGGACTTACCTGAAATTTTCCCTGACTATGTTCTGCACAAGATGCTTAAAGTCGTCAAAGAAGGACAAGAAGTCAAGATGAGTAAGCGTTCTGGTTCTTATGTGACATTACGCGACTTAGTAAATTGGGTTGGTAAAGACGCTGCTCGCTTTTTCTTAGTGAGCCGCAAGGCCGATAGTGAATTTGTCTTTGATATTGACTTGGCATTGTCTCAATCGGACGAAAATCCTGTTTATTACCTACAGTACGCCCATGCTCGCATTTGCTCCGTTTTAGCTCAAGCTAAAGAAAAAGGGTTTACTGTTCCAAGCACACAAGAAGCAGCTGACGCAGACCTTAGTGTTTTGAATGAAAAAGCAGCTTCTGCTTTGATGGCCCGTTTGAGTGAATTCCCTGAAACGCTTTCTTTGGCTGCAAAAGATTTTGCACCTCACTCATTGTGCTTCTATTTAAAGGATTTAGCAGGCGACTTCCATGCTTTCTATAACGCCGACCGCATCTTGGTCGACGATGAAGCAACTCGCAATGCCCGCTTAGCTCTCTTACTTGCCACGCGTCAAGTGTTGCGCAATGGCTTGAACTTGCTTGGCGTAAGCGCTCCCGAAAAAATGTAAGGATAAGCTATGGCAATTAACTCCTCCAAGGGTGGTCTTTGGTCCGGCATTTTAATTGGCACTGCTGTTGGCTGTACCTTGTCTGCAATCGTTGCATTAGCTATTACTAATGCTCCGATTCCTTTTGTCGAAAAGGTGCAAAAGTCAGCAACACCCGTTGATGCCTCTGCTCTTGATGGCAAAGATCCTAATGCCGCCCTTTACGACAGCAAAACTCGCTCTGCAGCTGAAGAGGCACTTTCTGAAATTAAAACAGTTGAAGCACCAACAGCAAATCGTTTAGCTGAAGAAAATGCTAACTCTGTTCAGAATAATGGAACAACATATCGCATCCAAGCTGGCGCTTTCCGCAACGAGAAGGATGCTATTAAAGTTCAATCTGACCTGGCTTTCATCGCTCTTGAGGCTGATGTTGTGAAATCAACTGATGCAGGAACGACTCTGTACAGAGTGATTCTTGGCCCCTTTGAAACAGCAAAAGAAGCCAATGAACTGCAACAACGTCTCTCAGCCAACGGCTTTGATTCTATGGTTGTTCGCAATAAACAATAAGACTTAGAATGCGTAATTGGTTCTTAGGCTTGTTAATGCTTTTCATCGGTTCTGTCGCTTCTGCGACAGAACCGGTTGAGGGCAAAGACTATATATTAGTCAAACCCCAGGCCCCTACATCTTCTGAAAAAATCGATGTTATCGATTTTTTCTCCTATACCTGTGGACATTGCTTCCGCCTCTCCCCTTTAATTGAAACTTGGAACAAACAGCTTCCTCAAGACGTACATCTAATTCGCAGTCCTGTAGCTTGGGATGGCTCTTCTCAGTTTCTAGCCAACGTTTACTTCACCTTTGAAGCCATGAATCATCTTGATGATTTACATCCTGCCTTTTGGCAAGATATTATGGCAGGCAAAATTACAAGTTCAGACTCTATGAACCAGTGGCTTAAGTCTCATGGTATTGAACCAAAGACTTGGGATGAGGTATATGAGTCTTTTGCTGTTAAATTAAGCACACAACAAGCTGCTCAACGCTGGCAGGATTATCAATTGGACGCAACGCCCTATATTGGTGTTGCAGGTAAGTATCTCACCGCTCCTCATCTAGCAGGATCACGCCAAAAGACAATTGAGGTTCTTAATTGGCTCATCGAAAAAGAGCGGAAAGATCGTCAGAAAAATCATTAATTACGAGGTTTACGATGCACATTGATGCTTCAATTTTTAAGGCCTACGACATTCGTGGCATTGTTGACAAAACATTAACAACTGAGGCTGCCTTTGCAATCGGCCAAGCCTTGGGCTCTTTAGCCAAAAGCAAAGGGGTTGACACTATGTGTGTGGGCCGTGATGGCCGTTTATCGGGCCCCAAACTTGCCGACAGTTTGATGCAGGGCATTACGGACCAAGGCATTAATGTGAAATCCATCGGTTTAACACCAACACCTGTTCTGTATTTTGCAACAGTTCTAACCAATACGGGTTCTGGTGTAGCTGTCACTGGCTCACACAATCCTCCCGAATACAATGGTCTAAAAATGATGATGGCCAAAGAGACTCTTTTCGGGGATGGCATCCAAGCACTACGTGCCGATATTGAAAAGGGTATTGAATCGTCTAAGCACAAAGGCGCTATTGAAGAAATTGACGTGATTACCCCTTACCTTGAAAAAGTAACATCTGATGTCAAGCTCACTCGTCCAATGAAAGTGGCTATTGACTGTGGCAATGGTGTCACTGGTCCCTTGGCCACAGAATTGTTTAAACGTCTTGGCTGCGAGGTCACAGCCTTATTTACAGACATTGATGGAGATTTCCCTAATCACCACCCCGATCCTTCTAAACCAGCTAATTTGAAGGACTTAATTGAATGTGTTCAGAATTCTGATGTGGAATTAGGATTGGCTTTTGATGGTGATGGCGACCGTTTGGGTGTTGTCACCAAATCAGGGCAAATTATTTACCCTGATCGACAAATGATGCTTTTTGCAGCTGACATCCTTGAGCGTCACCCAGGTGAACGCATTATTTACGATGTCAAGTGCACACGCCGTTTAGTTCCCTGGATTAAGGAGCACGGTGGCATCCCAACAATTTGCTGTACTGGCCACTCCTTGGTTAAAGCTAAGTTGAAAGAAACTCAGGCTCCCTTTGCTGGAGAAATGAGCGGCCACTTATTCTTTAACGACAAACGCTGGCCTGGTTTTGACGACGGTCTTTATGCTGGTGCTCGTATTCTCGAAATCCTATCTCGATACGATAATCCATCGGCCGTACTTGAGGCGCTGCCTACTGCAGTTAACACACCTGAATTACATATCGAAATGGCTGAGGGTGAGAATAAGCGTTTCGTTCAACGTCTACAAAACGAATTGCATTTTGATGATGCGACTGACATTATCAAAATTGATGGTATTCGCGTTGAATGGGAAGATGGCTTTGCCTTAGCCCGCTCATCTAATACAACCCCTGTCGTTGTATTACGCTTAGAAGGCGATACAGTTGAGGCTCTAAAACGTATTCAAAAACGCTTTGCTCAAGCCCTGAAGTCTGTAGATGACACCATCGTTCTTCCTTTTGAAGATTGAGGCAATTTATGAAAGTTTTTATCACCGGCGCCTCCAGTGGCATTGGTGCTGCTTTGGCAAAAGAATTTGCCAAACGTGGCGCAACCCTAGGTCTAGTTGCTCGTCGATTAGATCCTATTAAGGAGTTGATCGCCTCCTTACCTAATGCAGAACTGCACAAAGCTTATGCTTGTGATGTCACAGATCGTGACCACTTGATCGCTGTTGCTCGTGAATTTGATAGTGCTGTTGGTGGGGCTGATATTGTCATTGCTAACGCGGGTATTAGTGTTGGTGTTAAGACTCAATACTATGAAGATCTCGCCGTAATGGAAAAGGTTTATCAAACCAATGTTTTCTCGATGGCTACCACGTTCCATGCGTTTATCACTCCAATGCTTGAACGCAAGCGTGGCACATTAGTTGGTATCGGCAGCGTTGCTGGCATTCGTGGCATGCCCGGCACAGAAGCATACTGCTCTAGTAAGTCTGCGGTCATTACCTATTGTGAAAGCCTTCGCGTTGAGATGAAAAAACATGGCATTGATGTTCTAACCGTCTGCCCTGGATTCGTAAAAACACCTCTTACAGATGTTAACCCCTACCCAATGCCCTTCATCCTAACTGCTGATGAGTTTGCCAAACGTGCTGCAGATGCAATTATGGCTAAGCGCACTTATACAACAATTCCATGGCAAATGGGAGTTGCTTCTAAATTGTTACGCTTACTTCCTAACTGGCTCTTTGATAAGGTCTTTGGCAAGCGAAAACAAAAACCAAGAAACTCTGAAATTCACCGTGCCTAAAATGACAAAAGCCGAAATCTTCGGCTTTTGCTTTTTTTCAGTGATTATGTTCAGAAAGCCACTGATTAATCTCGTGGCAGACGGCCTCTCCATAGTGTTCAATACGCTTTTCACCAATACCGCTAATACCCTGCATTTGCTCTGAGCGCCTTGGCTTTCTTTTGACAATCTGTACCAAAGTCCGATCGGGAAAAATGTTATATGCTGAAAGGCCTTTTTCATGAGCCACGCCACTTCTCCACCGACGAAGGACTTGAAATAGCTCTTGCTCTTGATCTGTTAAATCATCATGGTCATAAACTTTGCGAGTAGAGAGTTGTTTATGTCCATCAATACGTACGTAAAAAGCCTCTTCGCCCTTTAGTAATGCACGAGCCTTAGCGCTTACTGTTAAAACGTTACGGCAGCAGTAATTTACATGAACATAATGTCTAGCAATCAACTGACGTAGAATTTTTCGCCAGTACTTCAGACTATGTCCTCTACCAATTCCAAAGGTCGGAAGTTCCTGATGATTGCGCTCAAAGACTTTATCTGTTGCTTCGCCTCTCAATACATTAATCACGTGCGATGCCCCAAAACCAAGATTATTTGTTTTGGAACATCGATAAATACATGACAATAATTTTTGAGCATCATCACTAGCATTCTTCATTTGAGGTGGATTTTCACAGTTGTCACAATTTCCACATTTATCGGAATGCTCTCCAAAATACGCTAGCAATAATTGGCGACGACACTGAACAGATTCCGCCAACCCAAGCATACTATCCAATTTATGTAAACATACCTGTTTATACAGATCCTCTGCATCACTATTTTCAACAAAAAAGCGTTGTTGTACAACATCCTCTAAACCATAAAACAGAACTGATTCTGCTGGTAACCCATCGCGACCGGCCCGTCCTGTTTCTTGAAAGAAGTTTTCAATGGATCTTGGCATATCTACATGGATAATAAAGCGAACATCCGGCTTATCGATCCCCATCCCAAAAGCGACTGTTGCTACCATCACGCAAGGACGCTCAAAAAATAATCGCTGATTGAGTTCTCTTACCTGTGGTTCTAATCCAGCATGATAAATTAAGGTATCAATGCCCTTTTCTTGGAGTACTTTTGCTACCTCTTCGGTTCGACGACGAGTGGCACAATACACAATCCCAGATTCATGTAAGTGCTCTCCAACAATAAAATTCACTGCCTGATCCAAATAGCCCTGAACCTTTTCACACATACGATAACGAATATTAGGTCGATCGAAACTTGTAATGAACTTTTTAGGTGTAATTAATAATCGATCTACGATTTCCTGACGCGTTTGTTCATCTGCGGTCGCGGTTAGAGCAATGCGAGGCACAGTCGGAAATCTTTCTCTTAAGATATCAAGCTGTTGGTACTCTGGACGAAAGTCGTGCCCCCATACAGATATGCAGTGAGCTTCGTCAACTGCAAATAAATTTATTGGAAGCGTTTCAAGGAAATCTAACATTGATGGCTTTAGCAGGCGCTCTGGCGCTACATAAAGCAACTTCACCGAACCTTGCCTTAGACGTCGGTAAATATCCCTAGACTCTTCGTACGTCAGCGAGGAATTAATAGCAACCGCACTAACTCCTGCATCATTGAGTTGGTCAACCTGATCCTTCATCAGTGCGATTAAAGGCGACACAACAACACCTATCCCTGGACGCATAAGCGCAGGGATCTGGTAACAAAGGCTTTTTCCGCCCCCTGTAGGCATAAGAACTAAAGCATCTTGGCCGGTATAAACCGTCTCAATAACATCTTTCTGAAAACCTCTAAAAGAGTCATATCCAAAATACTTTTTTAATATTGATTCACTCGTCATCGGTCATTTCAAATTAACCCCAACAGTATACAGAGAGTTACATATGAGACGCTTAAATTGGCAAAAACATGGGGTATTCCGTTAAAACGATACAAAGTTGAATCCGTTACAATGTAACAAAAGACGCACTATCAATGTCTCTGAGTGACACAGATAGGCTCACGTTATAAACCTATAATTCTTGGCTAACCTAATACAGTTAGTTAGGGATTCTTTTTTCTTTGACTCCTAGAGGATCCGTACCCATGTTTAAGATCATTAAAAACGCCAACCTCTATACACCGGCCCCTGTCGGTAAAAAAGATCTTTTGATCTGTGGTGACAAAATTGTTGCAATCGAAGACAGCCTTGATGCCTATCACTTCCCTGGTGAAGTTGAAGTTATTGATGTTCAAGGTGCTACAGTTACTCCGGGCTTTTTTGATCAACACGTTCATTTGACTGGCGGTGGTGGTGAAGGTGGTCCTGCTACACGAGTTCCCCCCGTCATGCCTAGCCAATTGTTACGTGCTGGTGTCACAACAGTTTGCGGGGTAATGGGTACTGAAGGGACCACAAAGTTCCCTGAAGAACTTTATGCTAAGGTCATGGGCCTACGTCAAGAAGGTTTGACAGCCTACATGCACACGGGTTCTTATCAATTCCCATCCCCCACAATTACCGGTAATGCACGAAAGGACTTGATCACGGTTGAGCCTGTGCTTGGTGTGAAAATTGCTTTAGCAGACCATCGTTGCTCTTTCCCTAACGATGATGAAATGCTCAAACTTGTTGCAGATGTCCGCATGGGCGGTATGCTTTCTGGCAAGAAGGGTGTTTTGCATGTTCACTTAGGTGATTTTGGTGGCGCTTACGAGCAATTTGAACGTTTGATCGCTCGTGGCTTGGCACGTCACCACTTCTCCCCGACTCACACTGGTCGCGAACCGAAGTTATTTGAACAAGCCATTGAATTTGCCAAGAAGGGTGGTGTTATTGACATTACCTCGGGTGGTGGCAATGTCTACCCATTTGTTGAATGTGTTGAACGTGTTCTCAAGGCTGGCGTTGATCGCTCCCGTATCACGATGAGCTCTGATGGCAATGGCTCTATGCCGAAGTTTGATGACAACGGCAATATGGTAGCTATTGTTGCTGCACCCGTGAATGCTAACCATGCAATGCTCAAAGAAATGGTTGCCGCAGGCATTGATTTTGAAACCGCTTTAATGATGACAACGTCAAACGTTGCTGATTCCTTGGGCGTTAAAGAAGCTCGTGTCCTTATTGGTGCTAACGCCAACTTGTGCGTTTTAAATAGCAGCTTAGATATCGATACAGTGATTGCTCGCGGTGTCGTCTGGGTTAAGGGCGGCCAAAGTGTAAAACTCGCTAACTTTGAAGCCTAATTTTTAGCTTCACTCTCGTGGTCTTATAAAATTCCCGTGCCTTAGGCACGGGAACAAGTACTAGGAAAGGCGAGAATACTTGCTCGACATTTCTCATAAATATCGAGACAAAAAAAGGGAACCCACAACAAGGTTCCCTTTCGCTTTATATGCGTACCTTAACGCAATTCCCTGATATCTCGACCATGACGATCTTCCTCAACCGCTAAACGCTCTGCGCGCATACAGGCAGCCGCCGTAAATAGCACGTCAGAAGACGAGTTCAACGCGGTTTCTGAAGAGTCTTGTAAAACACCAATAATAAAGCCAACAGCAACGACTTCCATTGCAACTGTTTGATCAATACCAAAAAGACCACAGGCTAACGGAATCAACATTAATGAGCCACCGGGTACACCTGATGCACCACAAGCACAAACTGAAGCGATAAAACTCAAAAATAAAGCCGTTATGAAACTTACTTCAATATTCAAGCTGTGTGCAGCAGCCAAAGTCAAAACCGTAATCGTAATAGCTGCGCCAGCCATATTAATAGTCGCACCCAAAGGAATCGTGATTGAATAGGTCCCTTCATCTAGATTCAAACGACGACACATGCCCATGTTGACAGGAATATTTGCTGCTGAGGAGCGGGTAAAAAATGCCATGACTCCACTTTCTCGCAAGGTTGCCAACGTTAAGGGGTATGGGTTTTTATGAATGCAACACCAAACCATAAAAGGATTTAAAACCAAGGCGACAAAGATCATGCAACCTAATAAAACAACCAAAAGTTGCAAATAGCCTTGGAACACCTCTATCCCTGTCGTTGCTACCGTACTACTAACCAAACCGAAAATACCGAAGGGCGCTAAACGAATGACAACACGGACAACAAATTCCACCCCTCGAGATAAGTCCACCATGAACTGTCTAGAAGAATCGGCAGCATGACGCAGGGCAACACCCAAACCCGTAGCCCAGGCCAAAATACCGATGTAATTACCCTTTAAAAGCGCATTGACCGGGTTATCAAAAATGGAAAGCAACATATTACGCATCACTTCCATTACTCCTCCTGGCGCTGCAACTTGAGACTCTGTCGTGACCAACATAATCTGTGTAGGAATAAAGTAACTGACGGTCACAGCAACAAGAGCAGCCCCAAATGTCCCAATAATGTACAGTGAGATGACAGGCTTAATATGGGCCTTTGTTTCCACGTCATGATTAGCAATAGCTGATGTCACCAAAACAAAAACTAATAAAGGGGCCACTGCTTTTAAAGCTGAAATGAATAGCGTTCCTAAAAAAGCGCTACTGACTGCAAATTCTGGTAAAAGGTAAGCACAGCCTACCCCAAAAATTAAGGCCACCAAAATTTGTTTAACAAGCGATGCTTGTAAAAATGGCATCGCAAATTTAATCATCGTACGTTTGGGCATAACTTAATCTTTATGAGTTGTGTTGATAAGCTCAAACCTTACTTTCCACCTTCACAGAGGTCTTTTTGAGCAAAGTCAACTTTTTAATCGATCTTAATGAATCATTGTAGGGGTTTCCGCTTTCGTTCGGATTGTCGATTTTAAATTTTCTATGATTTTTTAAGCCCTTATACCTAGAGAGCAAAAAAACCATACCTGGGTTAACTAGGGATGGTTTTATTTTCCAGTAACTCTATGTTTTATTTACTATCATTAATCATTTCTATCGGGTTGAGTAGCCTTTTCACTCTGGACGATCAAAACTCTTACCCAGCGCTCACCTTCCACCATATCCTTACCTCCAACCTAAAGAGTAAGCAACCCACTGCTAGCCTGCATGAAAGGATTATGACGTTACGAAATCAAACTTTAATTTAGTGTGTGCCCTCTTATACAAAAGAGCAAATTACCGTAAACTCTGATCTCATTGATTTGAAAATCCAATGAGAGAAAAATGCGCTTACCTTTTCGCTTATCTTTACTCGCTATAACCACCTCTTTGTGCGCTTGCTCTACAGTACAGTCACCCTCCATTATGCCGCCGGACACCACTCAAGAGGCCTTTCGTTTAGAAGCTTCTGGGGAGCAAGTATTTAGATGCCGAATCGATGCACATGGTTGGTTCTGGAAATTTGAAGCCCCTAATGCTTACCTATTTGACCCAGAAACGAATCAAGCAGTTGCTAAACATGGTTACAACTTTACCTTCGTCCATAACGATGGCTCTAAATTAAAAACAAAAATTATCTCCACTGAGCCAAGACAAGGCAATAACTTACCCGAGGCATTGTTCGCGGTCAATGACAGCACTTATTTTGGAAAATTCGCTCAAGTGAAATATGTTCAACGTCTCAATACTAAAGGTGGAGTGCCTACCACTAAATGCAGTAAAGAAAAAAATGGGCAGCTTGCACGCGTCCCATTTTCTGCAGAATTTGTCTTCTTTAAATAAGCTAACGGCCTGATTTCCCGGCAAAAATAAAGCAAACGCCTTGAAAAATCAAGTGAAAATAGATATAATTAAGAGCTAATTTTTTAAATTATTCAAGGGTTTTTAGAGATGTCGACCGTTGGTGATTACCTTCAGAGCCTTCCGACCGATCGTCGTGTCGCAATGGCAAAAATCTGCAGTTTGATTCGTCGCTCTGCCCGTGGCGTGCGTGAAAGCATGCGTCAATCCCTGGCATTTTATGAGTTACAAGGTCCTCTTTTTGCGTTAGAGTCTGGCGAAAAGGACATGACCTTGTATGTCGCAGAAAAAAGTGTGATTGAGTCTTTTAACGACAAGTTTGTTCAAGTTAACCTTGATCAACAATATCTTTTCTTCCCCGATTTAAATCGCATCCCCTTAGATGTTATTGAAAAGATTGTTAGAGAATCTGTCACTGCCCGTCGTGCAACGATGGCTGCAGGTGCCGTTCCGACACAAGCCGAATTGCTCCATATCTGGGGCAAGACAGAGGAAGATGCCAAGGCACCGCCTCCTGTTGTTCGTATCTCTTTAAAGAGCAGAGAAGAAGAGGAAGCTGAGGCCGAGGCTCAAAAGTAATAGAACTCTGTCCAGTCAAAAGCGAGCATTAATGCTCGCTTTTTTCTATTAGGGCGATAGTTTTTCCCCTATTTTGATTCTTGATATTTTCTCCAACGTCTCCTTTTTCGGTATCCTTAGTCCATGCCGAAAAAAAGATTGAACACCCTGCATTCCGACAAGCGCCTCGTTCGCAATGTCGCTCTGACTCTGGCTTGCAAAATTGCCTTTATTGCTTGCCTGGGTTTTCTGTTCTTTGGTTCTGGTGATCGAGTCTCAACCGATGCCGAAACGATGAGTCAAGTGCTCTTATCTTCCGATAAGACCCCCACCTCAGTCTCTACCCAACCCTAGCCTTTGCCTTTGAGGCTCTTGGCCAAGTGGTAGCTCTTTTCGTCATCGCTTGAGGTTAAAGAAGTCTTCTTGTACAAGGACACAACATGATTTCCTCCGAATTAGTGGACCTGTCACGTTTGCAATTTGCGCTAACGTCAATGTACCACTTCATCTTTGTTCCCCTCACCTTGGGCCTATCCTTCCTTTTGGTTGTGATGGAAGCAAGCTACGTTATTACGGGCCGCCAAGTCTACAAAGACATGACCAAGTTCTGGGGCAAACTCTTTGGTATTAACTTTGCCCTTGGGGTTGCCACTGGAATTACGATGGAATTCCAATTTGGTACCAACTGGGCCTATTACTCTCATTACGTTGGTGACATTTTTGGTGCACCGCTCGCTATCGAAGGCTTAATGGCTTTCTTCTTAGAATCTACCTTCATCGGTCTTTTCTTCTTTGGCTGGCAACGCCTTAAAAAAAGCACCCACCTTTTAGTCACCTTTTTAATGGCCATCGGTTCAAACTTATCTGCTCTTTGGATCTTGATTGCCAACGCATGGATGCAGTATCCCACAGGCTCGGCCTTTAACTTCCAAACCATGCGCATGGAGATGAATGACTTTTTTGCTGTGGTCATGAGTCCTTGGGCACAAGCAAAATTTGGTCATACCATTGCTGCTGGTTATATGACTGGCGCAGTCTTTGTTTTAGCCATCTCTGCTTGGTACATCCTTAAGGGCAGAGACATGGAATTTGCCAAACGCTCATTCCGTTTAGCTGCTGCCTTTGGCTTTATTGTTACCTGTTTTACGATTCATCTCGGTGATGAATCTGGCTATTTGGTCACCAAGGATCAACCTGCGAAAATGGCTGCCATTGAGGCTATTTGGGAAACTCAACCAGCTCCTGCACCAATGACCGTTATTGGCTTCCCTAATGAAGAAAAACAAGTCACTGAGGGTGCCGTAGAAGTGCCCTGGCTTTTAGGCATGATCGCCACTCGCTCCTTGGACACCGAAATCAAGGGTATCAAGGAACTCGTTGAAGAAAACAAACTTCGCATTCAAAACGGCATTATCGCTATGGAAGCCCTCTCTGCTTTGCGTCGCTCTCCCGACAACGTCGCTCTACAAGAACGCTTTAAGCAGTACGAAAAAGATTTAGGCTACGGTATGCTTTTGCGCAAATACACCAATGAGCCGTCCCGTGCTACACCAGAAATGATTGAGCAAGCCGCAAAAGATACGATCCCTGGCGTTTCCATCATGTTCTGGGGCTTCCGTGCAATGGTTGCTTGCGGCTTGGCATTACTGTTCATTTTCGGTATGAGCTTCTACTACTCTGCCAAGGACACAATCGTTAACCGTTCCTGGCTTCTCAAAACGGCCTTCTTTGCTCTGCCCTTACCCTGGATAGCCTGTGAACTTGGCTGGATGGTTGCCGAATACGGTCGTCAACCGTGGAGCATTTATGAAGTACTTCCAGTTCATTTATCAACCTCAACTTTGTCTGTCGGTAGCATCACAGGCTCTTTGATTGGCTTTGTCTTACTCTACTCTGCCTTGTTAGTCGTGGAAATGTGGTTGATGATTCGCTTAATCAAGACCGGCCCGAGCCTCTTAGGTACTGGTCGCTACTATTTTGAACGTAAAAGCGGTACGGATAAGGAGTAATTCCAAATGATCGATTATGAAATCCTTAAACTGATTTGGTGGCTCTTTATCGGCGTACTCCTAGTGGGTTTTGCTGTGATGGATGGCCAAGACATGGGGGTCGGTACTCTTTTACCCTTCTTGGGCAAAAATGACACCGAGCGCCGCATCATGATCAACACTGTTGCACCCCACTGGGACGGCAATCAAGTATGGTTATTAACGGGCGGTGGCGCTATCTTTGCTGCATGGCCTTTGGTTTATGCTACGGCATTTTCTGGCCTTTACTGGGCATTATTCATTGTGCTTGCGGCTCTCATTTTGCGACCGGTTGCCTTTGACTATCGCAGTCGAGTGCCTGCAGAAAAATGGCGTGCTTCTTGGGACTGGGCGCTTTTCATCGGAAGTTTCGTTCCACCGATCATTTTCGGTGTCGCTTTCGGCAATATGCTCCAAGGCGTGCCTTTCCACTTTGATGAAACGCTTCGCTCAACCTACACAGGTAGCTTCTGGGCTTTGCTAAATCCCTTTGCCTTACTCTGTGGCGTTGTCTCAATCTGCATGACTGTATTCCATGGTGCCAACTATTTGCTGTTGCGCACTACGGGAGACTTGCAAGCACGAGCTCGCAAAGTAGGCATGATTGCTGGCGCCCTTACCCTTGTTCTTTTTGCCTTGGGTGGACTTTGGGTCTATTTCGGAGTTGCCGGATACGTTGCTTCTAACCTCGATCCCGCTGGTGTTGCTAATCCGCTCACCAAAACGGTCGTTGTCCAAGAAGGTGCTTGGTTTAGTAACTTCAATCAATATCCCGCTTTGTATTTGGTTCCTGCCCTTGCCATCCTTGCTGCTGGCCTTGGCGCATTAAGCCAATACGTCTGGAAGCCATTGACAGCTGTCGTTAGCTCCGGTGTTAGCATTCTTTGCATTGTGTTGACGCCGTTGATTGCGATGTTCCCGTTCGTGTTGCCCTCTTCAAGTCACCCGGTTTCTTCTTTGACGATGTGGGACTGCACAAGCTCCCAATTGACATTGCAAGTGATGTTTATTGTGACGTTGATCTTCTTACCGTTAGTCTTGATCTACACTGATTGGGCTTATAAGGTAATGAGTGGCAAATTGACGCCTCAATACATTAAAGAAAACGACAAAACGCTTTACTAAAGGGAGTCAATCACATGTTTTATATCTATTGGTTTGTCGGCCTTTTATTGGCGATCTCTGTCAGTGTCATCATGGCAGCACAATACGAACTTAAAAACTGCCCTGAAAAGAGTGAAGAGGAATAATGAAGAAGTTTCTAAACTTTTTCGCTCGAATGATTTCTATCGTGGCGGCAGCTGCTGTCACGGTAGGAGTCGTGCTCTATCCCAGAGCGATTGCTCTTGATATGCACTCTGTGCCTCATGGTTGGCTTGTGTGTTTAATGTTGGGGATGAGTGCTGCTTATGTCCATGGTTTTGGCTTTATCCCTAATCATCCTGCACTCAAAATAGCGTTCTCGCCCCTCGTTGCTTGGCCTTTAATCGCTCTTGGGACCTACATGATTTTCTTTTAAGCTATTCTCGGCGCAAGAGCCAATGAAGTTGAATTTGGGCAGTATTGATACTGTCTGATAACCACACAACACCATCTTGCACCGTTACGGATAGATGCATGGTTCGGGTCATGAGTTTGGCTAAACTCTCCAGCTCATGATCCAATACCTTTGCTACAGATAGTTTAGAAACCTTTCTTAAGTCACTCATATTTTGTTGCCACCAAGGCTCCAGTCGATCCTCTCCATAAGCAACAACGATCACTTCGTCACTGCGCCCAGCGGATTTTCTGACTTGCTTGACATCTGGCACGCCAACTTCAATCCATCTCGCAACACTTCCCGTATCATCAATTTCCCAAAGTGCTGGCTCTCCTTCTGAGGATAAGCCTCGGCCAAACTCTAATCGCATATTCTCCTCACCCACAAACAGGCAATATGTCAACAATCGAACTGCCAATCGCTCTTCCGTTTCTGAAGGATGACGCGCCAAAGTACACAAATGCGTACCGTAATAACCACGATCGAGATCCGAAATATCAATTGTTGCCTTGTAGATCGTTGCACCGAGAGCCATGATGAGTTCTCCTGTAAAAAACCTCGTTATATTAGTCGCTTAACAAAACAAAAGCCAGATTCTCCCGTCGAAGAATCTGGCTTATTTTTTTAAACTAAATCAATTGATTTAGAAGCGATATTGCATTTGAACACCGACCAAGTAGGCATCCAAAGAGTCGTATTCAGCCTTAGCCATTCCCTTAGGCGTCGGATAGTACAAGTCTTTATTACCAATACCACGCAAGTAAGCAGCACCCACGTCAAATTGCAATTGATCGTTGTACTTATAGGTAGAGCCCAACGTCAACCACAAGCGGTCTGTATCCGGAATCACAGCCATACGCTTAGATTGGTCAGCGATCGGATCCTTTTCATAGGCGACACCACCACGAACTGTCCAATTGCTATTAACGGCATAGTCTGCACCAACAGAGAAGAGCCATGTATCTTCCCAGTCGTTTTGGATTTCATGCTTAGCAATCTTACCTGCTGCGTCAGGATCAGCTGCAACAATGGCAGCTGGTACCTCATTATCGACCACTAAATTCTTAAAGTTAGACCAGTTAGCCCAACGAACTAAACCCGACAAGCGAAGGGAATCCGTTGCCTCCCATGTCCCAGTTAACATAACAGTATCTGGCGTTTCAACCGTTGCCTTTGATGAAAAAGTAAGGCCCTCCAAACCAACAAGACTATTACCTTGTAACGGCTTAGCATTGCTGAACTTCATTGTTCCTTCTGCATTGTGTTCAATAGAAGAGCGATAAGACAAGCCAAAGCGTAATTTTTCACTTGGACTAATCATCACACCTAAGTTATAACCCCAATCCCAACTATCAGCTTCAAGTTTAGCATTGCCAAGATTTATGCCAGCAGGAACATTTTCATTCATCATGCTACTGTCTAAACCCAACCCTAACTTAGCCTTAGCATACTGCACAGAAACACCACCGCCGACGCTGATGAATTCACTAACCTTCCAGGCAAAGCTCGGGTTCATATCGAAGGTTAAAATCATGGATTCATTACCACGAGATGAACCTTGCCAATCTTTGCTGTATTGGGTACCCATACCAAACGGCACCGTCATACCGAAACCTAACCAAAGGCTGTCGTTAACTTGGTGAGTCGTGTAACCAGCAGGAATCATTTGGCCCTTTAAACGGCCATTTTCAGAATCACCATTAGCCGTTTTAATCGGAGCGTCAACATCAATCCACACACCACCAGCTTGGAAGCGCGTGCCAGACAATAACGTCATACCAGCAGGGTTGTAATGAACTGCAGACAAGTCATCACCAACGATACCAGCACCTGCGTAAGCGCGGCCAAGGCCCAAAGAAGACTGTTCCGTTAATTGAAAGCCAGCAGCAAAGGCAGCGGACGTAGCAGCAGCTGCAGCCGTCAAAGCAAATGCTGCAGCGCTCTTATTCAAGAAAGACATGTAACTCTCCAAGAGATAGTAGAAATAGGCTACGCGCATCAAGTCTTTTCTCATTATTTGATGCGCAAAATAGAAAAACGTCTAAGATTTTGCTGATTTTTGAGCACAAAAATAACAGCAAAAATTAGGGGTAAACCCTATGTTTACCCCTTACAGATTAGTCTTAGTAAGAAAGATATCAACCGTTTGGCTGATTATTTTTTGAATTTATTGCTTAATCTGAAAAGACTGGACGATATTCTCTTAATCGCAACCATCCAAAAATAATGCGATAAGCAACCCAAATACTTAAGACAACAAAGCCCCCAAGCCAAACAAAAGGACCAACAATAAAAGGCATAAGAACAACGCCTGCGATCATTACCAATAAGGTCCAAACCATACCGTACCAAAATGTACGAATTTGCCATGAAAAATGAGACTCTAAAAATGTCCCTCTTGCATCTGGTGCTTTCACATAATTCAGAACGACCGCCGCAATCGAGGGCCAACCAAAAAGAAAAGCAGAAATAATGGTCGCTCCGGTCATTAACCCGATGAGCATACTCAAACCATGAAGGATATAAACCAACTGAGTAATAAACAATAAACTATTGTTGGAGCCCTCTGGTGGAACACGTTGAGCGATATCTGACATTGCCTCTTAACCTTACAAACAAAACAATTCAACACGTTTAACTTAGCACAAAAGCTCAGCAATCGTGCACAATTAGTAAGGTCTTTTGTAAGGATTCTATAAAGGATTTTTATTGTGAGAATTTTGTTGGTTGAAGACGATCCGATGATCGGTGAAAGCGTTGTTGATGGCTTAACAGATGAAGGATATGCCGTTGACTGGGTTCAAGACGGTAACTCCGCCCTTTTAGCTTTACGCACGACGGAATTTTCTCTAGTTGTTCTCGATCTTGGTCTTCCTGGTAAAGATGGAATCAGAGTTTTAGAAGAACTGCGCTCTGATCAAAATCTCACACCTGTTTTGGTAACTACAGCTCGCGATACGATAGAAGATCGTGTTAAAGGCCTTGATGCTGGCGCCGATGATTACCTCATCAAACCATTTGATTTGGATGAGTTGTTTGCTCGTATTCGAGCTCTCCTACGACGCTCAGCTGGACGTGCAGACCCCATGATTGAACGTGGTCGACTACAAATTAAACCTGCCACTCATGAAGTTATCTATGATGGACAACAAGTTCTTTTGTCTGGAAAAGAATTTGCTCTTTTGTTAGCTCTTGCAGAGCGCCCTGGACTTGTCTTATCACGTTCGCAACTTGAAGAACGTCTCTACAATTGGGACTCCTCCGTTGGCAGCAATGCTATCGAAGTCCACATCCACCATCTTCGTAAAAAACTTAGCGAAGGAGCGATTAAAACTGTTCGTGGAGTTGGCTATATTCTTGAGGCCTAACGATCATGTACTCTATTCGCGATAGGCTTTTATGGACATTTTGCATTTGCTTAATTTTGGCTGGTGTTGCAGCCACCTACATGACTTTTATTTCAGCCAAAGCCGAAGTGAATCGTTTCTTGGACATAGAGTTAAGACAAGTGGCTCTTTCAGTTAGTGCAACGGGCGACATCACAAATTTCTTACCGCAATCCAGATCCGAAACAGAAAACCCAATGGTCATTCAAATCCATCGAGAACAAGGCCACGTTAATCAGCTCTCCTCTGGATTAACAGAAGCTATCCCTGTTCCACAAAATTCTGGTTTTGCCAACATTTTGCACGAAGGGCAACCGTGGAGAGCCTATGTTTATCACGTCAATGACGATCTATCAGTCATTACAGCACAACCCACACGCGTTCGTGTCGAACTCGCATTCACATCGGCATTGCATATTCTTCAACCGCTTATTTTGTTGTTACCCTTTCTCGTTATTGCCATTTGGCTGTTAGTGACCCAAGGTTTAGCAAGCTTAAATCGCACTGCAAAAATTGTTGCAACTCGATCATCAACATCGTTAGAGCCGATCCCAACTCAAGGTTTGCCCATTGAGGTTTTAAAGCTTGTGGAAGCACTAAATGACCTTTTAGCTCGTCTAAATGATAGTCTCGAAGCGCAAAAACGTTTTGCCTCCGATGCGGCTCATGAGTTAAGAACACCGCTGACAGCACTCAAACTCCAAGTACAATTGGCCGAGCGAGCCAAAACCCCACAATCTCAAGAAAAAGCATTTTCTCGACTACATGCCGGCATTGATCGAGCTACCGGCCTTGTGCAACAACTACTCACAATTGCAAGACTTGACCCAGACGCTCATACAAAACCCTTTGTAGAAGTTAATGTCGAGCAGATTCTCAAAAGCGTATCTGAAGAACTGACAGTTTTGGCACAGCAAAAACACATCCGAATTGAAGTTGATACCCAACCAACTATGGTTATGGGTATGGAAGATGTCTTAAAGCTTCTTCTTATTAATCTCTGTGACAATGCTATTCGTTATACACAACCAGAGGGACGGATTCTTTTGAGTACAAAAATCAAAGATCATCGTCTACTGATCCTTGTAAGTGATAATGGTCCTGGCATTGCCGCAGAGGAGCGCGAACGTATTTTCGATCGCTTCTATCGAGCTCTAGGTACAAAAACACAAGGCAATGGCCTTGGGTTGGCTATTGTTAAGCGAGCCGTTCAGCTTCATCACGGAACCATTCGCGTAACAGATGGATTAGACAACCAAGGAACTACAATGGAAATTTCTCTTCCTTTGTATCAAAAATAGCTTTGTTACAAATT
Organism: uncultured Sutterella sp.; assembly: GCA_937906995.1. Taxonomy (GTDB): domain Bacteria; phylum Pseudomonadota; class Gammaproteobacteria; order Burkholderiales; family Burkholderiaceae_F; genus Aphodousia. The sequence continues at coordinate 23,603 of CALESB010000008.1, forward strand.
GGGGATTAACGAAACAACCCGCAAAACAAATAAGCGATGATTTTCGTTATTGTTGGCGTATTAATTTATGGACTTATCTGAATATTTTCGGAGACAAACTCATGATCAAAAGTCGTGCCTTCAAATCAGCAGTATTGGCTGTTGCTATGGCCGCAGCCTTCTCAGTTACTAGTGTTGCTAACGCTCAAGTGAGCTCATTTTTTTCTAGCAATGATGCTTCAACGCAAGCAGCGTTGCCGGATTTCACCAAACTCGTTGAAGAAAATGGTAAAGGCGTAGTCAATATTTCTACGATTCGCAATGCCCGTACACAAACCGCTCAAAATCCGTTCCCAGAATTATTGGATAAGCGTACAGAAGAGCTTTTCCGTCGTTTTGGTTTTCCGATCGTTCCCTTTGGTCCCCAAGAGCAACGAATTCCAGAACAACGGGGAACAGGCTCTGGCTTTATTGTTTCACCGGATGGCTACATTCTAACCAATGCTCACGTCGTTGAGGGCGCAGATGAATTACGTATTCGCTTAACAGACAACCGTGAGTTTGCCGGTAAAGTCATTGGCTTAGATAAGAAAACAGACATTGCTGTTGTGAAAATCGAAGCTAAAGACCTACCAGTTTTGAAAATGGGCTCATCAGAAAACTTAAAAGTGGGTGAATGGGTTGCTGCCATTGGCTCTCCTTTCGGCTTAGATAACACTGTTACGGCCGGTATTGTTTCTGCTAAGAGTCGTCAATTGCCCTCAGAACAATACGTACCATTTATTCAAACAGACGTAGCTGTTAATCCTGGTAACTCCGGTGGCCCGCTCTTTAACATGAAGGGAGAAGTAGTTGGCATTAATTCCCAAATCTTCTCTACCTCTGGTGGATTCATGGGATTGTCCTTCTCTATCCCAATCGATTTAGCTATCGAAATCAAAGATCAGTTAATTAAAAATGGCCGTGTCATCCGTGGGCGCATCGGTGTCGGCATTCAAGCCGTAACCCAAGACTTAGCAGAAGCTTTTGGCATGAAGACGCCTAAGGGAGCCGTAATTACCCAGTTGGACAAAGATGGTCCGGCTGAAAAAGCAGGCCTTCAAGTAGGTGATATTTTGATTGCTGTTAATGGCCAAGAAGTCAAAAATGCAAATGATATTCCTGTCAAAATCTCGACGATGCGACCTGGCACCAAAGTCGACATGACAGTATTGCGTAATGGCAAACAAGAGACAGTGTCTGTGACTGTAGCTGAAACGCCGAATCCAGAAGGTGTTAAAACACAAGAAAAGGCCTCCACTGGTAAATTGGGCGTATCCGTTCGTCCCCTAGCTAAGGAAGAGCTTCAAGAATTAGAACTCAAGCAAGGCCTTCTAGTTACAGAAGTTCGTGGTGCAGCTGCTCGTGCAGGCCTCTTGCCACGAGATATTATCTTGAGTGCTAACGGTAAACCCATTAACACCGCAGAGGATTTAGCCAAAGCTATTCAAAAGAGTAATAAGATCGCTTTATTGGTTCAACGTCAACAATCTCGCATCTTTATTGCCATTGATTTAAAGAAGAACTAATAACCTCCCCAAAAACTTGGTCATATTTGCATAAATACGACCAATAATGAACAAAAAAGCGATCACTAATTGCGATCGCTTTTTTATTATTTTGCTTTTAGTTTTTCAACCATGGCTTCGAGTTCAGCATTACGTGCTTGAAGCTCCTGCACTTGCCGCTCTAGCGCTAATCGAGGTTTAAAAAGACGCAAAGCTACTTCATCATAGATTCTATCCATGTCAATTTCAGGATTGCGTAGAACACGCAATCCTAAACCTTCAAACATTGCCATTAGAATCTCGATTCTGGTTTCATCTTGAGTACACTCACCTTGTGAGTGGTGTAAATCTCTCAAGTGTGCACGCACCTTTTTATCTGCTTCGACAATAGCGTTACTAAGTTTCGGATCGTGTGTAGCCTCAACTAATAGCTCCAGTGTTAAGCGCACTTGATCTTTGTCATGGCTAACCAATAACTTTTTCTTAACAGCTTCTCGAACTACGTCAAAGTCGCCTTCTGAGCTACTTGCCATTAATTCGCTTGAATTAATGTAAAAGTCCTCAATCCCCTGTTCAATCAAGCCTTCAATGATGGCCTGTTTACTTGGGAAATAGTTATAAACATGTCCGACACTCATGCCGAACTCACGTGCAATATCAGTCATACTCGTAGCATGAAAACCACGAGAGACAAAGCACTTATGCGCCGCTCGGAAAATTTCCTCACGGCGCTGTTGAGAAAGAGAGTGATATTTCGTCATTTACTTATTGTTCAGAGGTTTCTCGATCTACGGCGCCGCCCCCTAAAGTCTTGTAAAGCGATACTAAACTCATTGCGCGGGCTTGTTGTGCAACAACCCACTGCGTTTGAGCTGCGACATAGGTACGTTGAGAGTCCAAAACAGACAAGTAACTTTCAGAGCCTAACTTATAACGTTCTTGGGCCAATTCATAGGCCTTCTTCGTAGCATCTGCGTACTCTGTTTGCGCTTGCAACTCTTCCTCAATTGTACCCTCCATTGCTAAAGCATTGGCAACTTCCGAGAAAGCCGTCTGAATGCTCTTTTCATAATTGGCGACAGCAATCTTTTGATCGGTTTCACTGACTCGCAAAGTAGCCCAATTTGCACCACCGGTGAAAATCGGCAGGGTTATAGAGGGAGCAAAGCTCCACATACGGGTACCGGAGGTGAACAAATCATCAATTTCGGTTGCTCCAGAGCCGCCAGCTGCCACCAGGCTAATACGTGGGAAGAAGTTTGCTCGAGCTGCACCAATGTTGGCATTGGCTGCCTTTAACGCAAACTCAGCTTGTGAAATGTCCGGCCGGTTAAGTAAAACTTCGCTAGGCACACCCTTCGGAAGCATACCTTCCATAGTGACAACTTCAACACGTTCCGGCAGCCACTTTGCTGGCACTTCTTTACCAACCAAAGTTGTCAAAGCATTCATTGCTTGAGCCACATCTCGCTGAGCGGACAAATAAGTGGCCTTAGAAGCAGCATAGCGAGATTTTGCTTGATTAAGTTCCAATAAGTTAATTGCACCAGCATCATAGCTAGCTTTCATCAACTTATAGCTTTGCTCCTGACTTTCATACGTTTGCTTAGAAAAAGCCAAAATTGAGCGACTTGCACCCAATTGCAGCCAGGCATTAGCCGTTTCTGCAATGAGCGTCACACGTGCACTCTTTCTGGCCTCTTCGGTTGCGAAGTATTTATTCAAAGCTTCTGTGCTTAAGCTACGCACTCTACCAAAAAGGTCTACCTCGTAAGAAGCTAATGCTAGGTTAGCAGAGTACACATGACTTACAGTACTTTGCCCCGAAGCACTTAAGCTACTTGGCGTTCCTTTGTGTTCACCTGTTCCGTTAGCAGAAATCGTTGGCAAGAAGCTAGAACGTTGAATATTGTAGGCATAGCGCGTCTTTTCAACATTTAGCATTGCTACTCGATAATCGCGATTATTATCCAAAGTCATTTGAATGACTTGACGCAAACGATTATCGGTATAAAACTCTTGCCAATCGGGAAGGGCATCTTGGTTCAACTTTGCATTTGCATAAGCCGGACCAGAGGGCCACTCTTTTGCAATCGGCGCTTCAGGACGTTCATAGCTTGGCGCCATGGACATACAACCTGTTAGAGCCAAAGCTGCCACTAGTGGCAACAATTTAAGACCCTTCATATTAATTCCCCTTCTTGTCATGCTTGACAGTTTCATTGTCATTCTGAGCGGTCTTTTCTTTTAATCGACCTTCTTCACCTTCTTCATAGTAAGTAATCTTACCTTCTTTGAAGGCTTCCGCTTCCATCTTAGTGGTTTCTACAATTGAAGCGACATCGATCTTACGTTCATTAGCCGTACCAGCAATGCGCATCACACCAACATAGAAAATCGGCACAAATAACACGCACAAGAACGTACCTGTGATCATGCCACCCAAGACGCCCCAACCAATAGCGTTTTGAGCACCAGATCCAGCACCACTAGCCAAAGCCAACGGCAATACGCCTAAACCAAAAGCCATAGAAGTCATCACAATCGGACGCAAACGCAAGCGAACAGCATCAACAGCGGCATGCACAATATCTTCGCCTTTATCGTGAAGTTCTTTTGCAAACTCCACAATCAAAATAGCATTCTTACTAACCAAACCAATGGTTGTAATCAAACCAACTTGGAAGTAAATATCGTTATTCATACCACGCAAAGCAGTTAAGCCAATTGCCCCAATCACCCCCATCGGAACAACTAAGATGACAGCAATCGGAATTGACCAGCTTTCATAAAGGGCTGCCAAACACAAGAACACTACCAAGATGGAAATAGCATACAACGGCGCAGCTTGACCCGCTGATTGACGTTCCTGATAAGACACACCTGTGTACGCAATCTGATAACCTGGCAACTGCTTAACCAAATCAGCCACTGCTTGTAATGCATCACCGGAGCTATAGCCTGCCCCTGGATTACCTTGAATGTTCACAGCAGACAAACCTTCAAAGCGTTCCAAACGAGGAGAACCATAGGTCCAGCTGGTTGTAGAGAATGCTGCAAAGGGAACCATTTCGCCTTGATTATTCTTCACATACCACTTGCCTAAGTCCTCTGGTGATTGACGGAACTGGGTATCACCTTGGATATAGACCTTCTTTACACGGCCACGATCCAAGAAGTCATTAACATAAGCACTTCCCCATGCAGTTGTCAGAGTGGAATTAATGGCACTAATAGAAACACCCAAAGCTCGAGCCTTTTCAAGGTCAACATCCAAGTGCAGTTGGGGTGTATCTTCCATACCGTTAGGACGAACCATGGACAAACGAGGGTCTGCATTCGCAATACCTAAGAATTGATTGCGAGCTTGCATGATTTGTTCGTGAGTTTGGCCTGCCGTTGCTTGCAAATAAATATCAAAACCACCAGCAACCCCCAATTCTGGCACCGCAGGAGGAGCAAATGCGTAAGCATTGGCATCTTGATATTGACTAAATTCTCTCATTGCACGGCCTGCAATCGCATTCACATCTTGACCCGGTTCCGTACGTTCGGACCAATCCTTCAAACGTACAAAGAGTAAGCCCGTATTTTGACCCGTACCACCGAAAGAAAAGCCTGCAACAGCCATAACAGAATCGACCGTTGCACTTTCCTTTTCCTTAAAGTAGTTCGTCATACGGGTTAAAACTTCTTCTGTACGTTGTTGTGATGATCCTGTCGGTAGTGTTACCTGACTCAACAACATCCCCTGGTCTTCACCCGGCATAAAGCTTTGTGGTAATTTTTGGAAGCCAAAAATCATCCCAACAATAATGAGTGCATAAATCAAAAGACTACGAATAGTATTGGCAATTAGAACGCCAACTTTCGTACGAATCCACAATGAAAAACGTTCAAAACCACGATTAAAGCGACCGAAAAAGCCTTCCTTCGTTTCATGATTATCTTCCGTAATGGGCTTTAAGAGAGACACACACAAAACCGGTGTCAAAATCAAAGCTACGATAACGGATAGCGTCATGGCAGCCACAATCGTCACAGAGAATTGACGATAAATAACCCCCGTAGATCCGCCAAAGAAAGCCATCGGAACGAACACTGCAGCCAAGACCATTGCGATACCAACCAAAGCGCCTGTAATTTGATTCATGGACTTCTTCGTGGCTTCTTTCGGGCTGAGCTTTTCTGTGCGCATCACACGCTCAACGTTTTCCACAACCACAATAGCATCGTCCACCAACAAACCAATGGCAAGCACCATGGCAAACATGGTTAAAACGTTGATGGAATACCCCATGGCAGCTAAAACACCAAAGGTACCCAATAACACAACAGGGACAGCAATCGTAGGAATTAAGGTAGCTCGCCAGTTCTGCAAGAAAAGGAACATCACCACAACCACCAAAACGATGGCTTCAAAAAGCGTACGGATCACTTCTTGAATGGAGATCTTTACAAATGGGGTCGTATCATACGGCACAACCCATTCCATCCCCTCAGGGAAACTCATCTCCAATTGAGCTAAGCGTTCCTTGACTAACTTACTCGTTTCCATAGCGTTAGCACCAGAGGCCAAATTAATAGCCATCCCTGCAGACTCATGACCGTTATAACGAGCTGCAACGCTATAGTTTTCTTGCCCCATTTCTACTCGGGCAACATCTTTTAGCAAAACGCGAGAACCGTCTGAGGCGGTCTTCACCATGATGTTTTCAAAGTCAGATACTGTTTGCAACAACGATTGTGCACTAACTGTTGCATTAAGTTCATAGCGAGTCTTTGATGGCAAGTTCCCAATAGAGCCTGCAGAGACCTGAGCATTTTGCTCTTTCACTGCTGTAATGATCTCATCCGTAGAAAGCTTGTATTTCTCTAACTTACCTGGATCAAGCCAAATACGCATTGAGTATGAGCTACCGAATAATTGAACCGAGCCCACACCACTTAAACGTGAAAGAGGTTCTTTGACATTATTAACCAAATAGTCTGACAAGTCGGCACTGGTCATTTTGTTGGTTGTATCCACAAAACCCAACACCATTAAGAAACTAGCAGCAGACTTTTCAACATCCACCCCTAATTGCTGCACGACTTGTGGCAATGAACTTTCAACGGTTTTTAGTCGATTTTGAACTTGAACCTGAGCAATATCAGGATCAGTACCCGCTTCGAAAGTAATATTGATGGACACTGTACCGGTGCCGTCTGAATTAGAAACCATGTACAGATAACCATCCAAACCAGTCATGGCCTGTTCGATTTGCTGTGTTACCGTGTTTTCAATAGTTTCAGCAGAGGCCCCTGGATACGTAGCAGAGATCCTTACTTGTGGAGGTGCAATTTGCGGATATTGAGATACCGGCAAAATGCTAATAGACAGAATCCCCGCCAACATGATCACAATTGCGATCACCCATGCAAACACGGGGCGTTCGATAAAAAATCGGGACATAAAAGATTTCCTTTACCTAACCGACGGATTACTTTGTCGCAGCTTGCTCTTTAGCTTGCTCTGCAGGTTTTTGTTCTTCATTACTAATTTGAACTGTAGCGCCTGGGCGAACCTTTTGGAGCCCATCAATAACGACTCGCTCACCTTGCATGAGACCTGATTCAATTAACCAATCAGTTCCCACAGTACGATTTGCAACAACCATACGCTGTTCAATCTTATTGTCTTGTGTCACAACATAAACATATGCTTGTCCCTTAGGATTGCGCATAACACAACGTTGACTTAAAAGAATTGAGTTAGGACGTTCACCTTCTTCAATTCGTGCACGAACAAACATACCCGGCAACAAATCTCCATGAGGATTAGGAAATTCTGCTCGCATATTGACCATGCCAGTTGCTTCGTCCACCAGCTCACCCGTAAAAATCAACTTGCCCTTTTGCTCAAACTCTAACCCGTCTTCACTCAACAACGTCACTTCTACAGCTCCGTTAGTGGTTTTAATTTTGCCCTCTGCAATCTCTCGCTTTAATTTCAGCAAATCACCGCTACTTTGGCGTACATCCACATAAATCGGATCTAACTGTTGAACCGTCGTTAAGTATTGAGCTTGATAAGCACTAACCAAACTACCAGGCGTTACTTCAGAGCGACCCACTCGACCAGAAATCGGGCTGGCGACTCTTGTATATTCCAAATTAGTCTTTGCTGTTTTAAGTGCGGCCTCGGCTGTCTTTAATGCAGCTTGAGCTTGATCATTTTCTTGTTTACTTACAGCATTAACCTTTACAAGTTGTGCAAAACGACGAGCATTGGCTTTAGCTAACCTATGATTGGCGACGGCTTCTGCATACGCAGCTTGATAAATGCTGTCATCAATTTGATAAAGGGGATCTCCAGCCTTCACCATTTGCCCTTCTTTAAAGGTACGCTTTTGAATCAGACCTGCCACTTGAGGGCGAACTTCTGCAATTTCATAAGCGCTTGTACGACCATTTAACTCCTTACTCAGCATCGGAGCAGACACTTGTGCTGTTACTACCGTGACAGGTTGGGGAGGACGTTGCACTTGAGGGGCTTCATCCTTACAACCAACTAATGCAAAAGCTACCGTAACAGACATAGCGAGCGCTGCATACTTCGGAACAAACTTCGAAGACATCTTTTAACACTCCAAATAAATTCTTTACAATCGGTAAGTCACCGAAAAACAACAAAATTTTACCAAAATACTGAATTTCAATTCAGTTTTAGGTGAAGATTGGTTCATTATGACAGAAAATCCCCCCTAAGAGCATGTCGATTTGGATAAAAAATTAAGAAAATTTAAATAAATGTAAATTTGAATTAAGGGATTACCCCAATTTGACGTTTATCTTAGATTGGAGAACAATGTCTAGCTTTAAACGCCCCTTTTTCAGAAAAAAATGTCCCTCGAGATTTTTCATCTGCAATACTTTTTAGGCGGTTTAGTGAGTTTGTTGGTTATCTGTAACCCTCCCTCCAAAATTCCGCTTTTCATAAGCCTTACCCAAGGTATGGATGACGCCCAACGAAAGTCACAAGCTCTTTGGGCAGCCATTTATGCAGCCATCATTATGTTCATCAGTCTTTTGGCTGGGAATCTATTGCTGGCATTTTTTGGCATCTCTTATGGCGCATTGCGTATTGCAGGTGGCTTCGTTGTTGCAGTCATTGGCTATCAAATGCTTTTTGGACAACAAACCGCTTCTCCGAATCAAGCTCCGCTTGTGCGTCGCAACCGTGAAGATTACGCTTTCTTTCCTATCGCCATGCCAATGATTGCCGGCCCTGGTACTATGGCCGTCATTATCGGCTTTTCCACTGAAATTGCAGAATTTCCAAGTTGGCAAGATCAGGCCGGTACATTTTTCATGATGACTCTTGCCATTATTTTCTGCTCAATGGTCTGTTGGGCTGTGATGCGCTCGGCAGATTATTGTGCGAAGAAACTTGGCCCTTCTGGTACTACAGTTCTAAGCAAATGCATGGGCTTTTTACTCATTTGCATTGGTGTTCAATTTATTGGCTCAGGTATTCGTGCCTTTATGCTTGGCGCTTAATACATTACGTTTTCGTAAAGTAAAAGACCACAAAGAGAAATCTTTGTGGTCTTTTATTATGTACAAGATCGAAATCTATTCGACAGTAACGCTCTTGGCTAAATTCCGAGGTTTATCCACATCATTACCACGAACAAACGCTGTATGGTAAGCCAGCAATTGCAACGGTACTACATGCAAAATTGGGGATAAAGCTCCATAGTTTTCAGGCATGCGAATAACATGGATATGTTCTGTTGCCTCCAATCCAGCTCCTGCATCAGCAAAAACATAAAGCTCACCCTTACGGGCTTCGACTTCTTTCATGTTGCTCTTGAGTTTTTCAAATAAACGGTCATTCGGAGCAACTGTCACAACAGGAATAGACTCATCAACCAATGCCAAAGGTCCGTGCTTTAACTCACCGGCAGGATAAGCCTCTGCATGAATATAAGATATTTCTTTCAGCTTTAAAGCCCCTTCTAAGGCAATCGGATAATGCTCACCTCGTCCCAAGAATAAAGCGTGTTGCTTACTTACAAAGCGATCGGCCCAAGCAATCACTTGAGGCTCTAAAGCCAACACAGCGCTCACAGCTTTGGGCACATGGCGCAATTGCTTCATATATTGCTCTTCTTCATTTTCGGACAAATGACCCTTCACCTTTGCAAGAGTCAAGGTCAGCAAGAACAAGGCCACTAACTGTGTTGTGAAGGCCTTTGTTGAAGCAACACCAATCTCAACGCCGGCTCGCGTAATGAAATGTAAGACACTTTCACGAACCATTGCACTCGTTGCAACATTACAGATCGTCAAAGTCTTATCCATACCAAGATCACGGGCATGCTTTAAAGCGGCTAATGTATCGGCCGTTTCACCTGATTGAGAAATGGTAACCACCAACGTATTCGGATTTGGAACCGTCTTTCTGTAGCGATATTCGCTTGCAATTTCTACATCACAAGGAATACCCGCAATGCCTTCCAACCAATACTTAGACGTCAAAGCAGCGTAATAACTTGTGCCACAGGCAATCATTAAAATACGATCAACACTCTTGAAAATTTCTTCTGCCTTTTCACCAAAAAGAACAGGAGAAATGCCTTCAACAGCTTCCAATGTATCGGCAATAGCTCGAGGTTGTTCGAAGATTTCTTTTTGCATGTAGTGGCGATAGGGTCCCAACTCAACAGAGTTTGAAAATGCCTCTACTTCACGCACTTCGCGTTCAACGGGCAGGTAATTCTGACCGTCATGCTTATAGATTTGATAACCTTCTGCAGTCATGTCTGCAACGTCGCCATCTTCCAAATAGATAAAGCGACTGGTCTCACCGGCCAAAGCCATCGTGTCTGAGGCGGCAAACATTTCATTATCACCAATACCTAACACTAAAGGCGAACCTTGACGAGCCACAACAATACGCTTATCGTCATCTTTTGAGAAAACTGCAATAGCGTAGGCCCCACGAACACGGTTTAACGCAGCCTTTACAGCCTTTAACAAGTCACCGTCATAACAATCTCGCACCAAATAGGCTAACACTTCAGTATCAGTTTGGCCCGTAAATTGGATGCCTTTTGCTTCCAATTCTGTGCGAATTTCTTCGTAGTTTTCAATAATGCCATTATGAATTAAAGCAATCTCCTCGCCTGCAAAATGAGGATGCGCATTGACTACTAGCGGTGCTCCATGAGTTGCCCAGCGTGTATGGGCAATTCCTAAATGTCCCATTAGATGGTCACGCTCAATTTGCTCACTTAATTCTGCAACGCGAGACACACTACGAACGCGACGCAGGCCCTTATCCCATACTGCCACTCCGCAGCTGTCGTAGCCTCGATACTCTAAACGCTTCAAACCTTGAACCAGCAACGGCACCACATCACGATGCTTAGACGTTGCAGCAACAATTCCGCACATATTCGAGTTCCTTTAATCTTTAAAAGTTATTCTTTCTTTGTTGGACGCTTCCAGCCAGGAATTGTCACCTGACGAGCTCGAGAAAGGGTTAACTCACCTTCTGGAGCATTCTTTGTCAATGTCGTACCGGCACCCAATGTGGCCCCGTCACCAACATGGACTGGAGCAACCAATTGTGTATCAGAACCAATGAAAGCATCATTGCCAATAGTGGTACGGAACTTATTGACACCATCATAATTACAAGTAATCGTGCCTGCGCCAATATTGACGCGTTCTCCCATATCAGTATCCCCAATGTAGGATAGATGGTTAACTTTGCTTCCAAAGCCAATATTGGACTTCTTAACTTCCACAAAATTGCCAATATGAGTTTGATCGGCAAGTGAGGTGCCTGGGCGCAACCGAGAATATGGGCCTAAACGAGCTTGTGATCCAACAACAGCTCCATCAAAGTGGCAATACGGTAAAACTTCTGTATCTTCGCCAATTTCCACATCCTTGAGCACACAATATGCACCAATATGGACACCATCACCCAATACAACTCTACCGCTAAAGACGCAACCCACATCAATAACGACATCTTTACCACAAATTAACTCACCTCTGACGTCAATTCGCGCAGGATCAATTAACGTGACACCTTCATCTAGAAGACGTTGAGCAATTGACTTTTGATAGGCCCTTTCAAGCGCAGCAAGTTGCGGTTTGCTATTTACACCTTCCACCTCAGCCGCACAGCTAGCATGAGCGGTATGCACATTGATACCCTCTTCTACAGCCTTGGCAATAACATCTGTTAAATAGTATTCACCTTGAGCATTCTGATTTGATAGTGAAGATAGCCAAGATTGAAGACGTCGTGTAGGTAAAAGCATAATACCCGTATTGACTTCATCAATTTGTCGCTGTTCCTCCGTGGCATCCTTTTCTTCAACAATACCGATCACTTTACCGTCTTTACGGACAATACGGCCATAGCCCTTTGGGTTATTCAATGTGACGGTTAGAAGACCTAACTCTTGACCTGCCACAGAACACAAGCGTTCCAAAGTTTGAGTCTCAATCAAGGGAACATCACCTAAAAGCACAAGTGTTGGCGCCTCAGGATCACAATAGGGTAACGCTTGCATAAGAGCATGCCCCGTTCCCAATTGTTGCTCTTGCAAGGCAAAAGTCACATCTGCATCATTTTTAAGGTAAGCCTTTACCGCCTCAGCACCGTGACCTACAACAACGATTAGCCGCTTTTCTTCAGAAACTGCGCGAGCCTTATCTAAAACATGACCTAAAAGAGGCTTTTGAGCCAATGGTTGCAACACTTTAGGGAGGCGAGAACGCATTCGCTTGCCCATACCCGCTGCCAAAATAACGATGTTTAACATGACACCTTCTTTGCTTTAAAGTAATTCTATTATTCTACCGAATAGCACCAATCTTCACGCTTTAAGCATTCTGATGCAGACAAGGGAGTCTGAACACTGCCAAACTCCCCTGCTCTTTAGTGATTCTGAGTTCCTATTGAAACTATTCTTGTTCTTGATGGATACCAGAAAGTAACCAACCTTGATTGCCCTTTACCGGCTTTGACAGAATCCACGTTTCGTTGATCTGCTCAGCTTCACCACTGACATTGAGCGTGCCTGTAAAGGTTACCCCAGCCAAGTAGTCATCTCCGTCTTGAACAATTCCTCGGAATTCAGACTTCAAACTAATGACAACCGTTTCGTAATTTTGATTACCACGTTCACGCAACTGATGAGTAACCGTTAAGAAAACATCGTCTGTTGTAAAGTCAGATAGTGCCGTGACATTACCCGTATCCCAAGCCTTTTGCATCTTCACAAAGTTCTCTTCAGCAACCTTGAGGAAACCAGCAACATCAAAATCAGCCGGAATATCTACCTGCTTAGTGGCTCCACTACCAGAGAGTTCATCCAACAAACTTCCACTCATAGGACGAACTTGATAACTTGGCTCTTGAGCGCTTTGAGCCGCCTGAGAGCGATAGGTATTTTGCTCTTGACGCATCGTTTGATGGGTACCACCGCTCATCCCAGAGGCTGGAGCCTGAGTGGCCATTTTCTTAGCCATGAACATACCCATTAATAAGCGAATGACGTAAAAAGCGGCAAAGGCCATTAAAGCCATCATTAAGAAATTGGCAAAACCTTCACCAAAACCCAAGGCATGAGCCAAAGCAGTAATACCTAAAATACCAGCCAAACCCATCAACATGCCACGCATCGGGCTAGGTGCGGCTGCAGGTTGATTGGGACGAGTTTGTTGATTGGGAGCGGCTTGTTGCTGCTGTTGTCCCGGCGTACCCTTTTGCAATGTTGGCGCAGCAGGAGCCGGAGTAGACTTTTGCAACGTCGGAGCTGAACGACCAAAACTTGCACCACCTCCAAATCGACGAGCGGCATCCGCGGTCATCGACATCGACATCATGGTTAAACCAATTGCTAATACGGCAATTAACTTTTTCATAGATATTTAGGCGCGGAAACCTCTGTCTTTAGACAGGGGAGGAAGCGCCGTTCTCCATTCTCAATTCAGTTAAATAGGTTCTTCTCTTTTAGAGAAGGGATTTGCGGATACCCACAGGTTCCGCTTACACGGTCTAAAACCGGTTAACATCCTTCGCCAATGTTGGAATGGGTTTCTTGTCTGCAACACCGCTCCTACCTCTCAGAGCTTTTAATCACAGACCGCAGAGCGTGGAACTAGGATGAACATCCCACGGTGCCTATACATTCCAATCCAACGTAGTTCACCTTCCAAAGAAGGATCACTGAGGCTAGTCAATCAGGGCTTTTTCAAGCCTCTGCCTTTAGGCAGGGGTTATTGACATAGTTCAATTCTCTCTGAGAAGTTAAATGTAAATGAACAAATCTTATTGTACGAAATAACGTGAAAAACCAAATGTGTTTCAACACTCTTTTACACCATTGGCTTACGACCAATGTGCAAAGCACAAATACCAAAAGTTAAATTGTGCCAATCAACGGACTCCAAACCGGCCTCACGCATCATTTGAGCCAAAACAGGTTGACTAGGATGCATACGAATGGACTCTGGCAAGTAGCGATAACTGTCGCTATCACCCGAAATCATGCCACCAAGCCAAGGCATTAAATGGAAGGAGTAAAAGTCATAGAAAGGTGCAAAGAAGCGATGAACTTTAGAAAATTCTAAAACCATTACCTTACCACCTGGTTTGCAAACTCGCTGCATTTCTGAAAGAGCTCGGTCTTTATGCGTCATATTGCGCAAACCAAAACTCACAATAACAACATCGAAGGTGTTATCAGCAAATGGTAACTTCTCACAATCGCATTGCACCACAGGCATATCAAAACCCGCCTGACGCATACGTTGGGCACCAATGGATAACATAGAGCGATTAATATCAGTTGGCCATACTTCACCATCTTTACCAACCAATTTTGCAAACTTTAAAGATAAGTCTGCAGTACCGGACGCCAAATCCAGAACCTTCATACCCCGCTCAATGTCTGCTTTATAAATGGCATATTTTTTCCAAAGTCGATGCATACCAAACGAGAGAACATCGTTCATTAAATCATACTTGGGAGCAACAGAGTCAAAGACTTCGCGAACTTGACGCGCTTTGTCATCTTCGGCTACTCGTTGAAAGCCGAAGTCCGTTTCTTTTTGATTTTGCTTATCAGACATATCAGTGACGACAAGCCTTATGTGGCTTGGGTTTAAAAGGTTCGTTTTTTGGATCATTTGGATCTCTTGATGCACCCTGCTTTTCTAGCTCATGCAAATAAGAGTTCCAACGTATATTTTTTTCTTTTGAAAGAAGTCTAAGATAATCCCAGTCGTAATATCCAGAGTCATGCCCATCGGAAAAGATAATACGAATAGCATACATACCGACGGGTTCAATACCAACGATACTAACGTCTCTCTTGCCCACTTGTAGCTGTGCTTCAGCCGGTGAATGCCCTTGAACCTCAGCTGAAGGGCTCATTACACGCAAATACTCGGCAGACAGCATTAACTGCTGTCCATCCATATCGATAATTTCCAATACTTTGGATTGGCTATGGTAGATAATATTTGATGGCGCTTGCATGCTCTAAGACTGGAAAATTGGCACCTCCGACAGGAATCGAACCTGTGACGCGACCTTCGGAGGGTCGCATGATATCCACTTCACCACGGAGGCAAGACTTTTGATTATAAAGAACTGAAACAGGTTTTGTTGCCCATCCTATGACTATCTTTTAAACATCAATTGGATCCACATCCATAACCCAATGCACAGATGTCTTTAAGTCTGATAATTCTTTAATCCAAATTGCCAAAAACCGATTAAGTCTTACTTTGGAGGCTGCCTCGATAAGCAACTGACCTCTCTCTCTATCAGCAACCTTCATAACAGCCATGGGAATAGGGTCAAAAATAGCAATATCATCTAATTGATAGCGCTCGCGAATCGTTGTTCCTATGCTTGAAGCTTGAGATAAAAACTCTAACGTTTTATCAAGACTGGATGCATCGGCCAACAAAAGCGCCTGAGATGCAAATGGAATCGCCCCTTCCATTTCTCTCACAGCCAGTAACTCATCAGCAAACATTTCGTAGTCCTGAGCTGCTAATGCCTTGAAAATTGGACGGTCACCAAAACGACTTTGAACAATCATTGTTGAAGACAAACCACCTCGCCCCGCTCGACCTGCTACCTGCATCAAATTAGCAAAAACCCGCTCTTCACTTCTTGGGTTTGCACTTACTAATTGGGCATCTACATTTAAAACAACCACCAGAGAAACTTTTTGGAAATCATGCCCCTTAGCTACCATTTGTGTTCCGACTAAAATATCAACCTCTCCAGCATGAACAGCGTCAAAGGCGACTTGGGCTGCATTTTTTTTCTGTGTTGAATCTCTGTCAATTCGTAAAATTCGAGCACTAGGCCAAATCTCTTGTAATTGCTCCTCAATACGCTGTGTACCTGCGCCAAGGGGCATTAGGTCAATATTTCCACAATCTGGGCATTGAGAATACACATGCGTTGACCAACCACAATGATGACACATCAAACGTCGATGAGACTTATGATAGACCGCATAGGTTGAACAATGCGGGCATGTGGACAACCAACCGCAACTAGGGCAAGTCAACACTGGTGCATAGCCACGACGATTTAAAAAAACAATAACTTGTTCTTTTTTCTCCAATGTTTCTGAAATAGCATCTACTACTGTCTGAGCTAGGCCAAAGGTTGTTTTCTCCTCCTTTGGATTAACGACCACCAATTGAGGAAGCTCAGCTTCTTTAACAGCGCGTTGTGAGAGCGTCAGCAAATGATAATGCTGACTTCTAACATGAGCCCACGTCTCTAATGATGGTGTTGCTGAACCCAAAACAATCGGAATATTGAGCAGTTGAGCCCTCTTTACTGCAAGATCTCTTGCAGAATAACGCACCCCATCACCTGCTTTGTAAGACAAGTCATGCTCTTCGTCCACGACAATTAATTGCAACTCAGGCATGCTTGCAAACACTGCCATTCGCGTTCCAATTAAAATCTGGGCATGTTTTTCATGCATTGCAAGCCAAGATCTTGCTCGCTCTCCTTGAGATAGACCCGAGTGCATACATACAATCTTTTTATGAGTAAAGAACGAGCGTACGCGAGCCTCCAATTGTGGCGTTAAATTAATCTCTGGCACTAAAAATAAAATTTGAGCATTGGGGTGTCTCTCAAAAGTTAACGCCATCATATGCAGATAAACTTCAGTTTTCCCACTTCCCGTTACCCCAAAAAGCACAGTTGGTTTAAAACCGTCAAAAGACTTTAAAGAATTAACTGCATACTTTTGCTCGTGATTCAGTTCATGTTTAATGTCTGAGCTCAACAGCTTGGTTGTTTTTAACTTGCGAAGCTTTTCTAAAGATGTTTGATAACGCACACCAGGTTTCGTTCTGAAAAAATTAGGCAGGCAACTCAAACCGACCTCTCCCCAACTGTGCTGATAGTAATCACTGGCAAACTTTGTGAGCCTCAACCAATTTGTATCTAACGGAGTGGTCTCATTGAGAATACGAATGACGGATTTTTGCTTTTTAGGATCCACTTCGCAGTGATCCGATTTGCCCACCACAATTCCAACAACTTCACGCTTTCCAAGGGGAACGACACAGCGATCCCCAACCTGCACCTCCTGATTTTGTTCTAACTTATAAGTCAAAGGAGGAAGCAAGGGAACATCTAAAATAACCTGAACAAACAGCGCGAGCGAGGACATTCATCAATACTCCAAACAATCTTGCAATTGTACCTATGAGCACAAGTTATAGGACAAAACGATAACCACTCCACAACTAAAGCAACTTTGTCTCTTTTTGTGCTCAATTTTGTGGATAACTTTGTGGATAGTTGAAAATTTGCTTTTCTTTAAAGCACTTTGCTTATTTATCAAGCAAAAAGCCTTAATAAATAAAAATACATAATATCCTTTCAAATCATATAGTTATATCCGTCAAAAGTGGTGATTTTGAGATTTTAATGATTAAATTTAAAGCTTGATCATCACTAATTTATTGTGGATAACTATGGGGATAAATTGACTCATTTGAACATCAAAACCAACTTTGATCATAAACACTTCATAATCAATGAAAGCCTATTTATTGGTATAGAGCAAATCAATGGCTTGAACGAAGAAATAACAAACGTTCAATCCAATGACCCATAAACGAGATGCTTTAAATAATCGGAAGGTTAATCCAAGAATCCAGAACTTTCTAATGCAGGGCTATACCAAAAAAACGTATCATTAATACAAATTATCACCTAACACACAAAACAATATGACACTACCAATATGGTTAATTGAAAAACCAAATGAAATCATTCTAAGCATACATGCTCAACCAGGTGCTAAACGCTCTAACGTAGTTGGCCTTTATGGTGACAAACTCAAAATCGCCATTGCTACACCCCCCGTTGACGGCAAAGCCAACAAAGCTCTCATCGCATATATTGCAAAAATTCTAGAAATCCCTAAATCAAAGCTAGAGATCATTAGTGGAGAAAGTAGCCGTGAAAAAAGAATACGCATCCACGGCATCAACGCCAGTGAATGCGTAAATAAACTGAAATAAGATAGGAGGAAACTTGTTAGCGAACAACTAACACTGGACGATCAATTTGAGCCAATGTTTTTTGTGTTTCACTACCGATAATGAGGCTACCAAGACTTCCCATTCCTCGGCTGCTCATGACGACATAATCGACATCTTCTTCTTTTGCTAAAGCTGTAATGCTCATCCATGGTGCCTGACCGTGATAAGCAATAACGCGACAAGGAATATTGGCTGCTTTAGCCGCCTCATAGATGACGCTTAAGCGCTTTTGAATTTCTGCTGGCTCAGCAGCTAAGCCATCCGCCGGAGCCTCACCCTTAACGGCTGTCATCCCAATTAGCTCTGCCCCTAGAGGCTTTGCAATACTAATTGCTGTATCAATAGCCTTTTGGCTTAACTCGGTACCATCTGTACAAACCATTACTTTCATAAAACTTACTCCGACTTGAATGAGCACATATTTTGAGCTCATTCATCCAATGAAATTTAGAGTATGAACTACTGAGATTATGCCAACAGTTTCATAAGAGCACAGTCTCACTTTGAACAGTTCCTGGATATTCAAATATATCCATACAACTGGGGGCGCGTCCATCAAAACACCCAATCGAGTCATAACAGCATCTTAAGCTGTCTATCCCCTTCTATCTTATTCCAAAAAATTCGCAATAGTTGGGAAGCCTCTGTCCTTATAAGTATACCTCGATCCAATACAGAAGCCTCCGTAGCGTTTGCATGTGATTCTTTTATCCTAAATTGAAGTATGTGGACGATATACTGTTATAAAAAAATAAAAGGCAGATGTTGCCATCTGCCTTTCAAACGTCCTTGAACGCTTAGTGATTGCGTTTGAGCTTTTCAATAGCTGCCAATTCTGCAGCCAAGACAGCCAATTCCGCATCGAGCTTAGCCAAATCAACTTCGCTCGTTGTCTTGCTGCGAGCTTCTCGAGCTTCAGCAATTGCCTTTTCAGTTTTAGCACGATCCATTTCTTCTGAACGAATAGCGGTATCAGCCAAAACAGTCACAAGGTGCGGTTGCACTTCAATCACGCCACCCGCAACGAACACTTGTTTCACTTCTTTGGTTTCCGGGAGCGTAATACGCACAAAACCCGGCTTAATCAAAGAAATCAACGGAGTATGTTGAGGCAGGATACCCAATTCGCCCGCTTCACCAGGAAGTGCAACGAACGTGGCATCACCAGAGAAGATCTGCTCTTCAGCGCTAACGACGTTAACCTTAATCGTAGACATAGGTTGCTCCGTGGTCGTGTTTTGGCTAAAGGGAAACTCCCTTTAGCCAAAAGCATTAGTGCATTTGCTTAGCCTTTTCAAAAGCTTCGTCGATGGTACCAACCATGTAGAAAGCTTGTTCAGGCAAAGCGTCGCATTCACCGTCGACGATCATGCGGAAGCCGCGGATCGTTTCCTTCAACGGAACGTACTTACCAGGAGCGCCAGTAAAGACTTCTGCAACATGGAACGGTTGAGACAAGAAGCGTTGGATCTTACGAGCACGCATAACCGTTAACTTGTCTTCAGGAGCCAATTCATCCATACCCAAAATGGCGATGATGTCGCGCAATTCCTTGTAACGTTGCAACGTTTCTTGGACACGACGGCAAATCGTATAGTGTTCATCACCAATGATCAACGGATCAACTTGGCGGCTGGTGGAGTCAAGCGGGTCAACAGCCGGGTAAATACCCAAAGCAGCGATGTCACGAGACAACACAACCGTAGCGTCCAAGTGACCGAAAGTCGTTGCCGGAGACGGGTCAGTCAAGTCGTCAGCAGGCACGTAAACGGCTTGAATGGAGGTAATAGAACCAACCTTCGTAGACGTAATACGTTCTTGCAAGCGACCCATTTCTTCAGCCAACGTCGGTTGATAACCCACAGCAGAAGGCATACGACCGAGCAAAGCAGAAACTTCCGTACCAGCCAAGGTGTAACGATAAATGTTGTCAACGAACAACAAGATGTCGCGGCCTTCGTCACGGAAGGCTTCAGCCATCGTCAAACCCGTCAAAGCCACACGCAAACGGTTACCCGGAGGTTCGTTCATTTGACCGAACACCATGGCCACCTTATCCAACACGTGAGACTCTTCCATTTCGTGGTAGAAGTCATTACCTTCACGGGTACGTTCACCCACGCCTGCGAACACGGAGTAACCACCATATTGCTTAGCAATATTGTTGATCAATTCCATCATGTTCACAGTCTTACCCACACCGGCACCACCGAAGAGACCGACCTTACCGCCCTTTGCGAACGGGCAAATCAAGTCAATCACCTTAATACCGGTTTCGAGCAAGTCCACAGACGGGCTCAATTCGTCAAACTTCGGAGCAGGACGGTGAATTTCACGGCGTTCTTCTTCGCCGATCGGGCCGCAGTCGTCAATCGGGCGACCCAACACGTCCATAATACGACCCAAGGTCTTCGGGCCGACAGGCACAGAAATACCAGCGCCGGTGCTCTTCACCTTCATGCCGCGTTGCAAACCTTCAGAGGCGCCCATGGCAATGGTACGAACCACGCCGTCGCCCAACTGTTGTTGCACTTCGAAGGTCAAGCCTTCTTCGGCAAGACTGTTGTTCTCATCTTTTTCTAAGATAAGGGCATCGTAAACTTTGGGCATTTGATCGCGCGGGAACTCAACGTCCACCACAGCGCCAATGACCTGAACGATCTGTCCGATACTCATGGGAGATATCCTCTTTAAGACACGGCAGCAGCACCACCCACGATTTCAGTAATTTCCTTCGTGATGGCCGCTTGACGCGTCTTGTTGTAAACCAATTGCAAATCACCGATAAGCTTCTTAGCGTTATCGCTAGCGGCCTTCATTGCCACCATACGAGCACTTTGCTCAGAAGCCATGTTTTCTGCAACTGCTTGGTAAATTAATGCTTCGATGTAGCGCTTTAAGAGTACATCGAGAACCGTGGCGTCACTGGGTTCGTAGAGATAATCCCACGAATATTCCCGACGTTCTTCGCCAATCTCTTCAAGTCGATCACTCGACAAGGGCAAAAGTTGTTCAACAACCGGCTCTTGCTTCATCGCATTTACAAAGCGAGTGTAAGCAAGGTAGACCTTATCGATCTTACCGGCCGTGTAGAGCTCTAACTGTGCGCCAATAGCGCCAATTAATTGTTCCATTTGCGGACGATCACCAAGTTGTACAACATTGGAAATCAATTCCACACCGGAGCGTTGCAAGAAACCAAGACCCTTATTACCGATAGCCGTAGCTTGAATAGCCACGCCTTCAGCATTCCAGTCCTTAATCTTGCCCAAAACCAAACGTTGAATGTTGGTATTGAGAGCTCCACACAAGCCTTTGTCCGTCGTCACCATGATCAGACCAACTTTAGCAGCACTCGCTTCATGCGGGCGCAAATACGGATGATCGTAGCTCGTCTGTGCCGTGGCTAAGTGAGCCACGATCGTACGGATATGTTCTCCGTACGGGCGAGAGGCGTGCATACGATCTTGCGCCTTACGCATCTTCGATGCCGCAACCATTTCCATCGCCTTTGTGATCTTGCGCGTATTTTGAACGCTCTTGATCTTGGCGCGAATTTCCTTGGTGCTAGGCATTTGGTCCCCTTTGGTGTTAATCGACTTCTACTTAGTAGGCGCCGTTCTTCTTAAATTCAGTAACAGCTTTCAAGAGAAGATCCTTGTCTTCAGCAACAAGTTCCTTCTTCTCTTCGATACGTTGTACCAAGTCGGCATGCTTTTCGGCGAGGTGATCGCGCATAGCCTTTTCAAAGCGCAATGCGTCCTTAACCTCGATGCCATCATAGATGCCGTTTTCAACGCAGAAAAGAACCAAAGCTTCTTCCCAAACTTGCAACGGTTGGTATTGAGGTTGCTTCATCAATTCAGTAACAACCTTACCGCGTTCCAATTGCTTACGGGTTGCGTCGTCCAAGTCAGAGGCAAATTGAGCAAAAGCTGCCAATTCACGATATTGAGCCAGAGCCAAACGAACACCACCACCGAGCTTCTTAATAACCTTGGTTTGTGCAGCACCACCAACGCGGGACACAGAAATACCCGGGTTGATAGCCGGACGAATACCAGCATTAAAGAGGTCGGTTTCCAAGAAGATTTGACCGTCAGTAATAGAAATCACGTTGGTCGGCACGAAAGCCGTAACGTCACCAGCTTGCGTTTCAATGATCGGCAAAGCCGTCATAGAACCAGTCTTACCCTTAACAGCACCCTTCGTGAAGCGTTCGACATAAGCCGGGTTCACGCGGGCAGCGCGTTCCAACAAGCGGCTGTGCAAGTAGAACACGTCACCAGGATATGCTTCACGTCCAGGCGGACGGCGCAACAACAAGGAGATTTGACGATAAGCCCAAGCTTGCTTGGTCAAGTCATCATAAACAATCAAAGAGTCTTGACCGCGATCGCGGAAGTATTCACCCATCGTAGCACCAGCGTACGGGGCAATGTATTGCAATGCGGCAGATTCAGAAGCGCTAGCGGCCACGATAATCGTGTAGTCCATAGCGCCATGTTCTTCCAACTTACGAACAACGTTGGCAATTGTAGAAGCCTTTTGACCGATAGCAACGTAAACACAAATAAGGTCTTTACCCTTTTGGTTGATGATCGTGTCCAAAGCAACAGCGGTCTTACCCGTTTGACGGTCACCAATGATCAATTCACGTTGACCACGGCCGATCGGCACCATTGCGTCGATAGACTTCAAGCCAGTTTGAACCGGTTGAGAAACAGATTGACGATCGATAACGCCAGGAGCGACCTTTTCAACGACGTCAAATTCGTCGGTGTCGATCGGACCCTTACCATCGATCGGTTGGCCCAAAGCGTTGACCACACGGCCAATCAACTTCGGACCAACGGGCACTTGAAGAATGCGACCCGTCGTCTTAACGATATCGCCTTCACTAATGTGCTCGTAGTTACCAAGAATAACTGCACCCACGGAATCACGTTCAAGGTTCAAAGCCAAACCATACGTGCTGTTGGGGAATTCCAACATTTCGCCTTGCATCACGTCAGAAAGACCGTGAACACGGCAAATACCGTCGGTCACAGAGACCACGGTACCTTGGGTGCGAAGATCAGCGGAGACCCCAAGGCCTTCGATGCGCTTTTTCAGCAATTCGCTGATTTCACTAGGATTGAGTTGCATTTCTTACAGCTCCGAAATTTATGCGGTGAGTGCCTCTTGCATTTGAGCAAGGCGCGTTTGAATCGATCCGTCAAGCGTCTTATCGCCAACCTTCACACGGACACCACCAATTAAACCTTCATTAATGGTTACGATTGGCGTCAACTTAAGTCCGGGGAAGCGATTTCCAAGAGCAGAAATTAAAGTATTTACTTCTTCCTCGCTCATAGGGAAAGCAGACTCAATATGTGCATCTGCTACACCTTCGGATTGATTTTTAAGTTCGCGGAATTGACGTGCGATTTCCGGCACAGCTTCCAAGCGACCGTTCTCAACGACCACCTTCAACAAATTAGCGGCCTCTGCGGGAATATCTTGACCTAAAACAGCCAAAATCAACTCACAGATTTGCTCCGAACTAACCTTGGGTTCCCCGATAAGGGAAACGAGTTCAGGAGAGGTCACCACTTGGGCAATACCATCCATAACAGCAGCCAAATCGGCAGCTTCCTTAGGTCCCTTTTTTGCGTCGCGCAAAGCTAACAAAAGAGCTTGTGCGTAGGGACGGGCAATCGTCGAAAGTTCAGCCATAATCAAAGCTTAGCCTTCAATTGTTCAAGCATTTCTGCGTGAACTTTAGTGTCAACCTCGCGACGAAGGATTTGTTCAGCACCGGCAACAGCTAAGCGAGCAACTTCTGCACGCAATTGCTCACGAACGCGTTGTGCTTCTTGAGCAACTTCAGCCTTTGCAGATTCGATAATACGATCTGCTTCAGCTTGAGCTTGAGCCTTAGCTTCTTCAACAATTGCTTGGCCACGCTTTTCGCTGTCATTCACGATACCCAAAGCTTGAGCACGTGCTTCAGCCTTGATTGCTTGAACTTCCTTTTGGGCTTCCGCTAAGGCCATTTCACCTTTATCGGCAGCAGCCAAACCTCCGTCAATCTTCTTTTGTCGCTCTTCGATTGCTCGAATGAGCGGCGGCCAAATGTACTTCATCGTGACCCAGGCACCGAAGAAGAACACGGCCATCTGTACAAACAGAGAAGCATTGATGTTCATTATTAGAACCCCGTTATGTCAATTAGCACGCTCACAACTCGCTGTGAGTGCTAACTAACGCCGTTAATAAAAGAATCTTTGAAAAAGCTTTTATTAGCCGACAAACGGATTAGCAAAAGCGAACATCATAGCGATACCAACACCGATCAAGAAAGCGGCGTCGATAAGACCGGCCAACAAGAACATCTTGGTTTGCAAGGCGTTCATCAATTCAGGTTGACGAGCAGCAGCTTCGAGGTACTTAGAACCCATGATAGCGATACCGAGACAAGCACCAATAGCACCGAGACCGATGATGAGGCCAGCAGCTAAGGCAACAAAAGCGACGTTGGTCATTGCAAAACTCCTTAATCCTAAAAAAATGGGAGTAAAAGAAAAAATAAAAAAGTAAAAAAGCTAGTGATTAGTGACCTTCATGAGCTTGACCAATGTAAACCAAGGTCAACATCATCATGATGAAAGCTTGTAAGATCACGATCAACACGTGGAAGAGCCACCAGCAGATCCCTGCCACAGCGTGACCAAACACACCAAAGAGACTCAAGCCGTCAAAGCCGGCCCAGAGGCTACCTAAGAGTGCGATCAAGAAAAAGACTAATTCCCCTGCATACATATTACCGAACAACCGCATGCCCAAAGAAACGGTCTTTGCAGCATATTCGATAAGATTCAATGCGAAATTAAACGGCCAAAGCAACGGATTGGAGCCAAACGGAGCCGTGAAAAGTTCACGACTGAAGCCACCAAATCCCTTGATTTTTACGCCGTAATAAATCATAAGGAGAAGCACGCCCATAGAAATACCCATCGTACCGTTTAAGTCGGCCGTCGGGAGCGGACGCAAATAGTGAACGCCAAACCAAGCTGCAATCGTCGGTAATAAATCTACCGGGATCAAGTCGATGGCATTCATTAACACAACCCAAACAAACACGGTCAATGCCAAGGGGGCAATAAAAGTACGGTCCCCATGAACAATCGACTTTGCTTGTTCGTCTACAAATTCAACGAGCATTTCGACGGCACATTGCCATTTACCCGGAACGCCTGACGTAGCCTTACACGCACCCTTGTATAACAAGAATAACGTCAAAGCCATAATCAAAATTGAAAATGTAAGCGTGTCAATATTAATCACTGAGAAATCGACAATGCTCGATTGCGCAGTGGAAGACAAATGCTTCAAGTGGTGAGTAATATACTCGGTAGCGGTGAGAGCTTCAGCTGCCATGTTTATTCTCGGGTTAGAAGTCCCAAAAAGGAACAATTCAAGACCACAATCATCGTAAAGATCATTGCGGGCCAGACTAAGTCCTTATACAACATCACAATAAGCACTAATAATAGTGCCATTGCAATGAGTTTAATGAACTCGCCAATAAGGAAGAACAACGGTGAAGATGAGGGACTTAATTTGCCTAAGGCACTCAAATTCGCCGCAAATAGTGCATTCGGCACTGAACAGGCCATACCTGTTAACAACGCAGAAACAGCCGCATTTCCTCCCCCCAAAAGGGCAGAAATTGCAGCAACTCCAAATGTGGCTAAGATCTGTAGTAAAACGATTTTGCTCATATTTTTAGTAAAGCCGCCTCTACAAACCCGTCATTAAGGCGGAATTATACGTTACGTTACTTATATAAACAAGGGTTTACACTAATGAATTTCCAGTGTAAACCCTTAGTCCAAAAGAACACTTTTTTCTTGCTAATTTAATTAGTTAGTCGAATTGACCAAAGTGAGCAATGATTCCATCTAATTGATCATAGCTAGAGAATTCGATAACTAACCTTCCTTTCCCCTTTTGATTTGCAGAGACTTTCACTTTTGCACCAATAGCATTGGATAAATTCTCTTCAAGTCTCACCGTATCATTATCACTTTTGGGGGTATGCAAGGCAGTTTTAGCTTTCTGCTTTTTTGATTCTAGTTGTCCGACAAGAGTTTCAACTTGTCGAACGGAGAGCCCCTTGGAAATTACTTCCTGAGCAACAGCAACTTGCATCGCAGGCTCTAAAGCTAATAATGCTCGGGCCTGTCCCATCGACAACTTATTACTCATTAATAACTCTTGAACAGGCTTAGCTAAATTAAGCAACCGCAATAAGTTACTTGTTGCTGCACGGCTACGACCAATTGCTTGAGCTGCAGACTCATGCGTCATCGAAAATTCAGAAATCAATCGCTGAATACCTGCCGCTTCCTCTAAAGGATTTAAATTTTCTCTTTGAATATTCTCAATTAATGCCCAAGCAAGAGCCTTTTCATCAGAAATCTTTCTAACGATTACGGGAACTTTTTTCAACCCTGCAATTTTAGAAGCTCTGAATCTACGTTCACCCGCAATGATTTCATATTTCGTTTTAGATATTGGGCGAACAATGATTGGAGAAATTAACCCTTGCTCTTTAATTGACTGAGCCAACTCCTCCAATGAGGTTGAATCCATCTGAGTTCGAGGTTGATAAACACCGGCTTGGATTTTATTAACATCTAATTCCGAAATAGAGTCATCGTTTTCAGGGGTTACCACAATTACCGGATCCTTTTTCTCACCAAGCAAAGCATCTAAACCCTTGCCTAATCCCCCTCGGGGCTTTCTAGTTGCCATTTACTTTACCTCCGACTTTTTCTTGAATTTTTTCATACGCTTCAAAAACTCAGTCCCAAACTCCATATATGCCTTAGCTCCTTTACTAGACTTATCATAAAGTACACCTGGCAAACCATAACTAGGAGCTTCAGCTAATCTCACATTACGAGGGATCACCGTTTTAAAAACTTTATCTCCAAAAAACTCAGTCAACTGCTCACTCACCTGCTGTTGCAAAGTCACTCGAGGATCAAACATTACTCTTAACAAACCGATCAATGTTAAGTTAGGATTCTTATCTGCTTGAATGCGCTTCACCGATCCCACTAAATCAGTCAGTCCCTCCATTGCAAAGTATTCACATTGCATAGGAACGATCACTCCACGTGCACAACAAAGTGCATTGATCGTTAACATCGACAAAGACGGAGGACAGTCAATAATGATAAAATCATATTTATCCTGTTGATTTTCAAGAGATTTTATCAACCGTTCATCTCGATCTTCTAGTTCAACCAACTCAACCTCTGCCCCTGCTAATTCTCTATTTGCAGGCAACACATCATAGCCTGCCTCATGAGAATGAACCACAACGCTTTCAAAGCTTGCTTGATCAAACAAAAGTTGATAAATCGTCTCTTTCACTTCTTCTTTCGCAATACCACTTCCGGTTGTAGCATTACCTTGGGGATCCAAATCAATTAAAAGAACCCTTTGTTTCAATTGTGCGAGTGAAGCAGACAAATTAACAGCTGTTGTTGTTTTACCAACACCGCCTTTTTGATTTGCAACGCAAAATACTAAAGCCATTCAAAAAATCCTTTTTTATTTTTAAACCTTAGGAAGGCTTAACCACAACTCACTAAAACCTTGCCAGAAAACAGAAATACCAATACACAACAAAATAAATGCAAACACGCGAGATAAAGCGTCAGCTCCTGTTGTTCCAACTGCTTTACTTACACGGTCGCAATATCGATAACAAATATAAACGGTCAACAATGTTGCTACTGTTGCCAAAAGACAGCCAGCTAAAGCAAAAAGTCCTTGTCCTAGCGTACCAGTACCAATTGCCGTTGCGACAGCGATCATACCCGGCCCCATGGTCAGCGGTAATGTTATGGGATAAAACGCCATCGATAACAATTTCTTTCTAGACTTAGGGGGTTCTATTGTTGCATTATCAGAGTCACCGACAGAACTAGCATCATTTAAAGCTTTCCAACCAGCAGATATCAAAACGACACCACCACCAACTCGTAAAACTCCTAGAGAGATCCCAAAAAAGCTCAAAATAATATGCCCAGCAAATAAGCTAATGAGTAAGATAATCATCGAATAAAATACAATTCGATTAACCATCATTTTTCTAGTCTCATCATCAATATTTGGAGTCAATGACAAAAAAAACATTGCTCCGCCAAAAGGATTAAGCACAGGAATAAACGAGGCAAAAGTAAATAAAAACGTGCTAATTACTTGATCCATCTCATCACCTATAAATTATCAAGCAAAAGAAGACTCAAATGAAATTGTGTCACAACAACATCGAAATTGCCCTCTTTCTAACAAGAAAAAGTCGATTGTTTCACATGAAACAATCGACTTAATACTTATTTAACACATATTAAAAAATCAAAATTTACTGCAAGCAATTGCTTTAAATAAGATATTTCCAACTTTTGTTTATTTTTTAAGCTTTTTATTTTCTAAAAAACTTTATAACGTATCAATATTCTTCAATTTCATTTTTACTAAACAGCGTTTTTCACCTAAAAAGGGAACTGCAACCTCATAAACATCTTGAACAACCACATCCTCCCCCAACTCTAAAACTTCGGTTGATACTCCCGGTCCTTTTAGAGCTAACCAATATCCACCATCTGCAAATAAATGCTTGGTAAGATCTGAAAATAATTTCAGAGAAGCAAATGCTCTCGATGTAATAATATCGAATTGTTTTCCTTTTAAACTTTCAACTCTTGCATGTATCGCTCGAGCATTATTAAGGCGCAGCGACACACAACACTGCGTCAAAAAGGCAGATTTTTTTCCTACAGTATCAACCATAGAAACATCATATTCCGGACACATGATTGCTAATGGGATCGCAGGCAAGCCGCCACCAGACCCAACATCAAGTATTTTGACCCCGTTTTTAAGCTGTCGCTTAAACAAAGGAACAACTGCCAAAGAATCTAAAATATGATGAGTTAAAACATCGTCCTTTGATCGGATCGCCGTCAAATTGTAGGTTTTGTTCCACTTAAAAAGCATTTCAGCAAAGCGATCAATCTTATCAATTTGCTCTTCTGTTGCTTCTAGGTGCAGTTCCTCTAGACCTTTTTTTAAACAAGAAATATCTAAAAACGACACTTTAGGCCTCTTTTTTGTCAAACTTCTTTGCCCGAACAAAAATAAGCAGTAAAGAGATGGCAGCAGGAGTCACGCCTGAGATACGCCCCGCCTGCCCAATTGTTTCTGGACGATGTTGTTTTAGCTTTTGACGCACCTCAAATGATAATCCCTTAACCGCGTCATAATCAAAATCGACAGGGATAGGCGTTAACTCGTGTTCCATTAACTTTGCGACTTCCTCTTTTTGGCGGTTAATATATCCTGAATACTTCGCAACAATTTCAACTTGTTCGACCTCTGATTCACTCAAATCAACCTTTAAACTAACCAAAGATCCATCACTCTTTTTTAAGGTCGACAATGTTTCATGTGAAACATTTGGACGGGATAATAAGTTAAACAATGAGTATTCGCGTTCAACTGGAACACCAAGCACACGCGTTGCTTCATCCTTAGAAATTACAGAAGGATGGACCCAGGTTGACTTCAATCGCTCTAACTCTTTGGCGATATTTTCTTGCTTACGATTAAAGAACTCCCAACGAACATCGTCAACCAACCCGAGCTTACGCCCGATCTCTGTTAATCGTTCATCTGCATTATCTTCACGCAAACATAAACGATACTCGGCTCTTGATGTAAACATACGATATGGTTCAGAGACACCCTTTGTGATTAAATCGTCAACCATAACACCTAAATACGCTTGATCTCGGCGAGGCGTCCAAGCATCTAATTCTTTGACATGTAATGCTGCATTGATCCCAGCGAGAAGTCCTTGAGCCGCAGCCTCTTCATAGCCAGTTGTCCCATTAATTTGACCAGCAAAGAATAATCCTTCTAAGGACTTTGTCTCTAAAGATGTTTTCAAAAATCTCGGGTCATAATAGTCGTATTCAATTGCATAAGCAGGGCGTACAAAATGAGCATTTTCCAACCCAGGTATTGTATGCATAAATGCCAACTGCACATCAAACGGTAGGCTAGACGAGATGCCATTGGGATAATATAAATTATTTGACAATCCCTCTGGCTCTAAGAAAACATGGTGTGATTGTTTTTCAGCAAATCGAACAATTTTATCTTCGATCGAAGGACAGTAACGAGGACCAATTCCCTCAATCACCCCTGAGAACATGGGAGATCGATCTAGATTATTTCGAATGAACTCATGTGTTTTCTCATTTGTATTGGTAATCCAACAAGGAACTTGCTTTGGATGATGGAATGCAGGCTCCAACATTGAGAAATTTGGCGTTGGCTCTAAGTCACCCCACTGCTCTTCACACTTAGAAAAGTCAATCGATCGTCCATCAATTCGGGCTGGCGTACCAGTTTTCAGTCTGCCTTTTGGCAAACCTAACTCAATTAATCGCTCAGCCAAACGAATACTTGCGGGATCTCCAACACGACCTGCAGGATAATGCTCCAATCCAACATGAACCAACCCATGCAAAAAAGTACCTGCAGTCAAAACCACAGTCTTAGAGTGAAAGCGGATTCCAGTTTCAGTTACGACACCTTCGACCTTATCGCCATTGACAATAAGATCATCAACACCTTGCTGAAAAACCCACAAATTCTCTTGATTTTCAATTTTTTTACGCATAGCCACTCGGTACAAATCACGATCAATTTGTGCTCGAGTTGCTCTAACAGCTGGACCTTTTGATCCGTTCAAAATTCGAAATTGGATCCCCGCCTCGTCGGTGACCTGGGCCATAGCCCCACCCATAGCATCAAGCTCTTTGACTAAGTGACTTTTACCAATACCACCGATTGAGGGGTTGCATGAAAGTTGACCGATTGTCTCAACATTATGGGTAATCAACAATGTTTTACACCCCATTCGAGCTGACGCCAAACAAGCTTCAGCTCCAGCATGTCCACAACCAACAACAATCACATCATATTGAACAGGATAGTCCATTTTTTCCTCGTTTCACGTGAAACTTTAAAATTTATCATTATAAATCAATTACTTACCTATGCAGAAACGACTGAAAATCATTCCTAGAATATCATCGGGAGTTGTTTCACCAACAATCTCCCCTAGCGCGTCATTGGTGAGTCTCAATTCCTCTGCCAACAAGTCCAACGCAGGATTGGGTAAGTCGATAAATTGTCTAGCTAATACTAGATGTTCATTGGCGCACTCTATTGCTTGCAAATGCCGTTCGCGCGCTAAAAATAAAGACTCAGTATTACTTTCCCAACCGACAATAGATAACAACTTTTGTTTTAGTTGTTCAATCCCCTTGCCTGTCTTTGCTGAAATATATAAACAATTTTCTTTTTCTTCATAAGAGGATGCCATATCAGCCTTATTAAAGACCTCTATAACTGGCACCCCCCTTTTCACCCGTTGCATAACTCTTGATAAGGTAGCTTGCCCTTCTTCATCACTTGTTTGACTGCTCAAATCAACCAAATGCAAAATAACATCCGCCTTTTCTACGGCCTGCAACGTCCTCTCAATGCCAATTGCCTCAACTTTATCTTGAGTTTCTCTCACACCAGCCGTATCAACTAAACGCAGAGGAACTCCTCCGATCTGTATGTCATTTTCAATTTTGTCCCTCGTTGTCCCGGCAACATCCGTCACAATTGCAACATCTGAACCACTTAAAGTGTTCATCAGACTAGACTTGCCTACATTAGGACTGCCAACCAAAACAACGGTTACACCCTCTCGTAAAATAGAGCCTTGTTTGGACATTTGACGGAACTTTGTAAATGATTCCTGGATTCTGTCCATTCTCTTTCTAGCTTGCGTACTTTGAATAAAGTCAATTTCCTCCTCAGGAAAATCAAGAATAGCTTCAATCAAAGCACGTAACTCAATTACTTGCTCGCTTATTTCACGAACTTTTTCCGAAAAAACACCATTTAGTGATCGCGAAGCTGCTCTAGCAGCCCCCTCAGTTGTTGCATCAATTAAGTCTGCAACGGCTTCTGCTTGAGATAAGTCCATTCGTCCATTTAAAAAGGCCCTCTTTGTAAATTCACCTGGCTCAGCCAATCGTAAACCTAACTTGGTACCAACCTTTAAAACTTGACGTAGCATCATCTGTAAGATGACTGGTCCCCCATGAGACTGAAGCTCTACAACAGATTCTCCGGTATAAGACTTTGGGGCAGGAAAATACAGAACTAATCCATCGTCAATGACTTGACCATCTTCATCCTTAAATTGTCGGTAATGAGCGTAACGAGGTTTAAAAGAATCTAGCGGAAAAAACTCATTTAAAAAATGAGTGATAAAACTTTCCTCACCTGAGAGCCGAATAATACCGACTCCCCCTCTACCAGCAGCCGTTGCAATTGCAACAATCGGATCTTTATCTGTATTCACGATGCCTACCACTAAAAAAGTTAATGTTTAATTATCTCACTATTATCAACTTGTTTTTATGAGAGATCTTTATTAAAGGAAATTTTTCAAAAAAATTAACTATTATTCAGGATAAATATCTTCGAACTTCATTTCTTGAGAACTGCATGAGTCTTCCCAATCAAAAACCAAGCTTTCTAGGCAATGCCTTAATAGGTGCCTGTTGTGCCATTTTCTCTAGTGTTCCCCTTTCTGCATATATTGCATCATTTATTGGTGATACATATCACACACGAGTGATCGTCTATGGATTAATTCTTCTTTGGGTAATTGCTGGAGCTATGACTATTTTCTTTAAAACTTATAAAAGTGAAAAAAGCTCAATTTCATTCAAATTTATCCTTTTATGGTTTTTCTCTGTTTGGTTGTGGCCTTTACTCATTTTGAAAAAATAAAAAGGGGTGTTGAACAGATCGGCTATTCCCGACTCAATCAACACCCACTTCAAAAGTAGTGACGCTTTTTAAGCGTCCCTACTTCTTCAATTAAGAAATTGCGCGCTTTTGCTTTTCTTTCTCAATTTGCTTATTGACATACCATTGTTGCCAAATTGACAAAATATTATTGGTCAACCAGTACAAGACCAAACCAGATGCAAAGAAGAAGAACATCACACCGAACACTAGCGGCATAACCATCATCACCTTAGCTTGCACTGGATCTGCTGGTTGCGGGCTGAGCTTCATTTGGACAATCATCGTCACAACCATCAACAATGGAAGAATCAAATATGAATCCGGGCTTGCCAAATCCGTTACCCAAAGCAACCATTCAGAGCCTCGCAACTCAACAGTAGCTAATAGCACCCAATACAAAGCTAAGAAAACAGGAATTTGCAACATAATGGGGAAGCAACCACCTGCTGGATTGATCTTTTCACGGCGATAGAATTCCACCATAGCTTGATTCAAAGCTTGCTTGTCATTACCGTATTTTTCTTGAAGTGCCTTCATACGAGGAGCTACTTCACGCATACGGGCCATAGATTTGTAGCCAGCAGCTGAAATCGGATACAACACAGCCTTTACCAAGCAGGTTAGCAAAACAATTGCCCAACCCCAGTTACCCACTAAACTGTGCAAGAAAGCAAGAAGTGAATAAATCGGCTTAGCCAAGAATGTCAACCAACCATAATCCACCACCAAATCTAAATTAGGTGCGATCATGTCAAGGCGACGTTGATCTTGTGGGCCAACATACAGTTGACTTTCAATAGACTTGCTAGCACCAGGAGCGACTTCACCCATTGCAACGATAGAACCAATGGAGAACAAATGCTTATCCAACTGTCGCGTATACAAGTCTCGTTTTTGACCTTCTGCCGTAGGAACCCAAGCCGTTAAGAAGTAATGTTGGACCATGGCAATCCAACCCTCTGTTGAAACTTCCGGCAATTCCTTATCACCGTCTGCAATAGAGGCAAAAGAGATCTTTTGATAATGCTCTTCATCCGTATAAGCGACCGGTCCTGTGAAAGTGTTATAGAAAGCACTATCAGACTTTGCAGGATTGTCATCTCGGACTAATTGCATATAGACAGAAGGATTGATAGAAACGTTACCTTTATTCAATACCTCATGTTTTACATGGATACCATAATGACCGCGTTGTAACGTGTAAGTTTTCACCAACTCAACACCACCGGCTTGAGCAACAAACTTGACTGATAACGTATCTTGACCGTCTTTCATGGTCAAATCTTTGCTTGCCAATGTAAATTGCGTACGGTGTGTCGGGAAGCCGCCACCTAATAAACCTGTTTCAGCCTTATAAACATGCTTATCAGTTGTATCGAATAAGACAACATTGCCAGGCTTATAGCCTTCTGGTTCACTACCATAGATCAAACTAGGAACACCACGCTTTTTCCAATCAGGCGTTTCACGTTCTTTCAATAGTTCAGCACGTGCAACAGAAGCTCCGTTTGCATCAAATGTCAACTTAAATAAATCAGTAGTAACTACAACTGGCTCTGCAATCGTAGTATTAACCTTTGATGCAACAGCGTTGTTCGCTTCGACAGCAGCGACATCTTTAGATTGTTGCGAGTTTTTCGAATCGGCAGCAATTTGCTCTTGCTGTTGTTCAGGCTGAGCAAAAAATGAAGGATTTCCGTTGCGGACTTGCCATGCATCAAAGAGCATGAATAAGCCGAGCAAGAAAATAACCCATAAAAAAGCACGTTGTAATTCACGTCCCATCTGGGGCTCTCTTTTCTATCGTTGAAATTAAGGAAAATTCAGATTTTCTTCGATGTGTTTTTCCAGGGAAACCAGGAAAATACGTCTGGGACTGGATCAACCCCAGAACCGCCCCAAGGATTACATCGCACAATACGAGCAATCATGAGCCACGATCCACGAACAAATCCGAAGCGCTCAATTGCCTCTATAGAGTAAGAAGAGCAAGTTGGAAAAAACCGGCACTCCCTACCAATATAAGGAGACAAGATCCATTGATAAACTCGAATAAGCCCAATCAAAGCTTTTGAGAAAATATTCATAATAAACCTCTACTTAGAGAGTTTCGTTATAAAAATTTTCATCAGTTTTTCAATGTCATTTCTGAGCAAAATTTTACGCGCCTGCTTAGTTAATCCATTAGATCCGCAAACAGGCAAACGGCACTTCAGACGAAAGTTAATGTCTAAACCATAACTTTTATCTTGAAGCGCCTCTAACATTAGCAACCGCTTTTGTCTTGAAGACTCTCTTAAAAGGCGTTTCACTAATGCTCGCTCAACCGAAAGGTGAGCATTATGCTTACCGACGGTAAAACCTAGACGTACGTTATGGACTTGAGGAGTTTTTTTCGCAGTAACAGAGAAGAAGTCAGAGTAAGCTCTGATAGACTGATCCCGCGAACAAGACAAAACCGCCCCGAAATCCGCCGATTTAATCATGCGGATGCTTCGAGGCAGTCCATTGGGTTTCAAGACCGTTGTAGTCACGGCTCTGATCCGCCGTGATTCCCTCTATGATTAGAGGGCAAGCACGTGACGACCCTTGGCGCGACGAGCGGCAAGGACGCGACGACCGCCCTTGGTGCGGCTGCGAACCAAGAAGCCATGCGTACGAGCACGCTTGACCTTAGACGGTTGGTAGGTACGTTTGGTAGCCATGACTAATCCTTAAATTAAAATATAAATATTTGATAATCAAATATTTTTGAAAATTGTTCAATTGTCCAAGTGGACACTATAACACGGTCGACTCGAAGATTTTGAGAATAGAAAGCCTCACGTCTTTCCGTGAAAAACACGGTATTACACATCAAAACCCTATGTTTTGTCAAGTTTTTTTACTTTCTTTGTGAATATTTAGTGTTTTCACTGACTTCAACAAATAACACAACCAATAGTAAAAAATATTTTTTGTGCAATATGTTGTGGTTTTCGATATTGATTTGTTAGGATTTTGATCTTATTTCTACATTTCTACAGCTTTTCTGGATCATTGAGAAAACAATGTAGCGCTTTTAACGCTAAAATATCCACAATTACCAAGACAGCTCCCGGTCTTTGACGGGAGTTTTTTTATCAAATTCTTTCCTCTCCTGTGCCATGAACTTCTGGGAACAATGCATTGAAAAGTTAGAGACCATTGTTAATCCAAAGGATTTTGAACGATGGATATCTCCGCTCGTCTTCCTTAATTGGGATGAGGAGTCCTGTACATTAACTTTAGGGCATAAGACTTTACAAGCTATTGAAACAATTGAACGTAACTTCGGTGTCATCATTAAAACTGTTGCATCGGGCATTATGAATAAGACTGTTACAGTTCAATATCAAACACAAGATGAGGTACCGGTTTGCCCAGATCCCAAACTAGATCTTGTTCCCCCTGGTGAGGACACTGAAGTAGGCAAAAATGCATTTGGTTTACGCAAGCAACAAACTTTTGAAAGCTTTGTTTCTGGGACGTCTAACCAATTAGCGTTCGTTGCAGCCCAAAATGTTGGAGAAAATCCAGGAAAAAATTACAACCCATTGTTTATCTATGGGGGAGTTGGACTTGGGAAAACTCACTTGATGCATGCTGTTGGTAATCGCATGGTTGATAGAGATCCTAATGCGCGAGTGCTTTGTACTAGTGCCCAAACATTTATGAATGACTTTACAGAGGCCGTTCGTACCAATAATTACGCAGGATTTGATAATAAGTACCAAAATGTTGATGCTCTTTTCATTGACGACATTCAATACTTGTGCGGTGACAAACGCCAAACGCAAAATAAGCTGTTTGACATCTTTGAAAAGCTCGTTCCCAATGGAAAGCAAATTATCTTTACAAGCGATACGTATGCTCGCAGCTTGAAAGACATGGATGAGCGACTTATCTCTCGCTTTACCTCTGGATTATCTGTCGAAGTTGAACCGCCAGAATTAGAAACTCGTGTTGCGATTTTACAAAAAAAGTCAATCGCTCAACAGTTTGATTTGCCAGAGGATGTCGCTTATTTCATTGCAAAAAATCTCAAAAGCAATGTCCGAGAACTCGAAGGAGCTCTTAACAGTGTCATTGCGTTTACTCGCTTCAGCAACAAGCCACATTTAACCGTTGAAATGGCTAGAGAAGCTTTACAAGGTATTCTTGTAGCCTCAACAGCTCAGTTAACAATTGAACGAATTCAAGGTGTTGCTGCTGAATATTTCAAAGTATCTCTTGCAGATATTTATTCGAAGTCTCGTTTAAAGTCGATTGCTTTGCCGCGTCAAATTGCTATGTATCTTTGCAAGGAGCTCACCAACAGCAGCTTGCAGGAGATTGGGGATCGCTTTGGTAAGCGTGACCACACAACAGTTATTCACGCTGTGAAGAAGATTACAGACTTACGCAATAAAGATAAGGACCTGAATTACAAAATTCACGTTCTAGAACAAATGCTTAAAAACTAATAGCTATCTCTTTTAGGATTTCGGCATAAATCACTAAAATCCTCTAAAATTGAGGGGTTATCGGTAGTCTATTAGTCTTCCGAATAAGCTAATTTTGATGTTATAAGGATCTTGGGAATGCAAATCATTAAGAGCTCTCGTGAAGCTTTTGCCACCCCGGTGCAAGCCGTCAGCGGTATTGTCGGCAAGCAACGCCAAACTCTGCCTATTCTTTCAAATATTCTTATCAAAAAGGTGGGGACTCGAGTCGAATTTACAGCCACCGATTTGGATATTGAAATTAAAACATTTGCAGATATTGGCGCAGACGGTCCTGATACCTGTGTTACAGTAGATGCCGCAAAATTACAAAGTTTAATTAGCGCCCTTAATCATGGTTCTGAAGTAACACTTTCCCAACAAAGTGAGAACGATCCCACTGTTGAGCTCAAGCAAGGAAAAAGTACATTTCGCCTGAATACGTTACCAGCTGAAGAGTTCCCAAATCGTCAAGCTACCTCTTTTGCTCAAACTTTAGTTATTCCTGCCAATCAGTTGCGTCACTTATTGCAACTGGTTCACTTCTCCATGGCTCAACAAGATATTCGCTACTTCCTCAACGGCATGTTGATGTCTGTCGAGGGGGATACGGTAAGAGTCGTGACCACTGACGGCCACCGCTTGGCCTACTGCGAGTCAAAATTAGAAGCTCCAATCGCCGATACGATTCAATGTATCGTTCCACGCCGTACCGTCTTGGAAATGATTAGACTCATTCCAGATAACGAAGAAGTCATTACCATTGAAATTTCTAATACTGAAATTCGTGTCACGTGGGGCAATATTACGATGTCCTCCAAGCTTGTTGAGGGCAAATTCCCAGACTATAACCGAGTAATTCCTACCAATAACAGCAATATTTTCGTTGTCAAACGTGAGGATTTACTGAGTGCTTTAAAGCGCACTGCTATTTTGGCAAATGCTAAATTAAGAGGCGTTAAGTGGAACTTAACTGCCAATTCTCTGACGGTTCAAAGTACTAATTCGGACCAAGAAGAGGCTAAGGATGTCTTAGATATTCAATACAATGGATTGGACATTGAAATTGGCTTCAACCTTTTATATTTGCAAGATGTTTTGAATAACCTTCGTAGTGAAGATGTTCAGTTTGCATTGCATAGCAACACTGGGGCCATGTTGGTAACTATGCCAGATAACAACTCCTTCAAGTACGTTGTTATGCCGATGCGTACCTAATTTAATTCTTATTTTTGCAAAAAAATCAACACCCGCCCTAATGATCATTAGAGCGGGTGTCGTGTCAATTAAGTCCTAGATTTTTTAAGAAAATATTCGTAAAAAGCACCTACGATACTGAATGCTTTTTATAAAATAAACATGTTAGATCTTTTCTAAAAAATCGACCGATTTTCATTTTTTTGAAGTGCTTAAAGTTTATGAGTGAAGAGCAAAACAAAATGCAACAAAGCAACTATGGTGCAGAGTCCATTGTTGTTTTGGAGGGTCTGGAGGCTGTCCGAAAGCGTCCCGGTATGTACATTGGCGATACGGCGGATGGCTCTGGTTTGCACCATTTAATCTACGAAGTTGTTGATAATTCAATCGATGAAGCATTGGCTGGTTTTGCCAATGAAATTATTGTCACACTGCATACTGATGGCTCTGTATCTATCACTGACAATGGGCGAGGTATTCCTACCGATGTCAAAATGGACGATAAGCATAACCCCAAGCGTAGCGCTGCGGAAATTGCGTTAACAGAGTTGCATGCTGGCGGTAAGTTTTCTGAAAATAGCTACAAAATCTCCGGTGGCTTGCACGGTGTTGGGGTATCATGTGTCAATGCCCTATCAACCTGGTTGCATCTAACCGTCTGCCGTGACAATAAAGTCCATTACCTTGAGTTTGAAAAGGGCAAGTTAATTAATCGTCAAATTCAAGAACTTCAAACGGACAAAGGCCTTGTCAAAATTTCTCCAATGATTGATAAGGGAGAAACTGACAAACGTGGTACTACCGTACATTTTTATCCTGATAAAGAAATCTTTACAGATATCACGTTCAGCTTTGAACGTTTGTCCGAAAGATTACGTGAGCTTTCCTTCTTAAACTCCGGCGTTAATATTTTATTGTTAGATCAACGTAGCGGTAAAGAAGAACGTTTTCATGCCCAGGGTGGAGTTAGAGGTTTTGTCGAATTTATCAATCAAAACCGACAAGTTCTACATAAGACGCCTTTCTATGCCTTAAAAACAGTTGAAAGCCAAGGTGTACCAGTCACTGTTGAAATTTCAATGCAATGGAATGACACATACAATGAACGCCTGACTGCTTATACCAATAACATTCCACAAAAAGATGGTGGCACGCACGTAACTGGCTTGCGTAGTGCAATGACTCGTGTCATTAAGAATTACATTATCAAAGAAGAGTTAAATAAAAAACTCAAAAATGATATTGACGGCGATGACATGAGAGAAGGTTTAACTTGCATTCTCTCTGTCAAAGTACCACAACCTAAATTTAGTTCACAAACTAAGGATAAGTTGGTTTCCAGTGAAGTACGTCCAGCTGTTGAAGAGGTCATTAATACAGAGTTAACAACCTTCCTAGATGAGAACCCAACAGAAGCTCATGCTATTTGCGAGAAAATTGTAGCTGCCTCTAGAGCGCGAGAAGCTGCCCGAAAGGCCAGAGATATGAGTCGCAAAACCCTTTTAGGTTCTGGTTCTTTGCCTGGAAAGTTAGCTGATTGCCAAGAAAAGAATCCTGCACTCAGCGAACTATTCCTCGTGGAAGGGGACTCTGCTGGAGGATCTGCGAAAACAGGACGAAATCGCAAAAACCAAGCAATTTTGCCATTGCGTGGGAAGATCTTAAATGTTGAAAAAGCCTCTCCTGAAAAGCTACTGGATAGCGAACAAGTACGCACGCTAGCCCAGGCTTTAGGCTGCCGTATCGGTAAGGATTTCGATATTGAAAAACTTCGCTATCACCGAATTATCATCATGACTGATGCTGACGTTGACGGCGCGCACATTTCAACTTTGCTATTGACGCTCTTTTATCGTCAAATGACTCCGTTGATTGAAAAGGGCTATGTTTACATTGCTCAACCACCTTTGTACAAAATTACGGTCAACAAAAAAGATATCTATGTTAAGGACGATCACGAGTACAACAAAGTGATCCTAGAAATGGCGCTTAAAGATGCTGCACTGTACCGCACAGAGGAAGCATTTAAGTCTGGTGAAAAAATTTGGGGCTCTGAACTTGAAAAGTTAGCCGCTAGCTACATCAATAGCTCTGAAGTTCTACAGCGACTCAGTCTTGTGATTGACCGAGCTGTTTTATTTGCCATTGCTTCAGGTGTTGAAGTGGACTTAAGCTCGTTAGATAGTGCGAAGAAGTCAGCAGAAGCTCTTGCAGAACAAGCAAAAGATGACAATCTAAAGATTTTTGCTAAGCAAGATCCTGAAACCAACAAAATTTATCTTGCTATCGAGAGAATGGTCTACGGTAACGTCCGTCACTCTCGAATGGATTCTCATTTCCTACAAACAGCTGATTATGCAACATTGATAGAAACCGCAAAGGCCCTCAATGGAATTGTCGGAGATGGGGCTAGAGTTATTCGTGGCGCAAAATCTACTTCTGTCAAAAATTTTGAAGAAGCCATTCAATGGCTTATGACTGAAGCAAGCTCAGGCTTAACTCGTCAGCGTTACAAAGGACTTGGTGAAATGAATGCCGAACAATTGGCAGAAACCACGATGCAACCAGAAAATCGTCGTCTGTTAAGAGTTCGGCTAGAAGATGCTGCTAGCTCTGATAATGTGTTTTCAATGTTGATGGGGGACAACGTTGAACCTCGTCGTGAATTCATTGAAAATAATGCTCTTTTTGCTAGCAATATCGACATCTAGTATCTCAGAGATCCCTCTCGTTCATCGAGGGGGATCGCTTCTTTTAGGAGGAAAATATGAGCACCTCTACCCAAGACCCCTTGGTGGTTGCAGTTTCCTCTCGTGCTCTCTTTGATTTGGAGGTAGAGCATCAGATTTTTGAACAACAGGGGATTGAAGCTTATCGAAAGTATCAGCTACAACATCAATATGACCCCCTCAACCCTGGTGTCGCTTTTCCATTCATCCGTCGCCTTCTTAGCCTAAATCAGTACTTCTATAATGAAAATGAACCGTTTAAGGTCATTGTTTTATCTAGAAACAGCCCGGAGTCTGGACAAAGATTTTTTCACTCCTGTCGACACTACAATCTCCCAATTCGAGCAGGAGCATTCACATCTGGTCGACCAACTTACCCATACCTTACTGCCTACGGCGCTGCATTATTTCTCACTGCAAACGCTCATAGCGTTTTAGATGCAACTGCTAAAGGATATCCTGCCGGCTTAGTTTTACCAACAAAAGCAGTTGATGATCCGGCTGACAAAGGATTAAGAATTGCATTTGACTTTGATGGTGTGGTTATTGATGATGATAGTGAGAGGGTTTTTAAGCAAGGGGGACTTAAAGATTTTCAAGATTATGAGCAACACCATGTCAACCTTCCACATAATGGTGGCCCTTTAATTAAACTATTTAAAAAATTAGCTCACTTTCAGCAATTAGATCTTGAGATTAATGGAAAAAGTAATCCTTATTACGAACCAATTATTCGAATCTCCATCGTTACTGCTCGAGGGGCTCCTAGCGAAGAACGATTAATAACAACTCTAAAAAGTTGGGGCATGAATGCTGCTGAGCTTTTTTTAATGGATGGATTACCCAAACACTTTGTATTAGAGCAATTAAAGCCACATATTTTCTTTGATGATCAGATTCAACACGTTGAGAAATCTGCTGATGCTGTTCCTAGTGTGTTGATTCCTTTTGGGGTTACCAGAGAAAATACTATTCGAGAGTTACATAAATAAAATGGGTTTAGAAAATCATAACGAGTTAGAACAAGTCTTTCTCCCAATCAAGGTCGGTCACTTGACACTGCCCAATCGCATCCTAATGGGACCTGTTGTTACTGGACTTGAAAGATCTTACGACTATGAACAACTTGCACGCTTTTATAGTGAGCGTGCACGGGGAGGAACTGCACTTATCACCATTGGTGGGTTTTCTTTTACTTGGCTTGG
This sequence comes from uncultured Sutterella sp., assembly GCA_937906995.1. Classification (GTDB taxonomy): domain Bacteria; phylum Pseudomonadota; class Gammaproteobacteria; order Burkholderiales; family Burkholderiaceae_F; genus Aphodousia. The sequence goes on from CALESB010000008.1 coordinate 66,328, forward strand.
TTCTTTTGAATTAGGCCAGGCACGTTTTACATCTCACTCTCAAATAAACTCACATAAAAAAATCACAGAGGCAATTCATAAAGAAGGGAGCTATGCTCTGTTCTCTTTATCTCATGTGGGAGCTCAAGCCGAACATATTTTTGCGATGAATCCTCATCGCATTCATCAAAATGGGCGCATTATTTTTAAAATGCCCCCAAGCATCATCAAGAAAACGATAAGAAAAGCAGTCAGAACCTCGTTACTAGCGAAAGAAGCCCTTTATAACGGCGTTGAGATTGATATTTCAAAAAATAGATTGTTAAATAGCTTTGCTACACCTGGTCTAAATAAAAGATTAGATGAGTGGGGGGGATCTGCTGAAAATCGCTTTAGAATTGCCATTGAAATCGTCAAAAAAATTAGACAAAAAGCCGGAAATGATTTTGTCATTGCTGCCCGCTTATCATTAATGGACTTTCATATTGAAGGTAAAGACTGGACTGATACAGTACTTTTCGCTAAGGAGCTTGTTCAAGCCGGGGTGAACGTTTTTAGTTTTGATTTTGGCACTGATTACATGAATATTCCTGTCGATCATGGTCTCACGCCAGAGGATGCTTGGGTTCCCTTTGTAGAACTATTCAGTAAAGAAATCAATGTCCCGGTTATTTTTGGTGGCAACTTACAATCTCCTGAGAAGGTTAATGACGTTCTCAAACGAAATCCAAATAGTTGCGTCGAATTAACTCGTGCTTTAATTGTCGATCCATTCTGGCTAAAGAAGTTAGCTTATCGAGCAGAAAGATTAATTATTGGATGTACCCACTGCAACCAAGGTTGTTCCCTTCACAACATTATTCATGAAGGTAAGCTTAGTTGTATGATGAATCCGACGATGTTTGAGAATCCTCAAGACATCATGCGTCATAGCAACTCTCCTAAACGACTCCTTGTTGTTGGTGCAGGCCCTGCAGGCTTAGCTACCGCGGTATTCGCAGCTCGTCGAGGCCACTCTGTCACAATTTATGAGGCTAGAGAAGAAATCGGTGGGCAAGTCAGTTTTATTTGTAAAGTTCCTGGAAAGCAAAAATATATTCACTTAATTGAATTATTCCGTCGACTTTGTAATCGATTTGATATAAAAATTGAAACAAATCATAAGGTTACAATGCAGGAAATTGAAGATATTAAGTTGCAATTTGATCGTGTGATTTTTGCCACGGGTAGCCTACCTGGTTGGATTGATATTCAAGGCGCCCCATCAAGTAAGGTTTACCAATATCCTGATGTCTTTGAAAATAATGTTGCGTTAGGCAATAGAATTGTCGTTATTGGCAATAACTGTATTGCGTTAGACGTTGCTACGTATTTAGTACATAAAAACTCAACTCCTCCTGGAAGAGATGCTTGGTTAAAAATGTGGGGAATTGGAGATCCACGGAAACATACTGCAGGTGTGGTGGGTGTTATTCCTAAAGCCATGATGCCTTATAGACAAGTTTCTTTACTTGCTAGGGATAAAATCGATTATTCTCAGTTTATTCAAGAGGATTTTCGCTCATTTGAGTTGCAGTGGTTGAGAATCTTAGGAATTAAAACCTTTACGAATGTTAATTTCGATAGTTATGATTCCACAAACTTGCATATTTCGTTTGGAAAACACCATGAAGATCCTTATCCAATACCTGCGGATCACATCATTATTTGTAATACACCGTATGCAAACGATGAAATAGCAAAACGTTATGCAGATTCAGGGGTAAATGTTAATGTTGTTGGAGCAGCAAACGCACCATTTAAAAAGCATAACGTTAAAACAATTCTAGAGTGCTTAAGAGAAGGAATTGAATTAGGCTCTACGCTATAAATTTATCCACAAAGTTATCCACAGTTGAAAAAAGAATGAAAAGCCCTGATTTTTAGGGCTTTTTTTATATTTCAGATCAATTAAAAAAATCGACAATATTTAAATTCTCTTTAAAATCAATAACTTATAGAATAGGATCATTAAAAGATGTATATTAGTAAAACTTCTTAAGTTACAAGTACTTAGAAACACTAAATTGTTTATCAACAGATTTATCCACAATCTTTTTTTGTTTAAATTTTCAAAACTTTCTGATGTTTTTAATTAATTAATATTTTTTATTTAATTTAATCATCTTAATAATAAGAAATGGATTTTCCTGTGGATAAGTCATTTTTATCATTAATTTTCAATTAGTTATGATGTTAATCTGATTGTTGGTTACTTGTTGAGATATCTGTGGTTGAAATGTGAATGGATGTGGATAGATTTTTTTTCTTATTTTTGTGGATAAGTTATCAACATTTATGGAATTTTATCAACAGATTTATCATTAACTTATCAACATGACTTTGATTTTTCGTGAAAAATGTTTTTTTCTATTTTCTTTGATGATTAACTCTAGTACCATAACTAAAGCAATTAAATAAAGGCAACCATCATGAAAGTTAAATCCCTTATTTTTGTCTTATCGGCATCACTTGCTAGCAGTGCTTTTTTATCTGGCTGTGTGCCATTGATGATTGGTGGGGCTGTAGGCACTACGGCTTTTGTGACTACAGATCGTCGTTCGACTGGCACTCAGATGGCAGATAACGTTATGGAACAACGTATCAATTTTGAGATTTCTCAGGCCATTAAGACAGGACTTCACCTTAATGTTACTTGCTATAACGGGCGTGTTTTGTTAACTGGTGAAGTTGCTAATGAGCAAGATAAACAAATTGCACAAAAGATTGCCCAACGCAGTTTGGAAGTTAGAGCGGTTATTAATGAGTTGCACGTTGGACCTGAACTTTCATTGGGTCAGCGTATGTCTGACTCCACTTTGGCAAGTAAAGTTCGCTCTTATTTAGTTGGAACCAAAAATATTTCACTAAATCAAATGAAGGTGACTGTCGAAAATGGAACAGTCTATTTGATGGGACTTGTTACTGCTCAGGAAGCCCAAACTGCTGCGAATGTTGCCTCCAGAGTTAGTGGTGTTAAATCTGTTGTAAAGGTCTTCGAGGTGATTTCTGAGCAAGAGGTTGAACGTCGTTTAAGCTTGCTCAATCAACAAAACACTCAACAACTCAAAGAGGAACCTTTAACAACGAATAATTTAATGGATTCAAGCTCAACAGAAGTGCGTTTACAATAGGGTCGTGGAATGCCCTTGCAACAATTCAAAAATACAGTGCTTTCGTGCTGGATACCCATCGTACTCTTAGTGTTATGGTGGGTATCTGCTTCTTATGGATGGATTAATCCTTACTTACTCCCACCACCAGAGAAGGTATGGAATGCCTTCTTAGAGCTTTTCAAACAAGGCGAGCTATATCGACATATTGGCGCTAGTCTTTATCGTTCTCTAGGGGGTTATTTTGCTGCTGTAGCCATTGCTTTACCATTAGCTTATATCTTTGCTAAATATGAGGTAGCGCATCAACAAGGACAGCTTCTTTTGGAAAGCTTGAGAATGATTCCTCCTCTCTCATTGATTCCTTTGTTGATTTTGTGGTTAGGAATTGGTGAAACAGCCAAAATAGCGATTGTGTTGTTGGCAAGTTTCTTTCCAATATATCTGAATGCCTATAGCGGTTTTAAGCAGTTGGATTACCGATATGGAGAGTTGGCCGTGATGTTGAAGCTGACGTGGTGGGAGAGAGTAAAGCATATTGAGTTTCCTGGAGCTCTACCTTCTATTTTTACAGGTCTACGTCTAGGCTTTGGCTATAGTTGGAGAGCACTTGTGAGTGCTGAGTTAATTGCAGCATCATCGGGGTTGGGCTATTTAATTTCAGATGCCTCAGAAATGGCAAGGACTGACCAAGTTTTTGTCGGGATTCTAACAATTGCGGTTTTGGGCATCGTGGGGGATATCTTTTTTCAATATCAGCTTAAGAAGTTTGCTCCTTGGAGTAGGTCATGAGCGCTATTTTGATTGATCATGTGTCGTTCCAATACCCCAATCGCTCTAACCAGGTCATTAAGGATTTATCTTTGAGTGTTAAAGAGCATCAACTGATGGCTATTATTGGTAAAAGTGGTTGCGGAAAGAGTACGTTAATTCGTTTAATTGCAGGTCTATTACCATCTGATAATGGTTGCATTGAGGTTAAGAATGGTCTGAAATTAGGTATTGTTTTCCAGGATCCTCGATTACTACCATGGAAAACCGTTTACGAAAATGTCGAATTGGCTATTCGGGATGAGGGTTATCTGCAAAGAAAACAGGCTATTCTTGAGTCTTTAGAGTTAGTGGGATTAACTCAAGTTGCAAATTACTATCCATCAGAATTATCAGGCGGGATGGCACAAAGAGCGGCTTTAGCCAGGGCTCTTGTTCAATCTCCGGATATTTTATTAATGGATGAGCCTTTTGGGGCTTTAGATGCGATCACCAGAACACAAATACAAGTAGATTTTGAAAAGATTCAACAAAGTAAACGCATGACTGTGATTTTGATTACGCACGAAGTAAGTGAAGCAGTGCGGCTTGCAGATCAGGTTGTAGTTTTTTCAAATGGTCAGATAGAGCATAGTCTTGCGGTAGATTTGCCTCATCCTCGCTCTATCACTGATATGAGTGTTGTGGAGTATGTCGCAAAGGTGATGAATTTTTTAACGCTCTCTAAGTAGAGAAGGAGTTATCGTGAAACTAAAAAAAATCCTTGTGACAAGTGCTGTTGCTGCAATTGCTGCTATTTCTCAATCTGTTTTTGCAGCTCCTAATGAAATCAATATTGCCTACGTTAAATCTCCATTTAACCTTCAAAACATTGTTATGAAGCAAAATCAATTGCTCGAAAATGAATTTAAGAAGGACGGAATTAAGATCAATTGGGTTTCTATCAACTCTGGTGCTCAACAGGCTCAAGCGATGGCTGCGGGCGCGCTAGATGTTAGTGCGGTGATGAACACTGCTTCATTACTGATGGCTAATGGGGCTGGTAACCCTATTTATGTTGCAACGGGCGTTGCTCGACCAACTCAAGTTTTTGCCATTGTTGGTAAGCCTGGCCAACAGATGAAAATTGAAGATTTGAAGGGTAAAAAGGTTGCTGGTCCCAAAGGCACAGTCTTACATCAAGTGCTTGTGGCAGCTCTTCAAAGTAAAGGGTTAAAGGCAACCGATGTGGAGTTAATTCAAATGGATATTCCTAAGGCATATACAGCGCTTTTAGGTGGCCATGTCGATGCTGCTTTATTGGCTGCTGGCACAATTATTCAAGCTAACTCATCAAACGCTAAAACTATTGCAACAGCTGATGGCTTGGTTAACCCGTTGCTAGTGATGGCAGTTAGTGGAAAGTTTGCCCAAGATAATCCCAAGCTATTAGAACGCATAGTTAAAGTGCATCGTAATACAACAAAATGGATTGAAGCTAATCCAGACAAAGCTATTGCAATGGGTGCGAAAGAGCAAGGAGTGAGTTTAGAGGATGCTAAAAAATTGGCTCAGTGGAGTCACTTTTTTGATGTAGTGACACCTCAAGACGTTACAAGTTTAGCTAAAGATCAAGACTTCCTTTTTGATAATGGGATGATGAGTAAGAAGGTTGATACAACTAAGTTAGTTTTACCAATCGCAACTAAACCGTAAGAATCTTTAATATGAAAAAGCCACATCAAATTGATGTGGCTTTTTTATTTAAAGCCAAAGGATGCTAGCGTGAAGAAGAGCACCCAATGTCAAACTCAATGCAAAGGTTACTTCAAGTTTGACAGTGGCAAAAAGCGTATTGTTTAGAGCCTCTCCATTAAGTAGTTCCAATTGCTTTGGAAGAGGTGCAGCTTTGGGTAGAGTAGCTAAAACTAGCAAATATGGGTATCGTGTGGGATCAATTACGACCATAGAGACGATCAGAATGTAAGGCATAAAGATCATTAGTTTATAAGTAGCTAATGCTTTTCTTTTCCCTAAAACAACACAAAGTGTTTTTCGACCAATAGAGGCGTCATGAATGCGATCTCTAAAGTTGTTAACACATAGAACCGCTGAAGCAATAAGGCCAAGTGCTATGCTAACAACAACGACATACCAAGAGAGGGTTTGTTGTTGTAAGTAATAAGTCCCACAGGTGGCGACTAATCCAAAAAATATCAAAACCGTCAGCTCACCAAAAGGCGTGTATGCAATTGGTTTGGGGCCCCCCATGTAGAGATAGGCGGCCGCAACCGAAAAGACGGTAATTGCCAGAAAAAACCATTCAGTTAAATAGATAAAGTAGCCAGTAATGAGCAAAGCAACTAAGGCTAATATTTTGATGGCATTTTCAACACTATTAACACTTAATAATCCGAGGGATGTCGCTCTTGGTAATCCTTTTCTATTGGTTCTTTCCGCTTTGCGTTTTGTATATCCTGCATCATTTTCCATGTTAGTAATGGCCTGCATTAATATAGCCAAGACAACCGTTAATGTAGCCGTTACAGGATAAAAATGCCCAGTGTCTGACAGTGAAATTGCAATAGCAGCAAACACCGGTGCAACAGCAACCCCAAAAGTTTTAGGACGTATGGCAATTAACCAAGCTTCTAGCGAGTTTGGTTTTATTGAGTTTACATTCACGATTACAAAACCACTTTAACCATGGGGTGTGAGGTGAGTGCTCGATAAATGTTGTCTAAATGCTCGCGGCTTGTTGTATGCACAACAACATTTAGACCCTGGTAATTTCCTTTTGCGCTATCTCTGGTTGTGATGCTCTTTACGTCAAATGTTGGATCAAATTGCTTAATCACTTCAGCAATTGTTGGTGCAAAATCAGGGTGTTTCAATCCCATAACTTTGATGGGGAAATGACAAGGGAATTCAATAAGTTCTTGTGGTTCATTCATTTAAAAGTTCCTTATTAGTGCAAGCCTAAAAAGCGTTTCACACGGTGCAGTAATCGATCCCAAAATGTTGTACGTTGAACGTCATGTTGGGCAATAAGTTCACTATGTGCTACTTCTTTTCCATTAAAAAAGACAGAGATATCTCCAAGTTTTTCCCCTTCTTTAATCGGGGCAACAAGGGGGTCAAGCCGTTTTAGTTTAACTGAAAAGCCTTTCTCTCCTTGCTTTAAAATCGCAGCTCGTGGAAGTGTGACATAAAGATTCTCTTTTACACCCCCTCGAACTTTTGCATTATCAGCACCCTCTACTGCAATACGTTCAATGGTTTCACCGGCTGGGTAGATTAGTAGCGTTTTATAGTTATCCGCTCCCCAGCTCATCAACTTCATCATATTATCGGTATGTTGATGTATGCTCTCGTCTCCCATAGTGATGCCAATTAATTCTCGAGAGTATCGCGTACCACTTTCCTCAAAGTCTCTCGAGTAGAAAATAACACTTGTTAGGTGTTTTTGCTCGAAGTCGGAGCTATGTATACCCTTAATGGAGTTATTTCTCCATAAAAGGGCATTAGAGTTTTTATGTTGCAACACACCATTATGAAGTGTTTTTTGGGTCCAAATGTCGTTTAGGGATGGGTACTCATTTAAAAGAGCATTAGTTAAAAGTAATGTATCTGAGGCACATGTGTATTGCTCTTTATCATTGGTTCCTATTGGAAATGTATAGTGGGTATTTTTCATGCCAAGTTGTTTGGCATTTTTATTCATTTCCTCAACAAAGCGTTCAATGGTTTGACTTAGCCCCTCAGCTAAGGCAATTGCCGCATCATTTGCTCCCATAATTGCAACAGCTTTGATGAGTTCTAGAACCGTAATGGATTTATCGGGCTCTAAATAGTAGCGAGAGGCATTTAAAGGCGGAATAGATAGAGCATCATTGTTGATAGCAATGGAATCACTAGCCTTAATAGATTTTTCATCCATTAATTTTTCTGCTGTGTAAACGACCATCAACAAAACACTGTTTCCAGGGTTGACTCGAGCATTTTCATGGTGTGAAGCCAATCGAGTATTCGTTAGACGGTCTACTAAAATCCAGGAGTCGGAGGATAGTGTTGGAGCCTGCTCAGCAAATGTCGTACTAGTCAACAAAAACAAAAAAAGTGAGGTAAGAACAAGGAAAAGTCGTTTTACCATACAAAATGCCATTCAATGATTCATAAGTAAACAGAGTATTTTAACCTAAATAGCTGTCTGTCCCATTGATTTTTATACGATATCTGGCGAAGATTTTCTAGAAATGTAAACTACTGAAGGTATCGTGACTGTATGAAAATTTAGATGATATACAACTCAATTATCTCAAGTGAAAATTATGAATAATGATTGGTATGCAAATTTTGAAATTGATGAGTTTTATGTGGAGGAGACTGGATCAACTAACTCTGATTTACTGAGTTATGCTCACTCACATCGAATAACCCGTCCTCGTTTACTTTGTGCACGCCACCAAACAGCAGGAAGGGGAACTCATGGGCGAGAGTGGAAAAGTCTAGGAAAGTCACTAACCTTTTCCATTGCAATTCCCATTGATGGAGATCTTAAAAATTGGGTAGGAGTAACTTTAGCTGTGGGGGTGTCAATTGCCAAGATGTATCAATCTTTTGATGTTCCGGCTAAGGTGAAATGGCCTAATGATATTTTGTTGTTTGATAAAAAACTTTCAGGTATCTTAATAGAAGTTACTCAGGATATTGATAAGAAGTGGGTTTTAATTATTGGGGTTGGAACTAATTGCGTCAGAGAGTGTCATGAGGAGCTAGAAATAGGATATGGAGTTTCTTTCCTTTCTGATGTAATTAAGGTTGATGACCTGAGGCTGTGGCAGACACGCATTTCACAAGCAATATTATCTGCAGTTATCCAAATGGGTAAAAATGGTCTTGTTTCGATATGCTCTACTTGGGATACAATTTCGGCATATCCCAATGAGACTGTATGGGTTATGGAGGAGGGCAAACCTAGTTATCAGGCAATTCTGAAAGGTATTGATAATCAAGGTTGTCTGTTAATTCAAACATCCAATGGCGTGAAGTCGTTGATGTCTGGGACAATTAGTCTTAGGAAAGTTAATAAGTGAATTTATTAGTTGATTTGGGCAATACGGCCTTAAAGTGGGCCACTTCTGATGATCCTGAGTCGCCTCATACGATTGTTCATGGAGGTACCCACCATTTTATTGATCGTTTGCTAGCATCTCTTAAGGACCAAAATTTTGATCGAGTTGTGGGCTGTTCAGTGGCCTCTAGAGATTTAACTTTTTCAGTTAAGCATACATTGGAGATGGCCGGGCACAAGGTTGATTGGCTAAAAGCTCAAGAACGTTTTGATGGGCGATTTTCTATAGTTAATCAGTATAAAAATCCTCAACAATTAGGGAGTGATCGTTGGCATGCTGCTATAGGCGCTTCGTATTTTTTACCGAATCGGCCTCTACTTGTGGTGCATGTCGGTACCGCAACAACTGTTGATACTGTTTATCCAAGTGAAGATGGTCAAATGATTTTTGCCGGCGGGCGAATTTCTCCGGGTGTAGGATTAATGAGAGATAGTCTTGTGAGTGGGACCGCAACCCTACCTAAGGCAGATGGTCATTACGAAGATATACCAACCGATACCATGAGTGCCATTGTGACGGGAATTTTAGATGCACAATTGGGTCTTATTGAACGTGGAATGAGGATGATGCAAAGGCGGGGATTTGAACCTACTCTTGTATTGGCAGGAGGTGCTGCTGCTGTATTTTCTCCGTATTTATTGAAAGAATTTCCTCAAAGTATCGTTAAACATAATCTCGTATTAAAAGGCTTAGCCCTAAGAGTGACAGAGAGCAAGTTATGAAATATTTAGCGATTGTTTTATCTATGCTTGCAGTCGGTCTATATACTTGGCCATTCATTAGCGCATTCTTGGGGGAACATTATGAAAGTACCTCATCAGACAAAGAAGTCTTTCCTCAAGCAATGATGAATATCCAACCTGTTGGAGACGTGTTGGATTTGCAAAAAGAATTGGCTCAAGAGCATCCTGTTCCAACTAATGATAAAGCGTCGGAGCGCTCTGATACTCAGCAAAATAGTTTATTTTCACAAGTAAAGCTGCCAACGGAGGAGAAACAGTCAGAGCTAGCTTCTCAAGGTATTTGTTTGAAAATAGGTCCAGTTAGTACTTCTCAATTACCATTAATTAATCAAAGTGTTGAGATGAGCAATCTCTTGGAAAGAATAAATGTGGAGCCAATCTTAGGACCTGACCATTGGGTTGTTTTTCTAATTCCATCGCACAGTTTAATTGGAGCCCAATCTCAAGCTGAACAGATGAGAAAAAATGGGTATAAAACTGCCAAAGTTATTGAAACGGGGCCGCTAATGAATGGGGTTAGTTTGGGGAATTTTGTAGAAGAGGAGCAGGCCCAAGCCTTTTATGAGCAAGTAAAGAATAAAACGCAGCTTCAAGGACTACGAGTTACTCGGATGATTGGTGAGCCAACAAATAAAGTATTTTTGCTGTTCACCAACCTTTCTCAAGAGCAAGCAAAACAAGTCCAGGTTCTAGGACAGCGCCATAACCAAAAGATAACACCTTGTTTTTAATGATTGTGCAAACTTACTTTTGGTGTTCAAACTCTTTCGTCAATCGTATTGGCAATGCCTGGATTAAACGTGTCGATAGGATTTTGCGTTGTTGTAACATATCTTCGTTAACAAGTCTTTGTTGAGTGCCCCAAACGGATTCTGGGAAGTGAGAGTCATCTTTGTATCGAGGAATAATGTGCCAGTGTAAATGGGGTACCATGTTGCCAAATTGTGCCCAATTAATCTTATCGGGAGTCATTGTTTCTCGCATTACACATTCAATAATATTTAAGACTTGAAATAAATGCAGACGGTCTTGCTCGGAGAGATCTGAAACTTCTGCAACATGATCTTTCCAAATAACTCTCAGAAAACCTGGGAACAAGGGCTCATTAGCTTCAATAATAAAAAGCTTATCATTGTGCCATAAGGCTTGTTCAGGATTTTTATGGCAAAGTTCACATGTCATGACAATATCCTCGAAAATTTTTGGTTTGTTGTTAATGGATGGGGCGGAAGTAAGAACCGCTTTTAATGACTTCCCCCGCGATCAGCTCTACAGCGCCAGCACCATCATCAATCATTTTATAATCCCACTTTTTTCTGCCATTGGAGTCTTCTAGCCAAACAGCAACGGGCCAATCTAACTCATCTAGGTTTGCATTGATAAAGTCCTTGGCCTCTAATTCTGTTGCAAAGTTTTCTACGAAGTCACCATAATCGACAATAACTTCTGTTACAACGTCTCGTCTCATACTAAGCCTTTGATAAAACAATAGAGATGGTTTGTATTAGTTGTTGCACATAACGAATGTTTAGTGATTCATCCGGTGCGTGAGCATTGGAATGAGGTCCAAGAACTCCAATTAATACAATTTCAGTGGCAGGGAATAGCTCTTCAAATTTTGGAACAAAACCAATAGAGGCTCCTTGGCCGTTTGCAAGAGTCTTTTTGTTGAAGACATCAAATGCAGCCTCAGAAAATAATCTTTCAAATTTTCCCTTTTGAGCAGGAGCACTCCAGCCAGGGTTACATTCTAGGTCGTTCCAAACTGTTTGGCAGCCGTATGGGATATCCTGAGTTAGGCATCGAACAATATCCTTCATCGCCTGATTCATATCGATGTTGGGAGGTGTTCTAAATGATAAGCGCAATGCAACTTGCCCCTGAATCACATTACCAGCATCTTTGATACTTGGTATGCCATCGATACCAATAATGGTAAGTGTAGGTTCCCAAATTGAGTGTATTAAGTTTTCATGATTGTTAGCGTGTTTGGGGCAAACACCAGGTAGCAATGGGGCCGATTTCCAAATGTTGTTTCCTAATTCATTAGCAACTTCTTTGAGCTGTTGAATGCGAAGTTCTGGAATTATGGTGTGCAATGATTCAAGCAGAATCCTACCGGTGATTGGATCATGAATTCTAGCAACTAGAGCTTGTGCAATGCTTAACGGATCAGGAGTAAGACCTGAGAAGGTCCCGGAGTGAATGCCAAAGTCCATGGCTTTGACAGTTAGAGTACCAGTAATTGTGCCTCGTAATGAGGTGTTGAGCCATAATCGCTCATAGTCGCCACACTGATTATCTAAAATAATAAAACACTCGGGTGAGCCAACTCTCTCTTTAAGAGCTAAAAGATAGTCTGGAAGATCTTCTGAACCAGACTCTTCTTGTGTTTCAAAAATAGCAACAATGCGAGGGTAAGGCATCTTGCAACGCTGAAGCCCCTTAATTGCGGTAATCATGGCATAAACACTATAGCCATCATCACTAGCACCACGCCCGTAAAGGTATTCGCCCTCTAAAACTGGCGTCCATGGTCCAAGCCCATCTCTCCATCCTGTTGCTTCAGGTTGTTTATCTAGGTGGCCATAAAATGCAATAGTCTTATCGTTATCTTGATGGCCTTCAATTTCAACGAAAAGACAAGGTGTTTTCCCATCAAACTCAAGGATTTCACATTTGGCTTCAGGGACCGCTTTACGTATCCAGTCAGCAGCGAGTTTGCAAGCACCTTTTAAATAACCGTTTTCTTTCCATTGTGGGTCAAACGCCGTGGATTTTGAGGGTAATCGGATGAAATCCATTAAGGCAGGTTGAGCTTCTTTCAACCAAAATTCTTGAATTGATTCTTTAAGCATTTATGGCACCATCATAGGGACAAATTTCTTACCATAGGATTGTTCAACTTGAAGAGCCTTAACTGTGGCCTCGTCTTTTGTTAAAAAGTTGCCGAATAGGACTTTGTATAAGTTACCCTCTTGTCGAACAACAATGTTTTCTCCTATTTCATTTTTTAAATTTTGGGCAAAATTTTGAGCATTTACTTCTGAGCCAAATGCGCCGGCTTGTAGGCACCAAGAGCCCTTAGTTACAACCGGTGAAGACGGTAGTGCTACTTCAGTACTAACCATTTCGTGTTGGGCCACCTCTGTTAAATTGACTGCTCCTTGAAGATCTTCGGGGACGTTGCTATGGCTTGGCGGCGTTATCTGAGAACTATTGCCTTGTATGGCCGGTTGCTGAGTTGCTTCTATTGGACGCAAGGGCTCTTGTATTGTTGGTGTCGGTTGTTTGGTAGGTGCAATACTATTGCTATTAGTAGCATTTGCCGCAGCTCCAATAATGGTGGCAATCGCTAAGGCATCAGCTTGACTAGAAGAGTTGTCAGCAAGGCTGACCTTAGAAAAAGAGGAAGGAACTCGACCAGCTCGAATATCAGCCATTCGAATTCGTTCAACTTTGACTCGTGCGGTTCCTTTATTGACATAACCAAGTTTGCTGGCAGCAGCATAGGAGAGATCGATAACGCGGTTATCCACAAATGGACCACGATCGTTGACTCTCACAATAACACTTCGACCATTTTCTAAATTGGTTACTTTTGCATAGCTGGGTAACTCCATTGTCTTGTGAGCGGCACTCATGGAGTACATGTTGTAGATTTCACCTGTCGATGTCTTTTTTCCGTGAAACATCTTCCCATACCAAGACGCCTGACCAGTTTGCACCATAGGCTGATCGCCAGTAATGGGTGAGTAACGTTTTCCCTTAACTTTATAAGGACGATTGGCAAACTTGTGAGGTGGTTCGTATTTGGGTTTGGCATTGGGGGTATTTTTAAACGAATTTGCTAAAAGTGAGCCGCCACTCGGAGGGCCGTCGTTTTTGTAATAACCCCCACGGTTAGAACCACAAGCAGACAAAAGCAAGCAACACACAATAGTGATTGTAGACAACAAAATAGACTTAAATCGCATAAGGAACCCATCAACACATGAATCAGATGATTATCATTGATTACAGAGGTGATTGCAATCAGTGCCTGTAACAAGCAGTATCGATACAAATGCCTCGAAATTTATCTCCAACTCTTTAGAATTGGGCTAAAACTCGCTAAAATCAATCAGTTATTTTGAACCAATCCACCGACAAGATGCGGTGGTTTCGTATTTTGGAAATTCTTATGACTTTGGCTCTCGAAGATATTCGCCGTATCGCCGATTTAAGTCATCTCTCAATTGATGATGAACAAGCGGTCCGTATTCAAGGTGAACTCAATAATATTTTTCAAATGATCGAGCGCATTCAAGCCGTTGATACGACTGACGTTGAACCAATGCCTCATCCTCATGACGGTGTGCAACGTTTGCGAGAAGATGTTGTTCGTGAACAAAATGATCGCGAAAACAATATGAAAAATGCTCCCGAACAATCTGAAGGTCATTTCTTAGTTCCGCAGGTGATTGAATAATGGCACAAGAACTTTTTCACGCATCCATTGCGGAATTAAGCGATATGCTTTCCCGCAAGGAAATCTCTTCTGTTGAGTTGGCTCAAACCTATTTAGACCGTATTGAAGCTCATAAGGATTTAAATGCTTATTTGGATGTTCGTCCTGAAGCTACCTTAGCTCAAGCTCAAGCTGCTGATGAGCGTATTGCTCGTGGTGAAGGCTCTCGCTTGACGGGTATTCCAATTGCACACAAAGACTTATTTGTGACAAAGGAATGGTCAACTTCTGCAGCTAGTAAGATGTTAGAGGGCTACATGAGCCCGTTTAATGCTACCGTGGTTGAAAACCTTGCCAATGCAGGCATGGTTTGCCTTGGTAAGGTCAATTGTGATGAATTTGCCATGGGTGGTAGTAACGAAAACTCTGCTTTTGGCAAGGTCCTTAATCCGTGGGATAAGGGATGTGTACCTGGTGGATCTTCTGGTGGCTCATCAGCCGCTGTAGCTGCTAGTTTATGTCCGATTGCGACGGGTACTGATACTGGTGGTTCTATTCGTGAACCCGCAGTTTTTACAGGTATCACAGGCTTGAAGCCTACCTATGGCCGTCCTTCACGTTGGGGTGTAATTGCTTTTGCCTCTAGTTTGGATACACCGGGGTTGATGGCTCGTTCAGCAGAGGATTGTGCCATCGTCATGAATGACATGATTGAATTCGACCCCAAGGACTCCACTTGTGTCGATTTGCCTAAGGAAGACTTTACGCGCTACTTAGATACCGATGTTAAGGGAATGAAAATTGGTGTTCCTCGTAAGTGGTTTGCTGAGGGATTGGACGCAGAGTTAGCGACTAGCATTGAACAAGCTATTCAGACCTACGAAAAAATGGGTGCAAAAATTGTTGACGTTGAGTTACCAACAGTTGATTTAGGTGTGCCTGTTTACTACGTTGTTGCTTGCGCTGAAGCCTCATCGAATCTAAGTCGTTATGACGGTGTTCGCTATGGTCATCGTGCTCAAGCCTATACAGACATTCAAGATATGATTAAACGTAGTCGTTCTGAGGGTTTAGGTTTAGAGCCTCAACGTCGAATCATGATTGGTACATATGTTCTGTCTCATGGCTACTACGATGCTTATTACATCAAAGCACAGCGCGTTCGCCGATTAATTGCTAATGAACTCAATGGTATTTTCAATGAAGTAGATGCCATGATCAGTCCGGCAGCGACGGGACCGGCTTATCGTTTCGGTGAAAAGAGCGAACCAGTACAAGCTTATTTGAGCGACTTGTACACAGTGCCAGTCTCTTTGGCAGGGTTACCGGGTATCGGCATGCCGTGTGGTATGCACTCAAATGGTTTGCCCTTGGGCTTTCAGTTGATTGGCGCACGCTTTAATGAGGCCAAGTTATTGGGTATTGCCCACCGTTATCAATGTGAAACGGATTGGCATAAGCGTATTCCTGCTGGCTACTAATAAGGAAGAGTAAAAGATGCAATGGGAAGTAGTTATCGGGTTGGAAACGCATGTTCAGTTATCAACCAATACTAAGATTTTCTCAGCCGCTTCCACCGATATTGGTGCAGAAGCAAATACCCACGCATGTGTAGTGGATTTGGCTTTGCCAGGGACATTGCCAGTGTTGAACCGTGGTGCTGTGGAACGTGCAATGAAGTTTGGCATGGCTATTGGTGCGACGGTAGCCAAACGTTCAATTTTTGATCGTAAAAATTATTTTTATCCTGACTTGCCGAAGGGCTATCAAATTAGTCAATTTGAAAAGCCTATCGTAATCGGTGGCCAAGTGAGCTTTATGGTGACGCCTAAAAAGGGCGAACCGTATATGAAAACGTTAAATTTGACACGTGCACACTTGGAAGAGGATGCAGGTAAGAGTGTTCATGGTTTAGAAATGAATCGAAGTGGCATCGATCTAAATCGTGCCGGTACACCTCTTTTGGAAATTGTCACAGAGCCGGAGTTACGTTCTGCTGAAGAGGCAGTTGCGTACGCACGCACTTTACATGCATTGGTTGTGTGGTTGGGTATCAGCCACGGTGATATGCAAAATGGTAACTTCCGTTGCGATGCTAACGTGAGTGTTCGTCCTGTTGGTCAAAAAGAGTTTGGTACACGATGCGAAATTAAGAATTTGAATTCTTTCCGATTCTTACAAGATGCAATTGAGTATGAAGTTCGCCGTCAGATCGAGTTGATTGAGGATGGTGGTAAGGTTATCCAAGCAACTCGCTTGTATGATCCGGATAAGGGTGAGACGCGCCAAATGCGCTCCAAGGAAGATTCAATGGATTATCGTTACTTCCCAGACCCGGATCTTCTCCCCGTTGAAATTTCTGATGAATGGATGGAGCAAGTTAAGGCAGAAATGCCAGTATTACCAGATGAACTGCGTGAGCGCTTAGTTACGGAGTATGGTCTGCCAGCATACGATGCTGCGATTTTGACGGCATCTAAACCATTAGCAGATTACTATCTTGCAGTTGCCAACTCTGTAAGTGATAAGAAGATTGCGGCAAACTGGGTTATGGGCGAAGTATCGGCAGCCTTAAATCAAATTGAGGGTGCTACGATTGAGACGCTACCGGTTACTCCTGAAAAGCTTGCAGCTTTGATTAATCGTATTTTAGATAATACGATTAATAACAAGGGAGCTAAAAAAGTCTTTGCCTCCCTTCTTGAAGGTGGGGAAAGCGTCGACGCTTTGATTGACTCTCTAGGTTTGAAGCAAATTTCAGATACTGGAGCTTTGGAAAAGATTATTGATGAGGTAATCGCCAATAATCCGAAGAATGTCGAAGAGTTTAAGGCAGGAAAGGAAAAGGCTTTAAATGGCTTAGTTGGTCAAGTAATGAAGGCCAGTAAGGGTAAAGCTAATCCGGGACAAGTAAATCAATTGTTGCGCCAGAAACTAGCTTAATCGTTGATGTTTAAAGAAAAAGCACTTCTAAAAGAAGTGCTTTTTCTGTTTAAGCTCCGTATCGTGCACGGTAGGCAACAACAGCATCCTTAAATGGTTTGGCTTGTTGAGCCATAGGTGTATCTTCGTCCATGAATGCTAATAAGTCTTTCAAATTAATAATAGAAATGACTGGCATTTGATAAAGTTTTTCAACTTCCTGTACGGCAGAGTGTTCCGTCATTTCTTCGGCTGTTCCACCTTTTTCCATTCGATCCAAGGCAATCAAGACACCAGAAGGGGTTGCACCAGCAGCTTTGATGAGGTTAACAGATTCGCGGACAGAAGTACCCGCAGAAATGACATCATCAATTACGATGACTTTACCTTTAAGGGGGGCTCCAACAATTGTGCCACCTTCGCCGTGATCTTTAGCTTCCTTTCTATTAAAGGCATAGGGAATGTCACAGCCCATTTCAGCTAGTTTAACAGCAACAGCTGCGGCTAAAGGGATGCCTTTATATGCGGGGCCAAAAATCATGTCAAACTCAATTTCACCGCGTTCTCGAGCAGCTAAAAGTGTTTTGGCATAGAAGTCAGCTAAGCGAGCTAGAGCACTACCAGTATTAAAGAGGCCGAGGTTAAAGAAATAAGGAGATAAACGACCAGCTTTGGTCTTAAATTCGCCGAAGCGAAGAACTTTAGTATCAAGAGCGAACTCAATAAAATTGTGTTGTAAAGACATAATGCAAAATCCACAAAAAAGGCAGTGAATCAGGATAATTAACCTAACTGATTAATTTTAGCGAGAATCTTAATATGTTTCGCATCATAACTTTCAATGCCAATGGTATTCGTTCTGCTGCAAAGAAAAATTTTTGGACATGGTTTGACCAGCAACAAGCAGATGTTCTTTGTATTCAGGAGCTAAAAGCACAAGAGACGGACTTATCTGATGAAATACTTCATGCAGATGGATACCAAGTATTCATGCATACAGCACAAAAGCGAGGATATTCAGGGGTTGCCCTTTACTGTAAGCAAGAACCACTAAATGTCCAAATTGGTTTTGGTAATGAAGAGTTTGATGCAGAAGGAAGATATGTCGAGTGTGAGTTTGAATCCTTTATTCTGGTAAGTGTTTATTTTCCGTCAGGCTCTAGTTCTGAAGAGCGTCAAGCAGCTAAATTCCGTTTTTTAGATGCATTTCTTCCGCATTTGCAGGCTCTAAAAGCCCGAGGTAAAGATGTCATTTTTTCTGGTGATATAAATATTGCTCATAAAGAAATTGATCTAAAGAATTGGAAAGGAAATTTAAAAAACTCCGGCTTTTTACCTGAAGAGCGACAATGGCTTACTGAGCTTTTTAGTCAAGGATGGGTTGATGTTTTTCGTTGTTTGGAGCCAACAAAAGAGCAGTACACATGGTGGAGTCAAAGAGGCCAAGCTCGTGCAAAAAATGTGGGGTGGCGTATTGACTATCAGATTGCAACGGAAAACATCGCAAAAAAGGCTGTGAAAGCGAGTGTCTATAGCGATGAAAAGTTTTCGGATCATGCGCCATTAATTATTGATTATGAGGTGTAAATATGCGATTAGAACAGGTTTTATTTTCCCAGGGGTTCGGAACTCGTCATGAGTGCTATGGCTTGATTTGCCAGGGTCGCGTGAGTGTTGAAGGAGAGGTTATAACCGATCCCGATTATGAGGTACAGAAAGAGTCTTTTTCTTTTACCGTTGACGGAAAGAGTTGGCCTTATTTTGAAAAAGCAATCATTGCACTCAATAAACCTAAAGGATATGAGTGTTCTCAAAAGCCGATTCATCACCCATCCGTGATGACTTTGTTACCAGCTCCGTTACGTGTGCGAGGGGTACAACCTGTTGGACGTTTAGATGAGGATACAACAGGGTTATTGATTTTGACTGATGATGGTGCATTACAACATAGACTTATTCATCCTAAAAAGCATGTGTCGAAGGTTTACTTGGTGACCAGTAAACATCCAATGACACCGAAGATGCTAACCAAGTTAACCGATGGGGTTATGTTGGATGATGAGAAGCTTCCAGTAAAGGCCAAGTCGGTAGAACTACTGGATGAAACCCACTTTTATATGACCCTTACTCAAGGGAAGTATCATCAAGTGAAGCGCATGGTCTCTGCGGTTGGCAACCGAGTTGAACATTTGCATCGTGTTAGTTTTGGTCGCTTTAATTTGTCTCAGGACTTAAAGGAAGGGCAGTGGTGTTTTATCACGCGAGAGGAATTAATTTAAGTGCTTAAGAAATCATTCTCATCATCTTTTGGGAGTGCTTTTGCGGTTTATGCTCAGCCGCAAGCTATCCGCATGTTGTTTCTAGGCTTTTCATCGGGCTTGCCATTGCTTTTAGTTTTGGGGACTCTTTCCTTCTGGTTAAGGGAGGCGGGAATTGATCTTAAAACGATTGGGATGATGAGTTGGGTTGGTTTGGCTTATGGATTTAAGTGGCTTTGGGCACCTTTGGTGGACCGGTTAAAAATTCCATTTGTATCCCGTATAGGTCGACGTCGTTCATGGCTATTCTTAACTCAGTTGATTTTAGTGATGTCCTTATTGGGAATGGCATTTAATGACCCTCAAAGTAACTTGCAATTGACGTTTATATTGGCATTGATTACTGCATTTGCCTCGGCAACACAGGATATTACGTTGGATGCTTATCGCATCGAAAGTGCAACACAAAAAGAGCAGGCAGCATTGGCAGCAACATATCAAACGGGGTATCGTCTAGCTATGATATGGGCAGGGGCAGGAGCCTTGGCTTTGGCAGCATTTGGGACTAGTTATGCAGGATATGATCCAGCTGCCTGGCGGTTTGCATACTGTGTGATGGCATCAAGCATGCTTGTTGGAATGGTAGCTGTTTTTCTATCACCTGAACCCCAACAATATCGTGCCAAAGCTCTTTCAGAGCTAACCCAGAGACGACTTGTGGAATTTCAAGAGATACATCCGACGTGGTCACGACGATCTGTTGAGCTTTTTGTATGGCTTTATGAAGCAGCATGCTTACCATTTATGGACTTTTTTTCACGTTATAAGTGGCAAGCTGTACTATTGTTGGCATTAATTGCTACCTATCGAATTTCTGATGTCGTGATGGGGGTTATGGCAAATCCTTTTTATTTGGATTTGGGCTATAGCAAAGAGGAGGTAGCAGCTGTTAGTAAAGTCTTTGGTGTGGTTATGACTCTGATCGGTGCTTTTATTGGAGGGATGATCACAATACGTTTGGGTGTCCTCAGAACCCTATTCTTAGGAGCTTTTCTATCAGCATTAACGAATTTATTATTTTCTTGGTTAGCAACTCAGGGTCACTATGTGCCTTATTTGATCATGACAGTGAGTGCCGACAACTTGGCTGCAGGGATCGCCTCGGTAGCTTTTCTGGCTTACCTCTCTGGTCTAACCAATGTTGCGTATACAGCAACACAATATGCATTATTTAGTTCAGTAATGCTCTTATTGCCAAAGTTTTTAGCTGGATTTTCTGGGTTTGTGGTAGAGGCTATAGGGTACAGTTACTTTTTTGTAGGAACTGCATTGCTAGGGATTCCGGTTTTAATTTTGATTATTTGTATTGGGAAACTACAACCGGAATCCGATCAGAAGATCAAAAATTAGCGACTTTTAAAGTGTTTTCTGTGTGTGGGTTGAGGGCGACGTTGCTTGGGCAGAAAGCCACGAGTGATAGCCGCGACTTCTGTAATGCTTGTTGCTAAGTCAGCAATGGCATCATCTAGGTCCTCAAGAGGAGATTCTGATAATAGCTCAAGTCGAATTTCCTCAAAGTCTCCCATCAACTCTTGAGGCAAGTGGCGCCAAATGCCAACTAAGGCGCTAGCTAGAGCCTCGTTGTCAGTATCCAGTAAACCAGGCCACGTTTGTGCCACAGTCAAAAAACCACTGGCAAACGGTTCCAGAGCGATGATACTGTCCTCGCCAGAGAGGATATTTCCTAGTTCATCTTCAGGGTCAAACACAATTGGGTCAATGGGTTTACATTGAGATAATAAATGGCCAATTTCTCTGTATCGGCGATAAATTAACATCTCTAACTTGTCCTGATCTTTCTGGGGCAACAATGTTTTGTGTTCTGAACTAGCACTAAAAATCATTGGCATCCAGATAGAGGGGGCGACTTCTTCTGGCAATAGGTGTAGAGCAGTTAAAAAACCATCCGCTTCAGCAGCGTCCATTGCCAAGTTGTTTTCATCCAAGTGAGCCAAGAGCTCGTCGAGTTCAACAAATTCATCCCCTTGTAATGGGCGATCGTAGAGGTTATTAGTCATAGTAGAAGCTCCAAGCATTGGGTGCTAATATTATAGGTGTTAAAGTGATAGTTAGTTAACTGTCACTAATTTTTGAAAAATTTATACTAACTTTCATTAAGTTGTTTGGGATGTTATGAGCGCAGTATTAGTTTTTGGTTCAAAAGCTGGTGGTGAGGTGATCATGTTACGTTCACATGTTGAACCTCTTTTTCAAGCAATAGGACGTCCGCTACATGATCAAGGAGCAATTCTTGGTGAAGATTTGCCAAGTGTCATTAGTAAGGTGGAGTTGGCATTAGCAGATAACAGTTTGATTGAAACTCCTCCATCAGACTCTGCAAAAGAGGATGAGGTTGAGCAGGAGGAACAGAAAAAAGTCTTAGTGTCAATGAGGACGCGTTTTTATCCATTGTTGGATTTAATGCGCAAAGCATCCGAAAAGCAAGGGGCTTTGCACTGGCGTCCTCTATGAGTTTTACTAATTTCTCCAGAATGTGCGCGTAAAGATTACAAAGACCGAGAATAGTTCAAGGCGGCCAACAAACATACAGAATGATCCAACCCACAGGTGAATTGGGTTGCAATTAGCATAGTTGCCTGCTGGGCCAACGGTTCCGAGCCCAGGGCCAGTATTTGCAATACAAGCAACGACACTGGAAAAAGCTTCTGTAAATTCAACACCTGAAAACAAAATAGTAAAGGTGGCCACTGTCATTACCATCACATGGAGAGCAAAGAATGCGTAAACAGTGTTGGCTAATTGTTCTGGAATTTCGGTATTTCCAACTCGTAAGGGTAGATAATCTCTAGGTCTTAAAAGCGATTGTAGTGTTAAAAGTCCGCGCTTAATAAGTACTAATACACGGATTAATTTAACACCCCCACCTGTAGAACCAGAGCAAGAGGCAAAGAGACTGACAAACAGTAAGAAGTAGCCAAGAGATCGTGGCCATTGGGCATAGTCTGTAGTGCAATAACCAGTGGTGCTAAATAATGAGGCAACGTGAAACAGGGAATGTCGTAAGGTTGCCTCCCATGTTGGATAAGTATGTTGAATGGTTAAAACAGAAAAAACGATAGCGGTTCCAGTGACAATAATAAAAATCCAAGTTCGGGCCTCAACATCTGTGAAATAACTTAGTACAGAGCGTTGACGCCAAGCAGAGAAGTGCAAAGAAAAATTAAAGCCAGAGAAAACAAAGAAAATAACGGCGACCATCTCAATAGGCCATGAGTTAAAAACTCCAATGCTCTGATCGTATGGCGCTATTCCACTTAAGCTCATTGTTGTAAAGGTAAACATAATGGCATCATCCCAGTTCATGCCAGCCCAACGATAAGCAATTGCGCAGAACAAAGAGCCCAACAGATAAATACTGTAGAGTGCTTTAGCGGTGTCAGCAATTCGTGGAGTTAACTTCGTGTCTTTAAAGAGATTTGTATTTTCAGCTTTAAAAATTTGTGTTCCACCAACGCCTAGCAAGGGTAGGATTGCGACTGCTAAAACAATGATCCCCATCCCACCCATCCAGGATAAAAGACAACGCCAATAATTAATGGATATGGGTAAGTGTTCTAGACCCACAAGAGCAGTGGCTCCAGTTGTCGTCAAGCACGATACAGTTTCGAAGAAGATGCGGTGATAGGAAATGTCCGGCAATAGCAACGAAAGTGGGATTGAGCTAAAAAGAGCAACACATAGCCAGCACAATGTCACAAGTAGGAATCCATCACGAGTTTCAAGTTCGCGTCTAAATCGACGTGTTATTAGCCAAAGAATTCCACCACTACCAAAGCAAATTAAGCTTGATAAACCAAAGTCATAGACAGTATTTTCAGACTCTCTAAAGCCGATGGCTAAAGGCACTAACATAGCGATCCCTAGGAGTATCAATAGTGGTCCTAGAGCATTAAGAACTGGTAAAAGCTGCCTTTTAATTGAGTAAATCATTTTTTTGACCTAGAAGAAGCCAACGTCAACTGCAAAGAGTTGCTCAATGCGTGGAATCATCTTTTTATTTGGAATAAATAAGATAAGATGGTCTTCTGCAGCAACAACTAAATCTGGTTCAGCCATTAAAATTTTGGCATCTTCCCCTTCACCTCGAACAAGTGCTCCTACAGAGACACCTTGTGGGAAATTGATTTCACTTAAAGCTTTCCCGACAACCTTAGAACTTCTCTTTGAGCCATGAGCAACGATTTCGAGAGCTTCGGAACTTCCCCGATAAAGTTCTTGTGCATTGACGACATCACCATATCGGATATGACGCAGTAACTCACCAAGAGAGGCTTGAGTTGGGGAAACCATGACGTCGATATCTGTGCCTTGGACAAGGTCGGAGTAGGCTTGGTTTTCTAATAAAACAATG
Organism: uncultured Sutterella sp.; assembly: GCA_937906995.1. GTDB lineage: Bacteria > Pseudomonadota > Gammaproteobacteria > Burkholderiales > Burkholderiaceae_F > Aphodousia. The sequence goes on from CALESB010000008.1 coordinate 90,149, forward strand.
ACGCGTTTTGCTCCCAGACGTTTGGCTAACAGAGCTGACATAATGTTCGCCTCATCATTGCTAGAAAGGGCGAGTACAACGTCTGCTTGACCAACGCCTTCCTGAGCAAGGGCTATAGTGTCATTGGCCTTCACCTCTGAAACAGTGACTCGATTACTTGCATAACGTTTAGAAAGACGTTGTGCAGTATCCTTAGTTGGCTCTAATATTTTAATATTTCTCTTTGATCGAGAGGGTTCAAGCTCCTCGGTAACAAGACCCGAAAGAGAGTCGCCATTGAGCAAAACAATGGATTGCGCAGTTTCGTAAGGACTTAAGGCTTCGATGACCTTGTTGGCACAGGAAGAGGCCGTTAAAACGGTAATTTCGTCACCAGACTCAATAACGGTTTCAGACCGACAGTCTAGACGGTGCTTGCGTCGGAAAATGGAAACAAAGCGAACTTGAGCATCTGGTAATTGGATGAAAATTTCTCTAAGCGGTCGACCAACTAAAGATGCACCGGCAGTGGCTCGAACAGTGAAGAGTGTTAAAAGTCCATCTGCGAAGCTTAATACCTGCTGGGCAGCAGGGAAGGCAACGAGTTTACACAAGTGGCTTGCGATTGCTTGTTCTGGCCAGATAATGCTAGTGGCTCGGAACCCTTCTTCACCTAAAATTCTAGGATAGTAGCGAAGCTCGCTATTGCGCACGCGAGCAATGCGCATGGGAATATTAAACAGTTGTGCTGCTAATGTGCATGCGGCAAGATTAGTTTCATCGCTAGCAGTTACGGCAATTAAGAGGTCAGAGTCCATTGCTCCGGCACTACTTAAAATAGATGGAGAGCAGGCGTTACCAACAATTCCTAATAAGTCAAAGCGATCTTGCAACATTTGAATGCGCTCTGGGGATTCATCAACAATCGTAATATCGTTGGCATCGCTCACGAGGCTTTCAGCTACGGACCGACCGACGCGTCCTGCGCCCAAAATGAGAATTTTCATATTAAACAAGCATTGCAGTCTGTTTAGATTGCAAGAAAAAAATGATGAATTTCAAAGAACTTTTAATGAGCTTCGTCTTTTGACCAGTCAATACCTAATTGGCGCAGTTTGCGATACAAGTGAGTGCGTTCCAACTGTGCGCGTGCTGCAACTTTGGTCATACTATAGCGTTCTTGCTCGAGCAGATTTAAAAAGTAAATCCGCTCGAATTGATCTCTAGCCTCACGTAATGGTAGCGAAAAGTCGATTTGAGCGTATAGCGTATCCGTTTGGATAGATGTGCTTTCTTGTTCCGCAATCTCTGACTTTTGAGTTGGGGCTGCATATTGCTTAGACCCTAGCGTCTCACTATTGTGGCGAGCAACTAATGCAGTATGTAATGTTTCGATCAGAGTTTTAATCGAAGTCGGCTTTTCTAAGAAAGTAAATGCACCAAATTTGGTTGCCTCTACTGCCATGTCAATATTGGCATGGCCAGACATCATGATGATGGGACATGGTAATGGCCCCTGAGATGCCCATTCCTTTAGCAAAGAGATTCCGTCGGTATCCGGCATCCAAATATCAAGCAAAATGGCGTCAGGATCACAAGTCTTAACAGCACGTCTAGCCTCTGCACTATTGGCTGCGAGTGTTACGGAATAGCCCTCATCTGAGAGAATTTCGCTAAAGAGTTCGCGAATACCGATTTCGTCATCTACAACTAAAATATTTGCCATGTAATAAAACTCAAGGCTAAAGAAAAAACAAGGAGTTACAAAGTAAATCCGATGGTAACTATAGCACCTTTTGGATCATCTTCTATATCAGAATATCGATTGCTAAGTTGGACATAACCGTGGTGTTCTTCAATAATTTTTTTCACCATAGGCAGGCCTAATCCGGTTCCTGTCGCCTTCGTAGTGATATAGGGTTCAAAGGCATGACTTAATATATCATGTTGGAAGCCAGGTCCATTATCCTCAAAGATCAAAATAACTTCATCTCTTTCTTTTTCTCGAATACGTTTTGTTGTGATGCTAACACAACACTCACGACTTACTAACTTGGCTTCCTTGGCGTTTGAAAATAAGTTGTGTAGGACCTGTAGGAGTTGAGCTCTGTCAACTTCTACAGGCGGGAGATTAGGATCTAAGTTTAATGTGACACACACATCTGCTTGACGATAAAGTGTCGCAACATCATCAATTAATACATTGAGATTTTGAGCTTTCAATGTGGGTTTAGGTAATTTTGCATAGTCTCTAAAATCATTAACCATTTGCTTGATGGAAGAGACCTGCTCCACAATTGTATTGGTATAACGATCTAAAAGAACGACATCTTCTTCGGGAAGGTGCTTAGATAGCTTTATCTGCATGCGCTCTGCCGCAAGTTGTATTGGAGTAAGAGGGTTCTTAATCTCGTGAGCCATACGGCGAGCGACCTCACCCCACGCAATGACTCGTTGGGCATCGATTGCTTGAGTCATATCATCGATGACGATTAAATAACTAGGACCGTCATTGAGAGGGACGGAGGAGCAGCGAACAAAAAGTGATAAAGGCTCCTTTTTCCCTACTGGAATGAGTGTGACATCTTCTTGTTTAATGCTCCTCGAATTTTCTTGGAGCATCGGAGAAACAATTTCAAATAAAGGCGTATAAGCAACTGCCAGTTTTACACCAACTTGTAATATGCTATTGCCTAAAATTTTAACAGCACCTAAGTTAGCGGTTTTAATGCGTTTTTCATGATCAAGCACAATAATGCCTGTTGAAATATTTTCAAGAATGCGCTCTTGAAAAATATTGGATTGCTCTAAGCTTTCTCGACGTGCTTCTAATTTGGCTAGGGCGTCATTAATTTCTCTAACCATGATATTAAAAGTTCGCGTTAATTCATTGATTTCATCTGAACCGCTAAATTCTTGGATGGGTTGGTAGTGTCCACCTGTTACTCGTCGGGTACCCTCAGCAAGTTGTCTGATGGGGGCCGTCCAACGTTGTGACAATGCAAATGCTCCAACAATAGAGAATAGCGATACTAGTGTTAATGTGATAACAAGGGCTAATCGGTAAATTTGTTGTAGACCATCGCGAGAAACAATGATTTGTTGATAATCACGAAGGCCTTGAACGATGGTTGAGATATTGGCGGCAACTGGCTCATTAATAACTTGCCGGATTTGTAAAAATAGGCCATTGGGCGAAGTATGATAAGTGACAGGAACGATGGTTCGAATCGCCAGTCGTTCTTGATTCAGATCATCATCTAAGGGATCTCCTTCTAAGGAGGCAAAATAGCCTTGTTGTTGAGCAATGCGGATATCTTGGGGTGATACCATTAGCTCAACTCCTAAGTCATCGTCGGCAGTATGCGCGATAACTTGTCCTTGAGCATTCAATAAGATTAAGGTAGCTGCATTTGTGAAGTCTTTTGTTCTGGCTAGCTCAGCCGTCATTTCAACTAACGAGGAATTATTCAACCGATCGGCAATTGTCTGAGCAGTAACAAGTTGGTCTGTCTGGAGGCGTTGTAAAGTTTCTTGAGATAAGGTGACACTAGCTTCCAGTGCACGCTCCACTCGAGAGTCAATGCCACTATCAAAAGCTTCAGAAAGAAGATGATTAGATGAAAAATAGATTAAAAGTGCAGGCAAAAATGTTATAGCGGACAATGTGACCACTAGCTGTACGAGCATGCGCGAGCCAAATTTTTTTTGTCGATAGCGAGTTATGAGTTTGGAAACTAACGATAAAACGATGGAAACAAGAACTAAAACAACAAAAATATTAAAGACAAAAAAGACTGGGAAGTAGGGTTCTAACTTGTCTGATGCAGCACTCACTGTGGTCAAAAATAATAAAACAACAGCGGAAATTGCCAGAACAATACTCGCTCCATAGCGAAGCAGAGCCTTCATGTTTTACTCCTTGCTACCGGCAATGGCGGAGCGTTTGTCCAGAGTGATTGCCTGCCAGCCCGAATCTAAGTTCCAATCGGCATCACCAATGCCAACTAACATTGGCAATGGTAATTGTTCAACGTCGAGTCGTATGCGAACTTCTGCTTCAAAGCTTGAGAGATCTTCAAAGATGGCTTTATCTGATACTCGCCAGTGACTAACGGTTTTTAATAATGCCAGAGCGTCTTTTAAACTATCGAAGGATTGGGATAAGCCTCCTTTCGACAATCGATATTGTCGAGTAAGGGGACTATAGGATAAACGCGTCATGAAACTTGCTTCATCCACGGACTTATCGACCCAATACCAGCGATGACGGTCCAGACGAAACTCAGTGATAAAGTAAAGGGGAATCCCTCGAGTTAACGTATCTTCAATATTTCTCGAAAGATCAAACTCAACATTCATATTGAGATAAAGGCCGGGTTGCTCCCCTTCTTTGTTGCTAGTTAGCGTTGCGCTCATAATGGCAATTTCTTCTGCCCAAGCAAAGCCCGCCATGCTCAGACTAAGAATCAGAGCACAGAGTAATTGCACAAAGCTTGGGCAGTGTTTCATCATGCCATATCCTTTTTGCTTAATAAGGCATAGAAAAAGCCATCGTGAATAAGAGGTAATGTGTCTAGAGCCTCTTTTTCTGTTGGAATGAGTCGCAGCATTCCTTCATTATTAAATGGGTTTGGTTTTAATTTGGCATCCTTGTGTCGATCTAAAAAGGCTTGGATTTGCCAAGGTCCCTCTTCTGGAAAAATAGAGCAAACCACGTAGAGCAAATCTTTACCTTTGGGAAGAATTTGCCAGATCGTATCAAGAATTTTAGCTTGTGTTTGTGCTAATTGTTCAATGTCCTCAGGGCGGCGACTCCAAGGGATATCAGGATGACGACGTACAATACCGGAAGCTGTACAAGGTGCGTCAAGTACAATACCATCAAACTGTCCTAAGCCCTTGAGGAAGTCAATATCAGCCGCACTGCCCACTTTTACTGTAGCGTTTAGACCAAGGCGGCTAAGAGTTTCATTGATCTTAGGTGCGCGGCTAGTGTCAATTTCCACGGCGGTAACATCGACATCATAAGTTTCCAATAGTTGGGCTGTCTTTCCACCAGGAGCAGCACAAGCATCAAGAATTTTAGAGCCATTAGTGACTTTCAAAATGTCAGTAACGAGTTGGCTCCCCGCATCTTGTACAGACACTAAACCATCAGAAAAACCAGGAATTTTTTGGACTGGACAAGGAGGATCAATGATCACTGCCCAGGGGCCAATGGCTTTAGCGTTAACTCCAATATTTTGGGCTAACTCTACATATTTGCTAGTTGAAATTTTCCGGCGGTTAACACGCAAGGTAAGCGGAGGGTGTTTTGTTTGAACCTCTAAAAGACTCTCCCAATGATTAGGATAAGCTTTACGAATTTTAGAGATCCACCAGCCAGGGGCATTGAATCGAGCATTAAGATTTTTTGAAAACGCCACCTTAAAGGCGCTTTGATTACGCAAGTAGTTGCGCAAAATAGCATTGATAAAACCACTGGCTCTTGCAGTTTCTTGATTTGATTTGGCTGCAGCCACAGTTTGGTTTACAACAGTGAAAGCCTTATCTTGCCCGTGAATTAAAAGAGCAATAGCGACCTCCAACAAGGCTGCAATTGCCGGTGTTGGTTTTTTATTAACAAGCTTTGTCGTGACTAAGTCAACCTTTGCTCGGTGACGAACAGCAGTGTGCAAAAGACTTTGAACAGCAGCTTTCATTTGAATATCACCGCATAGGGCACAATGAGCGACAGCCTTATCCACGGATAAGGTACCCTCCTTGATCTTTCCCCAATAAGTTGAGGCCGTTATGATGGCATCGGAAAGATTAACACTCATTGAAAGAAGTCTCCTTTAGCAAGAGGATAGCCCTGTAGGAAGCTAGCGACGGGCATTTTAGGTTTGCCAGGGCGTTGTAAAACTGTGGCTCGAATGGCTTTATCGCCACATGCAATAACAACGCCATTTTTGTCTGCCAATAAAATTTCACCAGGTTGTCCATTACCATCGACGATATCCGCCTGCCAGATTTTTATGACGATGTCGCCATGTTTGGCAAAGGAAGAGGGAAATGGAGTAAAGGCGCGAATTTTTCGCTCAATAACATTTGCAGGAAGGGAGAAATTAATCTGTCCTTCTTCTTTATGAATTTTTTCTGCGTACGTGACTCCCTCTTCAGGCTGTTCAATGGCTTGAATGGCATCGGTTGAGGCCAAGAGTTTTACCATCATAGTCGCACCAAGTTGAGCAACGCGTTCCGTTAATGAAATGGTTGTCTCATTTGGGGCAATAGGGAATGACTCTTGCATAAGCATTGGACCGGTATCGAGACCTGCTTCCATTTTCATAAGTGTCACCCCAAACAATGGATCGCCGTGTTCAATAGCTCGGGTTATTGGAGCAGCACCTCGCCAACGGGGTAGTAAGCTCGCATGAACATTAATGCATTTAATTGCGTTGTTTTTATCAAGCCCCTTTGGGATATCTAAAACTGCTTGAGGTAGGATCATGCCGTATGCAGCAACAACCATAACATCGGCATTAATAGCCTTTAATTGTTCATGAATGGCTATAGCTTCCTCTCCACCTTTCTTTAAGGATAATGTCATCGGAGTGATAACTTCTATGCCATGTTCGATAGCCAAGGCTTTGACTGGGGAGGGGGTCAGCTTCATCCCTCGTCCACTTGGACGATCAGGTTGAGATAGGACAAGTGCAATTTCGTGACCGGCTTTAATCAAAGCATCTAGGACGGTTGCAGCAAGGGGTGGTGTACCAGCAAAAATAATTTTCATGACACAAATTCTAGAGGGTTAAGCTAATAATGACGACATTTTGCATGTAATTTGATACGCAAAGGCAAAAAACTGTTGGGTAAGAGATACACTTACGGGCAAACGAGGAGCTCTTATGCGAAAGCAATTTACAACGAAGGATAATATAACACTTCATTATGAGGTATATGGAGATGAAGCATCTCCTGTTATTTTGTTGATTATGGGTCTCGGAATGCCAGCGATGGCTTGGCCACCTGCCTACATTAGGGGACTCGTTCAAAGAGGCTTTCGAGTTATAACGTTTGATAATCGTGATAGTGGAGAATCAACAAAGATTGACGAGTATATTGGAAGTGTTCGAGTTTTTGCATCCATCGCGCGTATTTTGCTTCATTTACCTGTTAAAGCACCTTATTCTTTGTCAGACATGGCATCGGATGCGGTAGCTGTATTAGATCAGTTACAAATTAAACGTGCTCATGTTTTGGGTGTATCAATGGGTGGGATGATCGCTCAGGTAATGGCTTTAAATTACCCTCAAAGGGTTGCGTCAATGATTTCGATTATGAGCGCCTCTGGCAACCCTAAGACTGGATTAGGAAAAATCGGAGCTATTAAAGGCATTTTAACAAGGCCAAGTGATGAAAAAGATGTTGAGTCGATAGTGGCTTATCTTAAAAAACTTTTTAAGGTGATTGGTGCAGGGCAATTGACACATTCTGAACAGCATCTATATGCCGTGGCTCAGTCTATGGTTAAAGATGGGTACAGTTCAATTGCGAGTTCGCGTCAGTTGCTTGCGATACTTTCTTCAGGAAATCGATCTAAAAGTTTAGGCCGAATTATGGCCCCTACGCTTGTTATTCATGGAAAGTGTGACCCATTATTACCGATTCAAGCAGGTGAGGAAGTCGCAGCCTGTATTCCGAATGCTCGCTTATTAGCGATTGAGAAAATGGGACACGATTTGTCTGATGAGGCTGTGGAGACTATTGTGAATGCTGTGGCACGACATTGTCATCGCTACAAGGATTAAAAAATGGGCAGTTATTGCCCATTTTTTAATAAGAATTTAATTTTTGAACTATGAGTGTTTATGACTTTTGTTGAAGACGTTTTTTACGTAATTTGGCACATGCTCGATCTCGTTTTAAACGACTTAAGTGATCCACAAACACTTTCCCATCTAAATGGTCTAGTTCATGTTGTAGGCAAATTGCAAGCAACCCATCTGCTTGTAATTCGTGTTGCTGACCTTCTAGGTCAGTAAAGCGAACAGTAACCTCTGCGTAGCGAGAAACTTTTTCATAGATACCAGGGAGAGAGAGACATCCTTCCTCTCCAAGTTCAACTTCCGCACTGGTATGAATAATTTCAGGGTTTATTAACGTTAATAATTGGTCTTTGTTTTCGCTAACATCAATAACAACTAGGCGAATATTTTGACCTACTTGTGGAGCAGCTAAACCAACGCCAGGTGCTTCATACATGGTCTCAGCCATGTCTGCGGCTAATGTTTTAATTTCGGTTGTAATGTTAGAAATAGGTTGGCAAATGGTCTCTAAAACAGGATCGGGGAATTGCACAATAGGCAAAATGGACACGTCAGTCACTCCAAAAATTCAAAATCCAATAAGAGAGGATTGTACCAAGAATTTTTCTAAGCAAAGTTTATAGACTCGGGCTTTAAAACCCTAGATAACTAAGGGTGAGTACGTCAAACATCGTACAATGAGATCATATTGAAGAGTATATGACTATGGACGATCAACGTTTGATATATTGGCTACGTTTGCTAACAATTGATGGAATCTCGAGTGCGCAGGCTCAGGCCTTACTAGCAAAAGTAGGTTTACCGGAAGAAATATTTAATGCAAGACTTTCTACCTTAAGGGAAGTTGTTGGAGAGCAGTTAGCTCTAAAGCTACGAAGTGGCTTGACACATGAGAAGGAATTGCTAGTTGAAAGTACGCTACATTGGTTGAGGGAAACTCCGAAAGCCTCTTTTGTCGCTTTAGATGATAAGAATTATCCTCAGTCTTTTTTAACGAGTGGTTTCGCTCCAATAGCATTTTTTGCAGTTGGGGACTTGTCTCTTCTTGTGAACGCAACGGTGTCGCTTGTTGGTAGTCGACATCCTGATGAGTTGGGTGCTGAGTTAGCTACACAATGGGCTGCAAAACTCAGTACGTGCGAAGGAGTAAGCGTGGTCCAGACCGATAAAGAGGGGATAGAGTTAAGTGCGGTGCGTGGTGTAGCAAAAGCCAATACTAATGCATTGATATGGATATCTTCGCAGCCAATAGCAAATGCGCAGTTGCAAGCGAAGGTAAATTTTGTCTCAACAAAAGGATTGATAGTAAGTTCAGTTTTACCGACAAAGTCGAGCTCAGATGATTTTGACCAATTAGCAACTCGAGCTCTCACTTTGGCTGCAGTAAATGCATTTGTTGTAATTCAAGCAGGGGCGCGTTCAAGTATATTGGGGATGATGCGAGAGGCCGGCGATCTTGGGCGTGAAGTTATGGCGGTTCCAGGTTCTGTTTACTCGCCTTTGAGTAAAGGCTGTCACCAGTTGATCAAGCAAGGTGCTTCATTAGTTGAGGGCACTGATGATGTGTTGAAAACCCTTAAATTGAAAAAACTGTAATAAAAAACTTGCAAAAGTACCCCCAATTGTTGCTACTCTAAAAAAAGCACAGTGTAGAGACATTGCAAGATTAGGATTAAATCATGAGTGAAAAACTACTCGTTATTGCAGAAAAACCTTCTGTTGCCTCTGATATCGCAAAGGCTTTAGGAGGCATGCAAAAGGAAAAAGATTATTTTGAAAGTGATCGCTATGTGGTCAGTTCAGCAGTTGGTCATTTGTTGGAGTTAGCTGTACCCGAAAAGTACGATGTAAAACGTGGAAAGTGGACCTTTACTCATTTGCCGATGATTCCGCCATCTTTTGATCTTAAGCCGATCAAAAAAACAGAAGATAAACTTAAAGTTTTAAAGAGGCTACTGAAGCGCACGGATATTGTTGGGGTCATCAATGCATGTGATGCTGGGCGTGAAGGGGAATTGATTTTCCGTTATATCATGCAGGCAGCTAAGTGTAAAAAGCCAATTCAGCGATTATGGCTACAGTCCATGACGCCTTCGTCTATTGTCCATGCATTCCACAGTTTGCGTAGTGATGAGGAAATGCAGAATTTGTCCGACGCAGCACGTTCTCGCTCTGAAGCTGATTGGCTTGTTGGCATTAATGGCACACGAGCGATGACTGCGTTCAATAGCAAAGACGGTGGTTTTTTTCTCACAACTGTTGGTCGTGTACAGACTCCCACTCTTGCAATCGTCGTAGAAAGAGAAGAGAAAATTGCCACCTTTGAAAGCAAAAAATATTGGGAAGTCACTGCTGAGGTTGAGGCTAAAGCTGGTAAATATTCAGCCTTGTGGTTTGACCCAAACTTTAAAAAAGCCGAGGATAATCCTCATTTAAAGGCAGAGCGTATTTGGGATAAAGCCCAAGCTTTAGCTTTATGTGAAAAGATCAATGCTCAACATGGAACCGTTGAGGAAACGGCCAAGCGAACAACACAGCTTTCACCACTGCTTTTTGATTTAACAAGTTTGCAACGAGAAGCCAATAATCGATTTGGTTTTTCTGCAAAAGTGACCTTGGCTGCGGCACAGGCACTGTATGAAAAGCATAAGGCACTTACTTACCCTCGAACGGATGCACGAGCTTTGCCCGAGGACTATCGTTCAACGGTAGTGACAACGCTAGAAACGTTGATGGATTCAGAGCGATATAGGGAAGGTGCAGAGGAAATCTTAAAAAAACAATGGGTTAGGCCGACTAAGAGAGTCTTTGACAACTCTAAGATTTCAGATCACTTTGCAATTATTCCAACCTCGCAATTGCCCAAAAAACTTTCTGAGGTTGAAGAAAAGATCTACGACTTGGTCGTTAAACGCTTTATGGCGGTCTTTTATCCTGCAGCCGAATACGATGTGACGACTCGTGTCACAACAGTTGCTCAAGAAAAATTGAAAACTGAAGGCAAGGTGTTAGTTAAAGCGGGTTGGCTTGCCGTTTATGGTCGTGATGTTGAGAAAGCGGAGACTTTGGTTCCAATTCTGGCAGGTGAAGAGGTATGCGTGTCTCAGGCCGTTGCTGAAGAAAAGGCAACGAAAGCACCTCCCCGATACACTGAAGCGACCTTATTGTCTGCGATGGAAGGTGCTGGCAAGTTGGTTGGAGAAGGAGAGCTTCGTGAAGCCATGGCAGGTAAAGGATTGGGAACACCAGCTACTCGTGCGGCGATCATTGAGGGACTCTTGCTACAAAATTATTTAGTTCGAGATGGGCGTGATTTAAAGCCAACTTTTAAAGCACGTCAACTTTTTGTACTTTTGAAGGGATTGGGCGTTTCAGAGTTATCTGAGCCTGAGTTGACAGGTGAGTGGGAGTACAAACTTGCTCAAATTGAGCAAGGGAAGTTAACTCGTGAAACATTCATGAAAGAAATTCGTCATATGACGGAAAATATTGTGGATGCTGCTAAGCGTTACGAGGGAGATACTGTACCCATTGAAAATCCTGCTCATCTTTCAGCACCTTGTCCAAAGTGCGGAGCTGAAATTGTTGAGAATTATCGACGTTTTGCTTGTACACATTGTGACTTCAGTCTGACGAAAAATCCTGGAGGTCGCACATTTGAAGTTGCAGAAGTTGAGGAGTTACTAGAGAACCGAACGATTGGACCTCTTGATGGCTTCATTAGTAAGATGGGCCGTCCTTTTGCTGCGATTTTGAAGATTACAGATGATTTTAAGTTAGAGTTTGACTTTGGCCAAAAGGAAGAAGAGTCCGATGAACCAATGGATAAAACTCAATTTGAAATCATTGGAGCTTGTCCTAAATGTGGTTCAAGTGTTCTTAATACCCCGAAGGGTTATTTATGCGAGAAGGTTTTTGATAAAACGTGCGACTTCCGTATTGGTCGAATTATCTTGCAGCAAAACATCGATCCAGAGCAAGCTAAGAAGCTTTTGATGGAGAAAAAAAGCGATGAGTTAGCAGGATTCGTTTCTAATCGAACAAAACGTAAATTTGCGGCTTCTTTGGTAATGGGTAAAGATGGGGCGATTAGTTTTGAGTTTGCCCAAAAGCGTCCAACAACAAAAGCAAAGAAAACGACCACTAAAGCTAAGAAATCAGAATAATGGATAAAAGAAAAGCTCCGAAAGGAGCTTTTCTTTTGAAAACCAATCAGTTTTGGGGTTTAGGAACTTCGTTTGTTGGTGGTAATGCTTCGATGATTTCCTTAGGAACATCTGGCTTGACGGTAGTGACTAACACCTGGTCAACTTTGTTGTTGTCAACGTCAATAACTTCAAAACGATACCCACCGTAAGTTACTCGGTCTGTGCGTTTGGGGATTTTTCTGAGCATGTACATGATAAAGCCAGCGACAGTTTCATAGGTAGAGTCATCTGGCAGGCTTTCAAAGCCAAGTAAACGCTCTAAATCATCAATTGGAGTTGAACCATCAACAAGCCAACTGCCATCTTCACGCTCAATAATTTGGGCTTCTTCTTCGGTACTGACAAGATCGCCCATGACGGTACTCATGACGTCATTGAGCGTAATAATGCCTACAACAAGAGCGTATTCGTTGATGATAACTGCAAAGTCTGAGTGGGAGCGTTTGAAACAGTCCAAAATTTCAGACAAGGTCAAAGAGTCAGGCACCATTTGAACGGGGCGAACTAAACCCGACTCTTTCAGTGAGAGGTCCTTTTCGCTCATAATGCGTCGCAATAACGCTTTAGAGTCGACAATGCCAACAACATTATCGAGCCCTTCGTTACACACAATGTATTGATTGTGTGGTGTATTGACGACTTTGCGACAGATTTCCTCTTCTGAGTCATCTAATGATAAGTAGATGATGTTTTCTCGAGGTGTCATTGAGCTAGGAACGGTGCGACTTTCTAGTTCGAAAATGTTTTCGATTGCGGTTTGCTCTTCAGTTGCAATGATCCCAGCAGCTGTGCCAGCGTCAACGGTTGCAATAATGTCAGCAGACGTAATTTTTTCCTTAGCGTGCTCAGGAAGGCCAAGACGGCGAATAATGACATTAGCAATACCGTTAAAAAACCAGACAAAAGGAGCTAAGACTTGGATGAGAAAACTCATTGGTCCAATGACGGCGACAGCAATTTGTTCAGGGGCAACTAGAGCTAACCGTTTAGGGATTAAGTCTGCAAACAAAATAAAGGCAGTCGTAGACAAAATAAAACTTGACCAAAAACCAAAAGCGTTTGCAAAAGCGATATTGGTCGTGAAATTAAGCGCAATTTCAGTAAAGGCAGGGGAGAACAGACGTTCACCGACAATGCCACCGGCAAGGGCAACGGCATTAACGCCGATTTGAACAACCGTAAAAAAGTGCCCCGGATGCTCTTGTAAGGCAAGGACTCGAGATGCTTTTTTATGGCCTTCCTCCGCCATTGTTGTTAAGCGGATTTTTTTTGCGGCAGCAAGAGAAATTTCAGAGATGGAAAAGAAACTACTAGAGAGCACTAAGGCTATAAGTAAAAGGAGTAAAGAGTAATTAGACATAAAGATAAAAAATGATCACACATCCTATAAGTATAGCAAAAATAAGGACTTTTTTAGTGTGAGGTCGTTTTTTATGGAGCTATGAGTAAGAAAACCTTAGAAGAATCTAAGTATAGAGAAGCACTTATTCACACTTTTGTTCAGGGTTTCTACTTGTTTTTGTCAGACCGATAATGTAAAAATCTAATGCTACTCTATCGAGGTGGTCTCGACCCATTTTCAAGCCGCACTCCACTTCACATTATTTCCATTCATACGCAAAAGGAATCACTATGCAAGCCAAGTTAAGCGCGATTGCTGTCGCACTCTTGGGATTAGCCGTTAGCGTTCAGGCAAACGCTGCCTCTACGTTAGATACGGTTAAGGCTCGAGGTCATTTAATTTGTGGTGTTAACACCGCTGCTCCTGGCTTTTCTTCTGTTGATAGTAAAGGTAATTGGACAGGTTTAGATGTTGATATCTGTCGTGCTGTGGCAGCTGCTACATTGGGAGATGCAACGAAGGTGAAATTTGTCCCCTTGAGCTCTCCTCAACGATTCTCTGCCTTGCAGTCAGGAGAGATTGATGTTTTGGCTCGAAATACCTCTTGGACTATGAATCGTGACACGACCACGGGTGCTTTGTTTACAGCCATTAGTTACTATGATGGTCAAGGCTTTATGGTTCCGAAACGTTTGAATGTTAAGAGCGCAAAGCAATTAAATGGCGCAACTATTTGCGTGCAGTCTGGTACATCCAGTGAAAAGAGCTTAGCAGACTTCTTTAATACAAATAACTTGAAGTTTAAGACGGTTGTTTTCGATACAACTGAAGCAACTCAAGCTGCATTTTTCTCTGGTCGCTGTCAGGCTTATACAACGGATATGAGTGACTTAGCAGGTGCTCGTATTAATTCCGCAAAGCCAGGTGATTATGAAATTTTGCCGGAAGTGATCTCCAAGGAGCCTTTGGCTCCGGCTGTTCGTCGCGGTGACGATCAGTGGTACTCCATTGTCCGTTGGTCTATTTTTGCTTTGATTAATGCTGAAGAGTTGGGTATTACAAAGGCTAATGTGGATCAAAAGTTAGCTCAAGATAAGCGTCCGGATGTACAACGTTTACTTGGCGCTTCTGAAGATATGGGTAAAATGTTAGGCTTAGATAAGCAATGGAGCTACCGTATTGTTAAGCAAGTGGGTAACTACGGTGAAAGTTTTGAAGCTAACATGGGTCCGAACTCTAAGTTAGGCTTGCCTCGTAGCAACAATAATTTATGGACTCAAGGGGGCTTGTTATATGCTCCACCGATCCGTTAATTTCCACTAGGAACTTTTAAAAGATGGCGGTTGTGCTTAACAACCGCCATTTTGATCATCAATGAGCCAAGAATCTAAACTAATTCCTTTTAAGAGCAAGATAACAATCGGAGACGATTCTTATCAGGCTCGAGAAGCTCATCGTCGCCGACGTGAGTGGTTTTGGCAAGCCATTATTTTTGTGTTGTTTGCTGTCCTGTGCTACGTTTTTGGACAAAACATTCATGACAACCTTCAGGCAAGAGATATTCGCTCTGGATTTGCTTTTTTAAGCGATCGTGCCAGTTTTGAAATCGGTGAATCACTGATTGCGGTTAACTCAAATGACAGTTTTGGGAGAATGTTTGTTGCAGGGATGCTAAATACTGTCCGAGTTGCGATATTTTCCATTGTGACAGCCACTGTTCTCGGGGTTATTGTTGGCTTAATGCGATTGTCAAAACATCCATTGGTTCGCTTTTTAGGCGTTGCGCATGTTGAGTTTTATCGCAATATCCCCCTTCTAATCCAACTGTTTGCAATCTATTTGGTTATAACTGAATTTTTGCCAGATTCTTTTGATCCATTGACCCTTGGATCATGGTTAATGATTTCAAAAGCGGGGCTTCAATTTGCCGTACCCAATAATCTGTCGATGGCCAACGGTACTGCATTTGCTTTAGCTATAGTCACCTTTTTGGGCGCACGTCGATATTTTATTAGTCGAATTACTAGCCTAATGGCAACCTTAAGTGCTTTGGTTGCAAGTGTGTTGACTGCTGTAGTTGTTTGGATTTTGTTTGGCCTTTTAGGAGGGTGGAGTCATCCTCAAATTGAAGGCTTCATGGTTGTTGGTGGCGCTGGGGCTACGCCTGAATTTTTAACACTTTGGATTGGTTTAACGACGTTTACATCAGCTTCTATTGCAGAAATTGTTCGCGCAGGTATTTTGGCTGTGCCTAAAAATCAATGGAGAGCAGCAGAAGCGTTGGGGATGGCTAATCTACAAACAATAAGCTATGTAATTTTGCCCCAATCATTACGTCTTGTGATTCCACCTTTAGCTAGTCAGTTTATGAATTTAACGAAAAACTCATCACTAGCTGTCATTATTGGTTATCCAGACATCGTTAGCGTTGGTAATACGTCCATTGTGATCATGGGGCAAGCTCTTGAGGCGATTTTGATGATTATGATGGTCTATCTCTTCTTGAATCTGATTATTGCTGTGATTATGAATGCGATGAATTCTCGCGTCATAGCTGCACCGAAGTAGGAGCGAGTGATGCATTCATCTAAGACGCTTCTCAGTACGCTTCGCAGTCAGTATTTCACCTCAACGTGGTCCTCTCTGATTACGGTAGTGATTGTTGGTGTACTTTTATATTTGGGTGTTAATTTAACAAGTTGGGGCATTCTAAACGCGGTGACTCAACCGGATTTGCAGTTGTGTCGAGAGTCAACTGGTGCTTGTTGGGGTTTTGTTGCTGAAAAGTGGCGTTTAATTTTATTTGGTCGCTTTCCTTACGATGAGCATTGGCGTGCTGCTGTTGGTACAGGTGCAGTGGTTGTGATGCTCATTGTGTCCGCCCTTCCAATGTTATGGAGTAGACGGGGAGCACGGCTAATATGTGTAGGTTGGTTTTTTGCCCTCACTCTGTTTTTCACTTTAATGGCAGGCGGTGTTTTTGGGTTGACTCCTATTGATTCGGATGCATGGGGTGGGTTGCCTTTGACGGTCATACTCACCATTATTGGGATGACAGCATCCGCTCCGTTAGGCATTTTGTTAGCTTTGGGACGTAGGTCTCAGATGCCTGTGTTGCGAGTGTTAAGCACAGCCTATATTGAATTAGTCCGTGGAGTTCCGTTAATTACGGTTTTATTTGTGGCTACTTATATTTTTCCTCTTATTTTGCCAGCGAGTTGGAGCATTGATAGTTTTTGGCGTATTGCTATCGGGATATCTTTATTCCAGGCAGCGTATATGGCAGAGACAGTTAGAGGTGGTCTGCAGACTATTCCAAGAGCGCAATTTGATGCTGCAGAGTCATTGGGGTTAAGAACGTGGCAAGTATACGTGTATGTGATTTTGCCTCAGGCCTTGGTTGCTGTTATTCCTGCATTTGTAAATAGTTTACTTTCGACTTTTATGGATACCTCTCTTGTGACTGTTGTCTCAATGTATGACCTGACTGGAGCTCTGCGGTTAGCACTCGGGGATCCTCAATGGCGACAATTTTTTGTTGAAGGTTATATCTTTATTGCTGCCATTTACTTCTTTAGTAGCTTTGCGATGTCTCGCTATAGCTTTTGGTTAGAAGAAAAATTAAAGAAGGCAAAGAATCATGGTTAAAATTCATGAACATATTATTGAGGTGACAAATCCGCACGATGATTTGGCTGACGTATTGAATGTATCGATGCTTTGGCGCCAGTTGGAGCATTTTGCTCGTCACCCCTCTGATTACGTAGAAGCAATGAAAAAGAGTGTGGTGCATGAGCATTTTGATGGTGATCAATTGGTGTTAGAAAGAGAGTTGCATTTCGGTGGTCTTACTGTCATGGATACTGTGCGTTTTGATAATGAACAATCTGTAATTACAGATGTTCAGAAAAGCGAAAATTATCCAGCTAGCCGATTTACGATTTCTCTAGAGGCGCCTGCGCAGGAAGGATATTATTTCTTGCGATTCATCTACGAAGAAGATACAGATAAAGCTCCCGAAGAGAATATCTATTTACAGCTTCGCAAACAAGCATATGAGCAAAAGGATCGTGATTTGGTGGATATGATTCGCCAAAACGCTCGAAGCTTGAAGCCTGTTCATTAAATTTACTTTGATAATTCACCAATCTTTTTTAAATAAGATTGGTGAATTTCTTTTTTTGTATAGAAAGGTCTAAATATGGATTTAACTCCTCAAGCTCTCCAACGCATTTTGACGACCTTATCCAAGGATATTGGAGCTCGAGAGGCACAGGTCAGTGCAGCTGTTGATTTATTAGATTCAGGATCAACAGTGCCTTTTATCGCTCGATATCGAAAAGAAGTGACAGGTGGACTTGATGATGGGCAGCTACGTTTATTAGAAGAGCGTTTGGTTTATTTACGAGAGTTGGAAGAGCGACGACAGACTGTTTTAGATTCGATTGAGTCTCAAGGCAAGCTCACAGATGAGTTAAGAGAAGCCTTAACTCTAGCGGAGACAAAGCAAACAATTGAGGATCTTTATCTGCCTTTTAAGCCCCGTCGACGTACTCGTGCTCAAATCGCTAAAGAAGCAGGATTAGAGGCTTTAGCGGATGCGTTATTTAATGTTCCTACTTTAGAGCCAGAATTAGAGGCTCAAAAATATATTAATGAAGCAAAAGGAATAAAAACCACTCGAGAAGCTTTAAATGGGGCCCGAGATATTTTGGCAGAACGTTTTAGTGAAAATGCGGAGTTACTTGCCAAGATACGTACATTTATTGGGAAAAATGGCTTTGTTGTTTCGGAGGTCATTGAAGGCAAGGAAAGTGAAGGGGAAAAGTTTAAAGATTATTTTGATTATGATGAGGCCCTGTCCTCTGTACCGTCCCATCGGGCCTTGGCCATGTTCCGAGGTCGCCAAGAAGGTGTTCTGAAGGTTTCAATTCAGTTGACGGAGGATGAGGAAAAGCAAAAAAATCACCCCTGCCAATCGATTATTGCAAATCATTTTGGTATCGCAGATCTCGGACGAGCTGCAGACTCTTGGTTGCAAGATGTCTGTCGTTGGACGTGGCGTGTTAAGGTGAGCTTGAATATCGAAAGTGAGCTCTTTGCTACTTTGAGAGAGAAGGCAGAGGATGAGGCGATTCGAGTTTTTGGTATTAATTTGAAAGATCTCCTATTGGCAGCGCCAGCTGGGCAAAAGGGAGTAATTGGATTAGATCCTGGTTTGCGAACTGGTGTAAAAGTTGCAGTCATCTCTGCAACTGGTGCTGTTTTAGATACCGGTGTAATTTACCCTCATGAGCCTCGACGTGAATGGGAGCGATCCATTGAAATTTTGGTAGCTTTGGCCAAGCGTCATGGGAGTCAGTTGATTTCCATTGGCAATGGGACAGCTAGTCGTGAAACCGATAAATTAGCTGCCGATCTCATTCGACGCCATCCTGAGTTACGTTTGACCAAGGTTGTTGTTAGTGAAGCAGGTGCGAGTGTTTACTCTGCTAGTGAACTGGCAGCAAAAGAGTTTCCGGATATGGATGTAAGTTATCGAGGTGCAGTTTCAATTGCTCGTCGCCTGCAAGATCCGTTAGCAGAATTGGTCAAAATTGACCCTAAATCCATTGGAGTTGGTCAGTATCAACACGACGTAAATCAGTTGCACTTAGCCCATAAGCTAGATGCCGTTGTTGAGGATTGTGTAAATGCTGTAGGGGTGGATCTAAACACAGCGAGTGCTCAGCTATTATCACGTGTTTCAGGTTTAACTAAAACAATTGCAGAGCACATTGTGTTGTATAGGACAACAATTGGAGGCTTTTCTAATCGTACTCAACTTATGAAAGTCCCGCGCTTTGGAGCGAAAACATTTGAACAATCGGCGGGTTTTTTACGCATTAATTCTGGAGATAATCCTTTAGATGCTTCGGCCGTTCACCCTGAGGCTTATCCCATTGTTGAGCGCATTGCCAAGAGAACAGGCAAGACCTTAAAAGAGCTTATCGGCAATCATGATGTTTTATCTCAATTGCACGCCAAAGACTTTACGGATGAGCAATTTGGTTTGCCGACTGTGTTGGACATTTTTGCAGAATTAGAAAAGCCAGGAAGAGATCCACGACCAGAGTTCAAGATGGCAGAGTTCAAAGAAGGTGTGGACTCAGTATCTGATTTAAAGGTTGGGATGGAACTAGAAGGGGTCGTTTCAAATGTGGCTGCCTTTGGTGCTTTTATTGATATTGGTGTCCATCAAGATGGGTTAGTTCATGTGTCTGAACTCTCTGATCGCTTTGTGAAAGATCCTCGTGAAGTGGTTCGAGTAGGTCAAATTGTTAAAGTGAGAGTTGTAGAGGTTGATGTAGCTCGTAATCGTATCGCTTTATCAATGAAGTCTAATGCAGGAAAAAACACTATTAGAACCAAGGGCAAGCCATCTAGAACAATGAAAGACTCGCGTTCATCGATGGGAGCTATGGCCAATGCATTTGCAAAGCTTAAGCGTTAATCGTTGATTTGATACGTCTAAGTAGATCATCTTAACTGTTACAATAAAACGAATCGCCGTTAAAAGTGCGAATAAATTCAATTACATTAGGAGTCGAAAATGGATAATCCTGTCGATGCCAAGCCCTTGGAAATGCCACCTTTGTTAGCGCATGTCCAAGCCGCTGTGGATACACTTTCTGCTTGTGAAACGATCAAAGCCGCTATTGAAGGTATCAAGCGCGACGAAGAGAAGACGATTGCTGATCAAATTGCAATTACTGAAGTAGAAGCTCCTCCATTCCATGAAGATGTTCGCGCAAAAGAGTTGGCTCGTCGTTTTGAGGAACTCGGGTTAGAAGCAAAGATTGATGAAGAGGGTAATGTCTTAGCTCGCCGTGCAGGTACAGGTAATGGTCCAACTTTGGTTTTGGCAGCTCACTTAGACACAGTTTTCCCCGCAGGAACGAATGTGAAGGTTCGTAAGGAAGGTAATCGCTATTTTGCCCCCGGCATTAGTGATGACGCTCGTGGTTTAGCTGTGAATTTGCAGGTGTTGCGTACATTGCAAGAATTCAACATCAAGACCGTTGGGGACATTCTTTTCGTCTGTAGCGTCGGTGAAGAAGGTAATGGCGATTTGCGTGGCTCTAAGTACCTCTTTAATAAGTCTGGTATTCAAATCGATGGTTTTATTTCCGTTGATGGAGTGAATGTTAATCGTGTTTTGCGTGGTGCAACGGGCTCTAAGCGTTATCGCGTCCACTATGATGGTCCTGGTGGCCACTCTTGGAATGCTTTTGGTACGCCGTCTGCCATTCATGCTATGGGGCGTGCTATTGCTAAGGTTGCGGATGTTGAAACGACGTGTGATCCAAAAACAACTTTCACCTGCGGTACGATTAAGGGCGGTACGACCGTAAATTCCATTGCTGCTCATGTGGAAATGGAATTGGATATGCGCAGTGCCGGAGCCCAAGAATTAGATGACTTAGAAGCTCGTCTTCTTCCGATTTTTGAACAAGCTGCCAAGGACGAAAATGCTCGTTGGGGCTGCAGTGAGGAAAACGGTGTCAAGTTAACGCTTGAACCGATTGGTCATCGTCCAGGTGGCGGTCAATCTGATGACGTGAGTGTTCTACAAGCAGCTCGTGGTGCTATGGCAGCATTGGATATTCCTTTGTATTCGTACGCCTTTGCTTCTACGGATCACAATGTTGCAGTAAATAAGGGAGTGCCAGCTACGACCTTAGGCGGTGGCGGTAAGGAAGGCTTTAACCATAACGTTAAGGAATGGTGGGAACCGGTTGATGCTTATCTTGGACCTCAATTGGCTTTGTTGACAAGCTTGGTTTTGGTTGGTGTAGATGGCTGTTCTGAACCTGTTTTGGAAAAGCGTGCCTAAAATCACTTTTCAAGCATAATAAAAAGCCTCTATCTGTTCGGATAGAGGCTTTTTAGTTGTGTAATTTCAATGATTAAAAATTACTTTTCGATTAAAGGGTCACCAGTATTTTCCTCATGATCGCCACGGTTCATTAGTGCATTGAGCAATATAGCACCGAAGGTAGCAGTCCCAATACCCCCTAGGGCAAAGCCGCCGAGGTTTAGGGTAAAGTCACCAGCACCTAAAATTAATGTGACAGCTGCAACAATTAGGTTACGGTTATTGCCAAAGTCGACGTGGTTAACAACCCAAATACGAGCACCCGCAACGGCAATTAAGCCGAAAACAACGATTGAAACACCACCAAGAAGGGGTTGAGGAATAGTTTGGATTACAGCTCCAAACTTTGGAGAAAAGCCTAATAAAATAGCAATACATGCAGCAACTGCAAAGATAAGCGTTGAATATACACGCGTAGCAGCCATAACGCCGATATTTTCACCGTAGGTTGTGACCCCTGTACCGCCAACACTACCTGCAATCATTGTGGCTACACCATCACCCAAGAAAGCTCGTCCCATATAAGGATCAAGATTTTTTCCAGTCATAGCGGTCACAGCCTTCACGTGTCCGAGGTTTTCACCAATCAAAATAATGACAACAGGAGCAATTAATAAGATCGCGTTAAATTCAAAAACTGGAGTGTGAAATGTTGGCATGCCAAACCAAGCAGCGTTACTAATAATGCTGAAGTCGATTGCCGGACCGAAACCAAGAACGTTAGCCAAAATAAAATAAATAATGTAGCTCAGAACAATGCCAACAAGAATTAGAAGCTTTTGAATCATGCCACGTGTATACACAGCAACGGCCCCAACGCAGATCATAGTGATGATTGCGATGCAGGCATTAAACGTTCCTGTGCCAACGCTACGAACAGCGGTAGGAGCCAAATTAAGGCCAATCACAGCAACAACAGCACCAGTGACGACTGGGGGCATTAATTTCTCAATCCATCGTACTCCTGTCATCATGACAATGAGTCCAACTATGGCGTAAATTAAACCGCAAATAATAATGCCTCCAAGAGCTACCCCAATATTAGCGTTGAGTCCAGAGCCTGCAGCATAGCCAGTTGCTGCAATAACAACCCCAATAAAAGCGAAGCTAGATCCCAAATAACTAGGAACGTGCCCACCAACAATGACGAAAAAAATGAGCGTTCCAATGCCGCTCATTAAGATTGCAACGTTAGGGTCAAAGCCCATCAATAATGGAGCCAAAATGGTTGAACCAAACATGGCAACAACGTGTTGAATACCCATTGCTAAGGTTTGTGGCATGGGTAAGCGTTCATCAGGGGCAATAATGCCATCCGTTTTCAACTTCCATGAAGGAAAATAACTCATATAACCTCTCCTTTAAATGAATGTCTGTCATTGTATCGCAATGGGCTAGAGACTAAGGATTTTTCTTGAAATCAGGTACAATACGGCGCTTAGTTGTCGACAAAAATATTTGAATTATCAAAAGAATTCTTAAAAATGGTTGATTTAGACCCACGAATTTTAAAAGATGTGCAAAAACGTCGTACGTTTGCCATCATCGCTCACCCTGATGCGGGTAAGACGACATTAACTGAAAAGCTTTTGCTTTTTGGTGGAGCTATCCAAATGGCTGGTGCAGTGAAAGGCCGCAAGGCCGCTCGTCATGCTACAAGTGACTGGATGGAAGTAGAACAACAACGCGGTATCTCGGTGACGAGTTCCGTGATGCAGTTCGAGTACGACAATCACGTCATTAACTTGTTGGACACACCGGGGCACGAAGATTTCTCGGAAGATACATATCGTGTGTTAACTGCAGTAGATGCTGCAGTGATGGTGATTGATGCTGCCAAAGGTGTGGAAGCTCAAACGATCAAATTGTTAGAAGTTTGTCGTTTACGCAATACGCCTATTATCACATTCATCAACAAGCTTGACCGTGAAGTTAGAGATCCAATCGATCTTTTAAGTGAGATCGAAGAAATCTTGAAATTAGAGTGTGTACCTATTACTTGGCCGATTGGCATGGGTAAGACCTTCAGAGGCGTTTTCTCGCTTGAGAAAGACCGTTTGGTACGCTTTACTGCCGGTGAAGATCGTTTATCTGGTAATGAAGAATTAATTGAAGGACTAGACAATCCGCGCCTCGATGAATTATTCCCGTTGGAAATGGATTATGTTCGAGAAAGCATTGAATTAGTGAAGGGAGTCTCTAATCCGTTCAGCCTGGATAAGTTCTTGGCTGGTGAGCAAAGCCCTGTCTTCTTTGGTTCTGGTGTAAATAATTTTGGTGTGAAGGACGTTTTGGAGGCCTTAGTTCGTTGGGCTCCCCAACCACAACCTCGAGATGGGGGTAAGCGTATGGTTGAACCGACGGAAAAGCCCTTTAGTGGTTTCGTCTTTAAGATCCAAGCGAATATGGATCCTAAGCATCGTGACCGCATTGCTTTCTTCCGAGTTTGCTCTGGTCGATATACACAGGGTATGAAAGTTCGCCATTTGCGTGAAAATCGCGAAATGAAGATCCCGAATGCCTTAACCTTTATGGCTAATGATCGTGTAACCATGACAGATGCTGTTGCTGGTGACATTATTGGTATTTATAACCACGGGCAACTGCATATTGGCGATACGTTAACAGAAGGTGAAGTTTTGGGCTTTACTGGGATTCCATATTTTGCACCAGAATTATTCCGTTCTGCTCGTGCCAAGGACCCATTTAAAGCAAAACAATTGCAAAAAGGTCTTAAGGAGTTGGGAGAAGAAGGTGCAATCCAAGTATTTGAAAATGACTTTGGTCATCTCTACTTGGGGGCAGTTGGTTTCTTGCAGTTTGAAATTGTTGCTCAGCGTTTGGCTACAGAATATAAGGTGGATGCGCTGTATGAGCAAACAGATGTCTCTACGGCACGCTGGCTACATTTCCCAGATGAGGATACGAAAAAGCGATTTACCGATGAACAAGCTACTCGCTTAGCCAAAGATGCTGATGGGAATCTTGTCTATCTGGCAACATCCATTTATAACCTTCAAACTACAGAGCGTCATTGGCCGGATGTTGAATTCCGAACCACACGCGAGAAGAACCAAACTTTTGAAGAGTAGTCAAAAATGGGCTTCATTTTGAAGCCCATTTTTTTAATTATTTTGTGTACGTTTTTTCCAATGACAGGAGCTACCAAGAACATTTAGGCCAACGGTCCGTCCAGTGCTTTCAATACTAGCTTGTAGGACGTGATTAGTATCACTTGGCTCTTGTTCAATAAAGGGCTTGTTCGCATATAGTTGATAGTTTTTTCGAACAATACGAGGCGTGATATTGGGCATGATAACGTTGCAACCATGCATAATTCCCTTTTCACGACCATTCTCTTCAAGAGCATGCAGAGCTGTTGCTGCCGCAATATTGACATCGGGGATCACTAGGCGAGTTGTAGCAATCATATTTAAGGCTAAACGCATTAACGGCGTCTTTTCCATCATGCCTTCGCCTAGCATATCAGCACCATCGCTAGTGATATATGGGCCCATGCCAATCATATCCAAATCTAACTTTTGGAACATACGGATGTCATTGCATAGGTCTTGAAGTGTTTGACTTGGAAGCCCAATCATGACACCAGAACCGACTTGATAACCAGCTTGGCGTAAACGTTCTAGGGCCTCATAACGTCGTTCTAAGCCTTTTTCATGTTTGCCGGGGCAACAGTGAAGGTGATCAAAGATATCAGGATTAGAGGATTCAAATCGTAAAAGATAGCGCAATCCGATAGGGTTGCCACTGGCTTCAGCCCATTGTTTGTAGACATCTAAAGTTTGTTCACCAAGAGAGAGAGTCACTCCAAGGCCATAGGGCAGTACCTCACTGACCGTTTTTTGATGGATTTCTTTTAATACATTGGTAACAAAATCAACAAATTTCGGATCTCGTCTTTCTCCAGCTTGCAAGCAAATCGAACCGTAATGATTTTCTGCGGCCCAAAGTGCGGCTTGGACAATTTGCTCGTGAGTAAGTTCGTATCGTGGTACTGTATGGTTTGATTTGCGAATACCGCAGTACCTACAGTTCAAAGTGCATATATTAGAAAACTCAATTAAGCCACGATAATACACTTGATTACCAAGGTGTTCAGTTGTTCGAGTATACGCAGCCTGACGGAGTATCTCTGCGTCTTGAGCTGAGGTAATTCCCAGTAAACGAACAATATCGTCATCACTGAATTCTGTTTGTTTAACAATGGACTCAATGCTTTTCATAATATGGGTCCTTTATGCTTTGAGAGCTTGGTCAAAAATGGCTTTTGCTTCAGGGTGGCAGGCCAGTGCGCGAGGCAATACCCCCTGCAAGTAGGAAATAGCTACGCCATAGTTTGTCATAGGCACGCCTTGAGCCCTGGCAGCGCGCAGGCGGGCCAACATATGGCGACGCGTAACAATGCAACCACCACATTGAATAATGAGCTTATAAGGCGTTAAATCGGTCGGTAAGTCTTTTCCAACCGCAATATCAACACAAAGGTCTCCACCTACTTTTTGACGTAACCAATTGGGGATTTTTACGCGTCCAATATCATCCTTTAATGGGTGGTGTGAGCATGTTTCTGCAATTAAGACACGATCCCCAGGCTTTAACTTGCTTAAGGCTGCAGCACCCAAGGCCATTTCTAACAAATCACTCTTGGAGTAGGCCATTTGGATGGAAAATGTAGTAACTGGAATTGGCTCAGGCACTTCTTTCACAACGCGTTGGACAACCTGACTATCGGTAATGACTAAATCAGGACTTGTCTTGAGCTCAGCCAAGGTTTCTTGGATACGATCTTCCTTTATAACAATACATTTTGCACCACTATCAAGGAGTTCACGGATGGCTTGTACTTGAGGAAGAATTAGACGCCCTTTGGGTGCACCTGTATCAATTGGTGTTACTAAAATTACCGTATCGCCAGATTTAACAATCCCCTCCATTAAGGGACGGTCGGGTTCTGTTTGATCCAAAACTGTTTGAATAATACAGTCACGCAGGGCATCAATCCCTAGATGTTCCTTTGTACTTGTACAAACGACTTTAAGGCCGCGTTGCTTGAGCTCTTGTACAAATTCTTTGTTGACACTTTTTGTGTCAACTTTGTTAATTACAACAATGGTTGGAGTTCCATTTTGATGGGTGATTTTCAATAGCTTTTCTTCATGTTCACCCCAAGTTCCAACCTCACAAACAACGAGGGCAATATCCATCCACTCTAAGACAGAGAGGCTTTTTTCAATACGTGCTAGTCCAAGATCGCCAACATCATCAATACCTGCAGTATCCATAAAAACTACAGGACCAATGGGGGCAAGTTCAAACGCTTTTTCTACCGGGTCGGTAGTTGTTCCAGCCACTGAGCTGACAATGGAAATGTTTTGATTGGCTAACGCATTGATAAGAGAGGATTTTCCTGCGTTACGTTTGCCGAATAACCCAAAATGAAGACGCAAGCCTTTGGGAGTTTCTAAACGACTGGTTGCCATGTACTTTTGACCTATGTAAATAGAAAAAGGGATTCGTCATATCATAACGAATCCCTTTTATTTTAGAGGCTAGTTAAGCGTAACTTTTGTATAAATTAGATGCGCTTTTCGATGTTCGTTTGAACAACATCCTTAGCCAACCACTTCGGAGAGTGGTGTTCGGCAGCCTCGTAGGAGATCGTGCCTTCGCCCAAGCCCCAGATACCCTTGAAGTGTTCCCAAGAGAGCAAGGCGAGCGGAATGTGAGCACCAACCACCATCAAAGAGCAGATGATAGAGCCCCAAACAT
>CALESB010000009.1 GCA_937906995.1 uncultured Sutterella sp.
AGTTTGTACTACTTTTTGACGCCTGATTTGTACTACTTCTTGACGCCTCCTAACATCAATAACAAAACTAACCGAGACTAACGTCTGAAACGTATATTAATCTGGTAATAAAAGGAAAAACAGAGCATTGAAATATTTATCTCAATGCTCTTAGTGTTTCAGAGTCGCAGACCGCTAACAAAAGAAATTTCAGACTCTGCACCCAAAAATTAGAGTGTAAAATTGTTGGAGGTCATTATCAAAGCACTTTTAGATTCAAAATGAAAACTATTTCTTTAGTCGTTCCCGTATATAACGAAGAATCAGCTATCCCCATCTTTTATAGGCAAGTTCGTAAATCACTCCCCCCCCCAGGCTTAAAATCTGAGCTAAAGTTTGAAATCGTTTTTGTTAATGACGGAAGCTCAGACAACACTGAAAATATTATTTCCAATCTAGCTAACCGAGACCCGCTTGTTCTTCATCTCTCCTTTACCCGCAATTTCGGAAAAGAGGCAGCACTTTGCGCCGGGCTTGACCATGCAACGGGCGATGCAGTAATCCCAATGGATGTGGACCTGCAAGACCCCATTGAAGTAGTTGAATTGCTCATTGAAAAGTGGCTTGAAGGCGCCGATGTAGTGCTCGCTAAGCGCGTGGACCGTTCATCAGATACATATTTAAAGCGTAAAACAGCAGAACTCTTTTACGAACTCCACAACAAAATATCTTCACCCAAAATTGAAGCCAATGTCGGCGATTTTCGTTTGCTAGATCGAAGTGTTGTGGAAAACTTAAAACTTCTTTCAGAACGCAATCTTTTCATGAAAGGAATTTTATCTTGGGTCGGAGGTAGTAATGTTCAAGTGGTCGAATATACCCGCAAAGAGCGCGTGGCCGGCGATTCCAAATTCAACACCTGGAAACTTTGGAATTTTGCCTTAGAAGGTATCACTAGCTTTTCAACGTTACCTTTACGCATCTGGACCTACATTGGCTCCCTTCTAGCCTTTTTCTCGGGCTGTTTAGGCGTTTATTTTCTCTTTCGTACGCTCTTTTTCGGGAGCGACGTTCCAGGCTACCCGTCGATAATCACGACCATATTATTCTTGGGTGGCGTGCAATTAATCGGTATTGGTGTGCTCGGCGAATACATTGGCCGTATCTACATGGAAACCAAGCAACGACCTCGCTATATTCTGAAATCATCACCTTCAAAGAGAGCTTCTTAGAAAACGGTATTTACCAACTCCAAAAGAAACTTCTCTTACTAACGGTGTGAAGCTCAAAAATTATTCAACTTTTTAAGGTGATACTACTCTGGCGCTCAACACCAACAATTTATGGGGTTAATAATCTTTACGCTTGACAGTAGCATTCCCATAAGTGTACATCATTGAACTCTGAACTCAAATCTACCTAACGAACTTATAGTTGCTTTACCTAAAATTTTGGGGCTAATGCTAGTTAGCAATTAAAGCCCCCAAGCATATTATATTGTCCTATTAACTTTTCTTGTTTAATTCTAAAAGAGTTCTCCAGAATTCTTCCGTCGTTGCTTTTTGTTCTAGATTTTGAAGTTGCTTTCTCATCTTCCCGTACCCCAAAATGATGCAAATACTAGCGCTCAACCACTTAAAGATACCGCACAGCAGCTCTTTTTTATCATGTTGAACCACGTATCCTTTGCCATCAATACCAGAAAAATAATAAATTGACTTATATTTGTATATTTGACGATAACAACCACGCCAACCTCTGGGCTGAAAAACAATTTCATTTCTCAACATACATGAAGGTAGGAATAAACCATTCAAAGATATAAATCTCTTGAACTTTCTTAATGTAGACTCGTCTCGAATATCATTAAAATCAACTGGAAAAGTAGTCCGCTCTTGGAGCTGCTCAAATTTCGTTTGTTCCTTTATAACTTTTCTTCTAAGAGAACCATCAGGATCATTCAAAAAGATTTCGCCGCCTTGCAATAAATCTTTCAACGCCAAATAAGTTGTGTTAGCAGAGTCATAATGATAACTAAACAGTTTCAATAAATACCATTGTGAAAAAAGTTTCCAAAACGTGAACCTATTAGCACCAAACTCAGCTACAGTAATAAAAAATACAGATCGACTTCCTAAATAGGTTGTCAATGGAGATTCTTTGGGGCCGAACTCATCGATATACACACCTATCCCACAAATCGTTACTATCTCGAAGTGATTTTGCAAACTAAATAGGATATCATCTCCTCGCACAAAAAATGGGAATGGATACTTTTGTGTTCCTTGAAGAGGAAAACCAAAAAAACACCAGGCACCATAATCTGGACTATTGAAATCATCATCTGCAAGCAACACACTCTGGAAGTTCGTTATTTGTAAACCTATTTTATTAGGTCTTGTTATCCCCTGTTTTGAGAAAAAAGCTCCCTTTTCATGAATTACCGATGGGGTGTTTTCTGGTAATAAAACACCACTTATAGCAAATTTATCAGCTCTTTCCTTATTCAAGGAAAATAGCTCATATGTTCGCCTTATACATTCAATTTCGCAGCTACCATCATCATCCATGAAGAGGCAGTGAGTGTATCCACCGTCAATTGACTCTAAAAGTCCACGTGTAAACCCTCCTGAACCTCCTAAATTCGGATTCGGAATAATTTCTACACGCTCGGAATTCGTCACCCCAAGATTTTTAGAGTTATCTACTACTATTAATTTAATTTTATCTTTGTAAGCCGCATCAATCAGCAACTCATTTTCAATTCTCTTAATTGCCGGAAGAACATATTGCTGACGATTAAAATGAGTTACAACAATACCTAACTTTACGTCACGTGCAGCCTCAACATCAGACTCCCATTTGCCGCCAGTAAAAACAATATCTTCTAATGCAGTGATCGAGAAAAAAACTTTACCACTAATCGGGGGGATATTAGAATAACTAAGTAATTCGTGGGGCACGTTCTCAGCAAGATCACACTCCCATTCTTCATATACTTTGGTTACCAAACCTACTCGGGAATAATGGCAAGTCACACGAACCTTACCTTGCCCGTTTAAACTCAAAAATAACCGTTGAATATCGCAACGCCCCTTCCAAATAAACACATCGAAAGAGTTATAGAACGAATCAAATGATATTTTTGTACCTTTTTTGCAGTAAAGTGTTTTGGTCTCTCTAGATAAATCAACCGATTCAGAAACGTGATAATAAGCTTCTTCTTCTGCTTTGATAGACAAATTAGGTAAAATGACTCTCTGTAGAGTACGCATATTAATAACCTTAAAATATAATCATTTGTTTTGTAACGTCTTATTCAATTTTTGAGCAGATGAAAGAATTGCTCTTACATCTACTGGCTTTCTTTTTATAAGACTCAAAAGCAACAAACCAATTGATAAGATATATGGCTTGCTACGAACCCATACATTTTCACCATAGAGGAAATGCAAAACAAAAAAATTTCGCCAAATATAGAAGGTTTTCCATGAATCTAATCCCGCCCTCTTATAATCTAATTGACGCGTAATTTTAGCATCGCGAACTGCTACAGCTTGGAAACCTGCCTTCCTCACGCGAATTGTATAATCGAAGTCGTCACTGAAAATAAAGTATTCCGCAAAAGGAAAACCCACCTTCTCAATTACACTCCGTTCTACAAAAAAACCTTCAAAGGATGCTCCGTCAATGGGACAAACTTCTGGCATCGCTGCCCTATTTTTATATGTTGAAGCAATTGTTGCTGTTTTTGGGTTGACTCTAAAGGGATTCTTTAGGTCATAGTTCAGAGCAGCGTATTCAGCCAATTCTCCACTCATACTCTCTCGGACACCTATCAAACATTTATATTTATCCGTAAATCGAGAAAGTTGTTGTAAACAATCTGGAGCAAACAAAACATCATCATCAAGAAGCCCAACCCAATGAGCTCCTGCTTCAAAAGCCAATTTCATTCCAAGGGAAAAACCACCACTTCCTCCTAAATTCTCACTTTGTTTACAATAAGTAAAAAGAGAAGGAAAAGAAGCGGTATAAGACTTCATCACAAATTCTGTTTCATCGGTGCTTGCATTATCAATTACCCAAATTTTTTCAATTTGCTCTCCAGACTGAGCAATCAGTGAATCTAAACACTTTTTGAGCAATTGGCATCGATTAAATGTCACCACGACCAGGTGAAATTTCGACATTTTTAGTCTTCCACTCCGTGCATTTCACGAAATACCGTTAACGCCTCTTTAATCACTTTGTCCATATCGTAATATCGGTAAGAACCAAGGCGCCCACCAAATACAGTTTTCTTGTCACAAGTGGCAAGATCCTTGTATTTCAAGTACAAGTCCGTATTCGTTTTATCATTAACGGGATAATAAGGCTCCGTTCCCGGCTTCCATTCCGCAGGATATTCACGACTAATGATAGTTTGGGGGACATCGACCCAATCAAAAAACTTATGCTCAATAATGCGAGTATAGGGAATCTCTCTCTCTGTGTAATTGACAACGGCAACGCCTTGGTAGTTTGAAGTGTCAATTTTCTCAGTTTCAAAACTGACACTACGGTAGTTTAGAGGGCCAAAACAATAATTAAAATACTCATCAATAGGCCCTGTAAAAATCACCTTCTCACACAAAGCATTAAACTCCTCGCGATGAGCTAAATAGTCCGTACCAAGACGTACTTCAATTCCCATGAGCATTTTTTCGACCATTGCGGTATATCCTCCAATGGGAATACCTTGATAGCGATCATTGAAATAATTATTATCAAACGTCAAACGAACAGGCAAGCGACGGATGATAGAAGCGGGCAAATCCTTACATTCTCTACCCCATTGCTTTTCCGTATATCCCTTGATGAGAATTTCATAGATATCCTTCCCCACCAAACCGATTGCTTGTTCCTCAAGATTCTTAGGATCTAAGATTCCTGCTTCTTGACGTTGTCTCGTAATTTTGTCAGCAGCCTCCTGCGGCGTCTTTACGCCCCACATTTGGTAGAACGTATTCATATTGAAAGGAAGGTTATAGAGCTTACCTTTAAAGTTCGCAACAGGGCTATTGACAAAATGATTAAATTCAGCAAATTGATTCACATAATTCCAAATATCTCTGTCACTTGTATGAAAAATATGTGCCCCATACTTATGAACGTGGATCCCCCCTATCTCTTCTGTGTATACATTCCCAGCAATATGAGAACGGCGATCAATCACTAGACACGATTTTCCAACCTTTTTTGCTTCACTGGCAAATACAGCGCCAAAAAGCCCAGCGCCAACAATTAAATAGTCATACTTAGGCATATTCTTCACCATCATTCCTTTTATTATTAACCCCAATAGGCCCGACAAACAGTCTCTGGAGTTCCATCCATTTTAAGCCGTCCGTGTTCAAACCATAGAGCACGATTACAAGTCCGCTCAATTAACTCTCGAGAATGACTTGCGATAACTAAAATTTCACTTGACTGAACAAGATTTGTTAATCTTGACTCTGCTTTTGCATTAAATGCGGCATCTCCAACAGAAAGCCACTCATCCATCAATAAAATTTCAGGTCGGATAATAGTGGCAACAGCGAAAGCCAGTCGCAAGTGCATCCCAGACGAATAGGTTCGCACAGGCATATCTATAAAATTGCCAAGATCGGAAAAATCAACTATCTCATTAAATTTTTCTTCAATTTCTCGACGTTTCAGTCCCAAAAGCGCTCCACGGATGAAAATGTTTTCTCGCCCCGTAGCCTCGTGATCAATACCAAGAGAAATATCTACCAAAGAGCCGATTTCACCTTCAATAATAGCGGAGCCCGAAGTTGGCACGTAAACATTACCTAAGGCTCGTAAAAGTGTACTTTTCCCTGCACCATTATGACCAACAAGTCCAACTCTATCTCCTTTTTTAAGTTCAAAAGTTACGTCTTCTAACGAACGAATAATCGTCCCTTCTGCACCAAAACTTACACTACCCCCCGTAGCAGCTTGCATTACCGTATTTTTAAGAGAGCGATTTTTTGCGTTGAAAATAGGAAAATCCACGCAAACATGATCAAATTTAATGTATGCCATAGCTCAAAATTCCTACAACCAATACGCAATACGTTTTTTGTATTTACCGAAGAACCATAAAGCAAACACACCTCCAGACACAAGAAGACTCAAGCTTACTTGCCAGTTCATCATCGTAGGCGCTTCCCCCAAAATCGGTGCTCGGATTAACTGTACCAAGTGATAAATCGGATTGGGATCCACTAAAAGATTTGCAGAGCGCGGATTCAAGGCATTAGGCATCCAAATCACGGGCGTAATGTAGAAAAAGACCTGCAAAAGGCTATTCACAATTGGTGGCATGTCACGGTAACGTGTGCAAAGCGTCCCCAAAAAAAGTGACATCCAAAGTACATTAAAAACAAATAAAAGCACTCCAGGTAACAGCCATAAAATATTCCATGTAAGAGGCTTCCCTAACACTAAAAAAACAATAGGCAAAATCACAATATTATGCGCAAAAATGACGAGATTGCGCCAAATGACACGAACAGGATAAAGTGACAATGGAAGATTTAACTGACGAATCATACCTGCAGCATCGATAAATGAAGAACTTCCCTCTATAAGACAAGACGAGAAACATGTCCACAAAATAATCCCTGTCGCTAAAAAAGGAAGGTATTCGCTCATTGGAGCACTCAACACTTGTCCAAAGACTACTCCCATCACACCAATCATTACACCCATACTGATCGTGAGCCAAAAGGGGCCTAAACTTGAACGCCTATAGCGTTGGCGGATATCTTGCCAACCCAACATAAAAGCCAGATACAACTTATCAATACAAGCCTTAATGTCGGCTATAGCAGTAATTATAGATTGAACAATACTCATTGTAACTTCATATAAAAGTATCATTAAAACACGAGAGTTTCGTACGAATATCACAATCCGCACACACCTGATTCGAATTCTAAAGATAATTTTTACCAAACTCTACAGCCGGTTGGTCAAAGGCATTAATCCCATAAAGCGTCGCCAAGATCGTCGTTTTGTGCTCATACATCGCCATCATAGCCCCAAGCGTCTTGGGCGTAAGACGACTGACTCGCAACGTACTAACGGCATTAAAATAATTGGTCGGGCCACTTTCGCGCGTCACGAGCGCTTGCGCTTGTGCGCGAGCATTAGCAACCAAGACACGGTGATGGCGGTCGTGGGCATGCCCCGAATCCTCACACCAAACAATGTCAATACTTGTGCAGCCCGTTCCTTCTCGCAACCACTGATAAAACGAATGTTGAGCTTCGTTGCCGTAGCCACCCCAAACACCTTGCCCCGTTGCCCCTTCAATCATGCCGCCTTCGGGCGTGTAAGTTTTCCCGAGGCTTTCCATTTCGAGCTGTTGCAACCACGCCACCATCATACGAAGTCGTTCATCATAGGGCAAGAAACAGTGATATTGCATGCCGAGTTTCGTTGAAGCCCAATACGACAAAAGGGCAAGCGTGAGCGGCAAATTCTTCTCCGGCGACGCCTGCAACATATGGCAATCCATTTCGTAAGCACCGGCAAGGAATTCATCGAAAACATCTTCCCCCAACACAACAAGTAACGGTAAACCCACAGCGCCTCAAACGGAAAAACGCCCGCCCACCCAAGACCATATCGGAAAGAGGTTTTCCGCGGGAACGTTCATTTCTTTATAAGCATCCTCTTTGGCGCTCACCAGCACAACGTGCTTGGCACGATCTGCCGAAGACGTGATACCGGCGTTACCTAACCACGTATCAACCGCTTGAGCGTTTAGCATCGTCTCGCGCGTTGTAAAACTTTTACTTGAGACCAACACCAAAGTGGTTTCAGGATTTAATGTCCCCAAAATGCGATCAACAAGGATCCCATCCACAGCGGACAAAAAATGAAGATTAATGGCAGGTTTGACCTCACGAAGGGCGTGGTAAACCGCGTGCGGGCCCATCTCCGAACCACCGATACCGATATTGATCACATCGGTAATGGGTTTACCAGTAAAACCCAACCACTGTGCCGAGCGAAGCGCGTGCGCAACGACGTGTGAAGCGCTTGGCGATTTTCGGCTTTATTGACCACGTCGCCGGCCATCATACGGCGCTGAGCGCCCAGGACATCTTTTGCCTTCGCAACTTCAAGCAAATGCTTCCAGTCGTCGACTGTCATGCGTTGCCGAGCAATATTAAGCGTAATGCCGCAAGCTGAAATTTCGCTATCTTGAGTCATTTCAAACAAATAGGGAGGAATTTTACTCATGCTATAACCTATTCAATGTCATAACCTTGAGCTTTAGCAAAAGCTACAGTCGCTTGTAAGAAACCTAACTTAGACCCACAATCATAACGGACACCCTCAAAACGATGAGCATACGTTTTCCCCTTAAAAAGGCCCATAGCGATAGCATCTGTTAATTGAATTTCGCCTCCGACACCTTTTTCAATTTTTTTCAAGGCCTCAAAAATCTCAGGCTCAAAAACATAGCGTCCAATGACCGCCAAATTTGACGGAGCTGTTCCTAACTTGGGTTTTTCCACCATCATTTCAATCACACTTTGACTATTTGCTTTCAAAGCAACGACTCCATACTTATCTGTTTGATCTTTGGGAACCGTTTGAACTGCCAAAACATTACCGCCACCTACTTTTTCACGATAGGAGATGAGCTGTCCAATAGCAGGTCTATTGGACGCAATCAAATCATCAGGCAAAATAACGGCAAAAGGCTCATTGCCCACAATAGACTCTGCACACAAAACCGCATGGCCCAAACCTAAGGGTTCTGATTGACGAAGATAAATAAATGAAACATTTACTGGCGCAATTGATTGCACCATTTCAAGTAATTTTTGCTTATTCTTAGCAAGCAATTCTGCTTCTAATTCGGGCGATTTATCAAAATGATCTTCAATTGAACGTTTATTGCGTCCTGTAATAAAAATCATCTCTGTGATGCCTGCCGCATAAGCTTCTTCAACTGCATATTGAATTAACGGCTTATCCACCACTGGAAGCATTTCTTTAGGAACTGCCTTGGTTGCGGGTAAAAAACGAGTACCTAAACCTGCCACAGGGAAAACAGCTTTTTTTAATTCTTTCATAATGTTATGCCTCTATGTTCCTAGACTTTCTTAATTCTTCAATTGATACAGTCTCAATAAATTATCTCTATAAACTTGAATAAACTGCTCTTCGTCATACCCCTTTTCAAACATAGGATCATCCCAAAGAACCACAAAATAATCGATCCCCAACTGATTCATCATAGAAATATCCCCTACTTTACCAGTTGCAAATAATCCATTAAGCTGTTTCCAAAGTTCTGGAAGTTTTTCTCTCCCAACTACCGTCGACTCGGCGAGACTAACTTCATAGCTCCAATTGTAATGAGATAAATTTCTATTGATCAATATTGGCAGTAATAGGTTTCTGCCATTTGTTTTATCCGAATTAAATAAAAGTCGAGCATCCTTTTCAGTTTGAAGTTCAATGGCATCTCGAACTTTAACTAATTGGTCACTAGAAACAGGAAAAGATTTATCACCTAACAAATGTGGATACCAATAATTTGAACCTTGAGCTAATTGAAACCCCAAGAAAATAAGGAGAATCGTTGAAAAAAGTCCTTTTGAATTGATCAAAATAACGGACACAACAGCACCACTGATTCCCAAAAATGGAATTACAAAACGCCAACCGAAGTCGTTGGTTGCAATTGTGGATTGCATTACCAACGGCACTAGCCATGAAACCATAGCAATTGCAAACCACTCTTTATGGATACTGTAATTTTTGTTCTGAATAAAAAAAGCTACGAAGGCGATAAACTGCACGCCAAAATATACCAATGGTGCGATAAGCAAATAAGACACCACATTCAAAAAAATACTTGGTTCACGTAGAGTTTGCCATACTCGTATACCCAAACCAGAACTTCCTTCGGGCTTTAACACTCCTAAGTAAGAATAAATGAAGTATGAGGCAAATAGTAACGTAAAAATACAGATAACCAACCAATTAACTACAAACACTAACTTCTGTTCAGCAGATAACAGTCTAATCATAAAATATGCAAGTCCACACGCAAATAGGGCACAACCACCTACATAAGCCGAAGAACCAAATGCCCAAGTAATAATAATTGCAAGACTGAAATATATAGGGGCGCATGCCTTCCAATTCTTAATAAAAGATACAGACATGACCTTACTCGTTAAAACCATATAAAACATAGTCAACACAAGGACACCAGAAAAAACGTGCTGAGGCACCCAAGGCAACTGGTAAATAATTGTCTCTAACGAATGATGGTCTTGAAAAAAAACTGGATAATTAAAAGCAGGCAAATTGATAACTGCTACTAAAAATAAGAGTCGTTTAATATTACATTTCTCACCCTTACCTAGGGATGAGGAAATCAAAAACATAATAGAAAACAGAAAAATACCTGTCAGCCACGTATTAACCAGTATTGCTGAGTAGGCAGAAATTGACAGTGATTTTGCTATTAAAGCTGAAGAAAAATACCAAGCAAAGTAATAATGCAGCTCGTTACTTAAAGCCGTAAAACCAAAAGGATTCAAAATTGGCAAACCAGTGCGCAAAATACTACTCGTAATAGCGACTTTTGCATGATCGAATAAGGGGATTGCAACCGTCTGAATACCGTCAACATTATGAATTAACAAACCGTAGACACTGAGAAAAGAAGCTATAGCCCCAATAAAAAAAATACAAATAATCTCTCGACAATTTTTGATGAGACAACCTTTATGGCGGGACAAATAGAGCATAAAAGCTAAAGGAAAGACCACACTTATAAAAACTGTAAGGCCTGAAAACCCAAAAACTAAAGAAAGCAACAAACCAACAAAAGAAACAAAGCAATAACCGACAATCGGTGCTAAGAGTTTGTTACTAAACGAATTTTCTGAGTAGAACAAATTTATTATGGGAAAACCAATTACGGACAATACACTATAAACTAACACTGTTGCCGCAAAGATAAAGAAAACATTAGGGATCGTTTGCATATGGATGGACGGGATAGATAATTAGAAAAAATGTCTTAGTAGAGAATTTTATCTACAAACAAAGAAGTTGGCGTCTGAATACAATATTCCAACACTAACCATCTCGAACATTTGTAACTTACGTTTAAAAGTGCTTGCGTACTAATTGTAAAGTCGCGTCAAATCACATGGAGCCATTTTATTCCTATTTTCTCATTCAAACAAACTACTCTTCACAGTCCTGAGACTATACTGCAGGGGTTGACGGGCTGTTATCTTCCCCTCAAAAAAACAAAACTTGAATATCGTTTGAGCTGTGCAGACGTCCTGCTCAATAGTCTCCTTTTATAAAGACTATTTGCTCCGATCTCGTTCGATAATTTTTTCAATATGAAAGCGCGGACGGTGCTTACTTTCAAGGTAAATCTTGCCGATATACTCCCCTATTACACCAAGTCCTAAAAGTTGTACTCCACCCAAGAAATACATTGGCACCACAGTTGATGCCCATCCTGACACAACATAATCCCCGACAAGGGAGACTCCTAAGCTCCATAACCCAAAAAATGCTCAAAAGCGAAATAGCAAAACCTAAAAGTGTAATCAGGCGCAACGGAACAATCGAAAAAGACGAAATTCCTTGCCAAGCAAAAGCGAGCATTTTCTTTAATGGATATTTTGATTCTCTGGCAAAACGCTCAGCACGATCATACTTTACAATAGAACTTGTAAAACCCAAAAGTCGCACAATACCACGCAAAAAAAGATTGACTTCTTGATATTCTGAAAGAGCGTCCAAAGCACGACGACTCAAAAGCCTATAGTCGGCATGATTAAAGACCAAGTCAACCCCCATCACCTTCATAAGTTTATAAAATAACTCAGCCGAAAATCGTTTAAAAAAGGTATCACTTGCCCGAGTATCTCGCACGCCGTAAACAATCTCTTTACCATCAAGAAATTCATTTACCATTTTGGGGATCACATTGATATCGTCTTGAAGGTCCGCATCAATGCTCACGAGAATGTCACCGGGCACTGTCATCAGACCACACCAGAGCGCATTTTGATGTCCTCGATTGCAAGAGAGCTTGACTCCACAAACCAAAGGATTATTTTTAGAGAATTTTTCAATGAGCGCCCAGGTCTTATCGCGACTACCATCGTCCACATAATAGATAGCACTTTGCTCGGCAATAAGCGAGGTCTCAATCATCGATGTCAATAATCGCGTCAAACGCGCGTTCGTCTCGGTAAGAACTTCCTCTTCGTTATAGCATGGGACTACGATCCCAAGAGTAGGTATATTTTTGAGCATTGAGGGGGGTCATTTTTTGAACGTCCAAATCGCGTTAATAACATAGTTCCAAAGGAATACTACACCAGTTGCCAAAATTTGAGCAACCAAAACGGGTAACCCCACACTTATGCCTAGGGCAAGAACCAATTGATTCATCGCCAACCCCATCGTAGACGTCGCAATAAATTTAGGGAGCGCTTTTTGATGACGATGACCACCGCCAAAGGTAAAATAAGCGTTTGCCAAATAATTGGCGATACCGCCTACGACAAAACCATAAGCTGAGGCGTTAGTTGCCGAGACGGCAGCATAGGTCATCAATCCCCACATGATAGCGTAGTGTAAAAGTGTTGCGCTTCCACCTACCACAAAAAACAAGACAAAAGTTTTTGGATTAATTTGTGACATCAATCAACTACTGTAAATTTTGAAGCTGTTCACGCATTTTTTCGATAACTACCTTTAAATCCAATGATGTTTGAGTCATTTCAATAGCAACGGCTTTACTACCTAAGGTATTTGCTTCACGATTTAACTCTTGCATCATAAAGTCAAGGCGCTTACCCACTTCGTTATTAGCATTCAACATTCTTCTAATTTCTTTAACATGAGTTAGAAGCCGATTCATTTCCTCATCAACATCCATCTTGATCGCATAAAGAAGTACTTCTTGGCGAATGCGATCCCTAACTTCTTCTGAGGAAAGCTCACTCTTTGCCACAAGAACTTTTTCTAAGGAATCTGACAAGCGCACTTCTAATTTTTGCTGAAGGTTATCTAACATCTCTGGCAACTTCGGTCGAAGAGATGCAACAATGGACTCAATTTGATTGCAGTAATTTAAAATAACTTGAGATAAAGCGAAGCCCTCTCGTTCTCTAGATTGATTGAACGCAATTAAAGCCTCTTCCATTCCTAAGAAAACTTCTTTCTTCAAAGCCTCTTTATCG
Organism: uncultured Sutterella sp.; assembly: GCA_937906995.1. Taxonomy (GTDB): domain Bacteria; phylum Pseudomonadota; class Gammaproteobacteria; order Burkholderiales; family Burkholderiaceae_F; genus Aphodousia. The sequence continues at coordinate 13,266 of CALESB010000009.1, forward strand.
ATAGATTTCGCTTTTAACAATCCTGGATAAGTCAAAATGTTTTCAACCGATAAACTCTGAGCTGAGGACATCGCACTTTTTACTTGCTCTTGCAAAACCAAAAGTGTTTTTAGAGCTTCAACATCCAACTCTTTTTCAACTTTCACATCACCAACCCAACTTAGTCGACACTCTACCTTACCTCGCTTAACCTGAGAGCTAATAAGTGTTCGAATATCACCTTCAAATGCTTTTAACTCCTCCGGTAGACGACAAATGATTTCTAAAAAGCGAGAGTTCACCGACTTTATTTCAATACTTAAAAGACCCAAAAGGGTTGGCACTTGGCATTGCGCAAACCCCGTCATACTAAACACTGCCATAGAATAAATATTCCTATTCTTTTATCTATACAACAAAAGGAATTTTATATGAAATTCAATTTAAAACCTGAAAATAAATATCAACCTCTATTCATTAACAAATGACAAAAACTATAAAACTTCTTTTTCAAGCTCTCTGCAAAGCTTTTTCCCAAACTCTACACCCGGTTGATCAAAAGCATTAACTCCATACAACGTTCCTAAAATGGCCGTTTTATGTTCATACATTGCAATCAAAGAACCTAATGTTTTTGGTGTAAGCTTATCTAAAACCAAGGTTGAAACAGCATTTATTATTTCTTCTCTTTCCACTTTAATTAAAGCTTCGGCTTGCGCCATTGCATTTGCAACTAATACTTTGTGATGGTAAGCATGCGAGTGCCCCGGATCCTTACACCAAACAATCCCAATATTTGTGCGGCTCACGCCTTCTCTAAGCCACTGGTAGAACGAATGCTGGGCTTCATTACCCATCCCTCCCCAAACAGCCTGTCCCGTTACTCCTTTCACGCACTCATGATTGAGTGTATAGGCCTTTCCTAAGCTTTCCATCTCCAACTGTTGCAACCAAGGCACCATCAAACGCAACCTCTCATCGTAAGGGAGCATGCAATGGGAATGTAATCCCAACTGTGTATGAGAATAAAAAGAGAGTAACGCCAAAATTAGCGGCAAGTTTTGATCGGGTGAAGCATTTTTCAAGTGTTCATCCATCTCATAGCCACCATCCAAAAACTCTTGGAATTTTTCAGGCCCTAGTGTTATCAGTAACGGAAGCCCAATAGCACTCCAAACCGAAAAGCGACCACCAACCCAGTCCCATAGATTAAATTGATTGTCATGGGGGACATTGACAACCTTAAAAGCATCCTTTCTAGCACTAATCACTAAAACATGTTTAGCTCGATCACCGAAACTATGAATACCTCCTTTTGCCAACCAATCGTCAACCGCTTGAGCATTGACTATCGTTTCTCGTGTCGAAAAACTCTTACTCGATATCACCACTAATGTTGTTTTAGGCTCTAGTTCTCCCAACACTCTATCCAAAAGCGAACCATCCACTGCAGACAAAAAGTGCAAACGAATTGGTTGTTTAATCTCGCGCAATGCATGATAAACTGCATGCGGCCCCATCTCAGAGCCACCTATGCCCACATTGATCACATCGGTAATTTGTTTTCCTGTCGCACCACGCCAGATACCAGAACGCACATCACGAGCAAGACGCTTCATGCGATTGAGCTCTTGTTGTACTTCTTGGTAATAAGGTACTCGTGCATCTCTAGAGCGAAGTGATGTATGAAGAACCTGACGTTTTTCTGATGTATTAACGACAGCTCCTTCCATCATTTGGATTTGAGCTTCAATGACTTTATTACTTACTGCATATTGAAGTAACCTCTCCCAAGTGTCATTTGTCATACGTTGGCGAGAGATATTCAATGTCAAACCGCAAGCAGTAGCTTCACAGTTTGCACGCGTCTCTGACAAAAAAGGAACTGAATTCATATTGTTGAACCAAAATTAGCAAAAGATTTTTTATTATAGTACCAAGTAAAAATTCACCCCTCCCATCATAGGGTTAATACTTATCACTAATGTTTTAGTTCTTATACAAATTTAAAGCCAAAGAAAACACCGCCCCACTTAGGAAAAGAAAACCCATTAATGTCCAACTTGCATCAATAACAGTAGGTGCCAAACTAAGCAAAATCATTCCTTCTAGAATTGCAAACATTCCAACCCAAGCCACTCTAAAATGAAAGCTCTCGGGACTCTTAAACTTCGAGAGCCTCACCTCCCGCTGCACTAATCCATCAATAAAGCATGCGCCAAACAAAGGAAGCATCAACAATCCCAACACCACAGTTGTACACAGCCGACCTATCGCTAAAACCAACAAAGCAAATAACGCCTTAAAGTACGGTGTATTCCCCGTTCTTTCTGTTGCTGCCATCATTTCTGACTCTGCCAACCCTAGCGTCATTTCAATCGAAGAGTCGTCTCCCATTGGAGTAACCCTAAAACTCCAAGCCCTTTGGATTCCCCTCATTCCCTTATCAATCGTTGAAACAAGGTCAAATCCCAAATTTTCCATTTGCCATGTGCGTTCTTTTTCAATAACCGAAAAGATATAAGCCTCATTTTTCATCCCTGGCCACCAAATGAGCGACACAACAACACCAAAAATCAAAACCATCCAATAAATGCGTGCCATGCCTATCCTTTCTTTGCTACTAAAATCGGACAACGTGTTTTATAAAGGTATCCAGCTGAAACCTGAACGATTGCTTCACAGTTAGGAAGTCGCCCTAAAAACTCCGCTGGAAATAAAGCTTCTAAGTTGGAAGACATTTGTCTTGCTACGCCACCTGTGTAATCTGGATTAAGGTTTGTTGAAGCTCGTGATGAGACAGAAAGCGTTTGATTAGCAATATAGGTTTTTCCTAAAGTCGCAACGACAAAGTCTTGTGTCATTCGATCTTTGGTCCGTAAGGCAATCAAATTATTTAAGTTTCCTAAAACAACGTGAGCTGCCTCTACGCTTCCCATTCTATGAGCAAGGTCAGCAATCGTTTGCATCGCACACGTCGTATGGATCCCTGACTCAGCCCCTTTATTGAGAATTTCAATCAAAGGAACATTAATCACGTTTGATACTTCATCCACAAATAAGCTAATTCGAGGTGCTTTGCCTCCTGACAGGCCTAAGTTGTATCGGCGACCTGCAATATTGGCTAAATCGGCTAACCAAATCCCTGCTAGCGTTGATGCAACAGTAGGATTGGGCATTGAATCTAAGCCGATGTATAAAACATGTCGCCCATTGATCACCTTTTCTAAATTCATCACCGGACGCGTATCGTGAATGTCCGTGATCGATGGTGAAAGACTATCGGCAAGCTTGCCTGTTGTAAGCATCGATAGAATCGGCAATAAAGAAGCTGTAATCTTGGAGTAGTGCTCTTTGTTATGGCGAAATACTTCAACCAACCCGTCAATCGCAGGATCGCTTTGAACAAAGTGCAACTCGCGCTCATAAAACGCTACGAGGAGCATCAACCTTTGCGTAACAGCTGGGCTCGGTGCCCAACCGGCATTGGCAAGCAACTCTGCCTCATCTTCTTCCCAATTCTCTCTTGCATAATGAGCCACATGACGCTCAAGCAAGGGCTCTAACAAATCATAAATCCCGAGCCTCACGTGTTTTGCAATGAGGGGCAATGTGGGACGAATCTCTAACGCAATAAGACCTTGAGCAATGGCGTTCACTGCCATCCATGCAAAATTAGCAAAGCTTTCATCCATATTGGGAGGGAAAGCCTGACGAATACGAGAGGCAATTTCTGTTGCATTGGTAAAGGTATGCATAGGATCTAAACGAATCCCCACATCCGGAAATGCCGGATGAAACGTCAACGGATCCATCCGGCCACTGGCCCTGCAAGCATGCAAAATATTATCTTTAAGGCGCGAAGAGTGTTTGGGGTCAATCACAATCACCACATCACCTCGAGCAATGGCTTGCGCTACTAAGTGACTTAGATACACACCTTTACCGGCTTGTGTGGTACCACACAAACATAGTCCCCCTTCAAAATTCTTTAAAGGTCGAAAAAGATTTTCATCAGTGTCACTTACCCCATGAATAATCGGCAAACCCTGCGCTTCATCGGGCAATGCTGACTCACCAATCAAGAGTCGTGAAACCCAATGCGGAAGCTGCAACTTGGTCCAATCCAATTTCATCAACTCATAGAGCTTTTGCGAGTGCTCCGGCCACCATCGAAATCCCACGCCAAGCCAAAGATCTTCACTATGCCCCTTCATAATCTGAGCCAATTCTTCATAATTAATGAACGTTAATTGAGAGCCCGATAGTGCTGCTCGCGCCATCAAGACACGAATCGCTTGATAAGCTCGTAAGCCAATCAGAAAAAGAGTGATCGTCCAAAGAACGGCACACCAAGACAAAGGAAGCTTGTGACTGAAATAAAGCCAGGTCACCCAAGTAAAACTTAATAACCAAGCTCCAACTGACACTAGCTCATACGCTGGCCGCCAACATTCATATCGATCAAAACTTTGTGAGGTTTTCTCTGCATTCATTTCTTTACCTCATCAAAAAGATCCAACTGAATACTTTCTATCCCCTCGTCCTCTCTAACTCCTAGACTCACTGATTCGCCCTGTTCATCAAGAATTCTTTCAGACGTTTTCTCTGTAGTGTCATTTCCCAAAGGCTTTTCATTTTGAGCATGGTGAACACCACATTTTTTATGTTTCAACATGGCAAATAGCGTTTCATAAGGAATCACTTCTTTCTCAAGCTCCACTTCATGCTCTATTTTGAAAACCTGAGGTACTAAAACGGGCGCTGAAGCTTGATCTCCTGTTTCACTAGGAAACTTTGCAAAAAGAATGGACTGTTCCCCATCCAACAACAAAAAGCCTTCCTTTTCGAATTTAGCGATTAATAGCGTTGGATCTTTAATCGCTTCTGAACGCTCCAATAATCGTCTTGGTAGTAAAACTCCCTCATCAACCATGAACTCAGCGACTTCGCTATCTAGCATCGTCAATAGTGAAGCGAGTGCTCTTCCCATTACATTTGTCTCTTCAAGACCACAATTCGCAGTCCATCGCCAATGAATTGAAGATTGGGCCTCAACCTTTTTAGGTAAGTAGTCCTCGTAAGCCTTTTGTGACTTTTCGATCACCTCTCGTGTTAAACGACTGATCCCCGCAATTTGGGCCAAGTCCATGCCGTCGCACTCAAAAGCACGTTTCGTTTTCTTGGGATCGACTTGACCCACACTAAAGAACTTTTCATCAGAGAGTTTGATGGCTTCTCTTGGTTTTGCATTGGGCGTGACCGCAATCATTGCAGTGGCTGTACCACGGTTCGATGGCAATGTAATTCCTGCATCTAAAAGCAAACCCGCCCAAAGATTCGGGTCATTGGGTAAATCTTTAAGACCTTGATCCGCTAAATCTCGAATCAAGATGTCGCAAACATCCGGCCAAAAAAGAAACAACCCGTCACCTCCACGCCTTAAAGGGCTGTCTTTGGCGTTAACCGACCAGTCCTGCCAAATTCGAGCTCTTAGTAAACGAATCAAGGTTTCTTGCCAGCCATAGGGCTTTAAGATGCGGCCTAACTTAGCCCCCATCCTTTCACGCTCTAATTGGCAGGCTCGAAAAACACCCAAATCTCGAGCATAAATAACAGACGATGGATCAAAGTCAGCCGTTTCGGTTGCAGTGAGTGCTCGCATGAGTTCTAATAAAGGAACATGCCCCGCTTCCCCTAACCAAGCTAAGGTTTGAGGCGGCAAAATCATGCGAGCGACAAAAAGCTGTAAATTGATACGCTTAGCATTCACTGGACGAAACCGAGGCTCTTTCCACAATAGCGATAAATCCAATTGAGGATTCTTTTGAAGCTCGCAAGTTACCCAATCAAAATAAGTGCCACCTAACGGGTTAAATGGAAGGTTTGCGACAAAGTGCTCTTCATCCATTTCAAAAAATGGGTGACTTTTTAATTGCGATGGACGAATTTCAATTTCGTTAACCAACACTTTGACAAAGGCGCAGAGACTCGCCAATAATGCCGCTCCCTTAAGGCGAGATTGGATGAGCTCTTGCGCCATGATGTTGCGCTCAAGCTTCACCGTCCCTTCCATGATTTCAACTGCAAAGGTTGCACTTTTAACAGAAGCTAAAAAAAGTCCATCAACTTCTGAAAAAACGCTTTCAGAGGTTATGGGTAGCCTTTGCACCACTTTAGAAAGATTTTCTAATGCTGGCACAAAGAGCGTATCCCATGTTTTTTCATCTGACCATGCGGTTTTCAAACGATCTATATCTGCACGATAAAGGGATAGTTGTTTGTCTGGTGCGATCGGTTGCAAAAACAAGGGAAGACTTTGCTCTAATAACAAATTCTCTTCCCTAGTTTTTTGCCTTTTATCATCCTTAATCCATTGAATAAATGCTTTAAACATCAAACTTACCTGATTGATAGTCAACAAAGACCGGCTCAAGAGGTAGCCTCTCACGTAAGCACTCATTCACTTTCATAAGAAACAGTACAAAGTCCCTTGGTAGAAAAGGGTTAATTTGAAAAGACATTCCCCAAATCGAAAAATTGGGCATACGTAAATAATTTGAGCCCTCGTAATAAGCTATGAGTGCATCAGGGTATTCATCCATAGACTTCACACGACTCTTTAACTTTTCACTGGGCACTATCAGCCCTAATGAACACAACCAATAAAATAAATTCGACTCGAAGCTAAAAAACTCCCTTGCGCCTTTTTTAATACCTGGCTTATTGCATTGCGGATAAAAACCTGTAGCCTTTACCTCACTCACAGCCCAATAAAAAGCTTCCTCTACAGGCATTCCTAGTGCTGTGCAGTATTTGAATAACGTTGTCGCAAGAAATATCAAAAAACAGGATTTATTGTTTCGTTCCATCAATTTCAATTGCGGTCCTCGATCTCTAGCCTTTAAATTGGCAGATAAATCAATTCCCCGGCACCTTCTCATACGAATGATGAAGGATTCTGAACGATTAGTTAACGAAGCAATAATGGATGCCGAACAGTGCATTTGTAAGATTGATTCAAACGTTACCGTTGCTTTTTTAATTCGCCACACATTGCTCAACGGTTGATAAAACTTCAACCAACCATCAGCCATCCATAATTTTCTATTCCATAAAGATTTATCCGTTACTGTCACATTTAAGCAACTTGAGCTCGTAACATGCGTTATAGGTTGAAAAACTGAACCAACATTACCATCTAAGAGAGCTAACTCTTTATGCATTAGCGGAAAAATGAGGGACTGACTTGCATAGTGTTGAGCTTGCCTTTTTATGTCATTTGCCGCCCAGAGGGCGAGCTCATTTTTAACAAAACTGTTTTTTTGAATCCTAAATTTATAAATAGGACTAGAGATCATGAATATTGTTCTCAGTAATTGATGTATGCGCTTCTCTGTTAATTTCTTCCGTTCATTTGCGCTTGCTTTCCAATGTTTCATATAGATATAAAAATTATGAGTTCGCATCTTTAGTTTCTTAACAAGATAAGGGGATGCGAATTTTATATTTAGCTCACAAAAGTTCAAAACAAGCAAACAACAAACGCTAATCACATGATTTCTTTAAATTTATTTAACAGAATTGATCTAAATTGTCGTAAAAATGAGCTTTTGGAAAATAAATTTTTATTCCACTTTTGACAATCGTCAATACATTGATTTTTAACAGGTTTTCAAAATCTGTCGCGTAAAAATCCTATTTCACGCTCTTACGTAGCAGATCTTGATTTTGTATATCAATACACGCTGACTTTTAAGCATACTAATAAGTGTTTACCCTCGTATTGCATTTTAAGATCCCTCTCAGGCAAAGTTTCGCACTCATCATCGCTTGCGCTTGGACATTTCTGGGCGATGGTGCGTTGATGTTTTTTTAAGGAAAGAAAAATGAAACTTTTTAAAACCGCTCTTCTCGTCGGTTCTTTGATGATTGCTGGTCCAGCCATTGCCGGAACAGACGGAACCGAATTCCAGGATCTCTACACTATGGTCAAAGGTTGGACAAACGGCTACCTTGGTCGTTCGATCGCTCTGGTCTTTTTATTAATTGGTTTGGGCGTAGGTGTCGTTCGCGGCAGCATTATCTCTGCAGTTGGTTGTATCGCTGCCGCAATGTGCCTATTGATCGCACCTTCTGTGATCGAAAGCATCATTTCTGCTGTGATCTAAGTCGCCCAAGGAAGCACCTTGTATGACAAATACTTCGGATTTTTGCCCTTTGGTTCGAGAATTAGACGCAAGTACCAAGTTTTTCATTTGGGACTTTGACATTGTTTGCGCCTTTTTTGCTGGACTCTCTATCGGCATTATGGTCGCTAGCCTCATGCTGGGTGCTCTTTTGGGTCTTATCTTTGCAAAAGGTTTAAGCCGACTCAAACAAGGGAGACACCCTGGTTTTGGCTTACACCTTTTGTATTGGCACTTACCGTTACGCTTTTTTCGTCGTATGCCCTTGTCTCACCGTCGTCATTTCATCGGTTAATCATGTACGCCATTGAACTCATTACAGAAAATCGAGCTGCCAAACTCGGTTTAAAGCGAGCCACCTTAATCGCATTAGCCACCTCATTAGGAATCAATGTCGCTTTAAGTCTGACGCTTTTATTGCGAGACCAAAAGTTAACGACTGTTTTGCTTCCCATGAGTGCCACAACGCTCAATACGCCTGTCGAATTAACAAACTCAGAAGTGTCTGAAGAGTACCTTCTGTTAGTAGCGCGTGACTTTTTAGCCCTTTCGATGAATAACACGCCAGAGAACGTGGACTTTAATCGAATGATGCTTTTGAAAAACGTCCATCCTGCGAGCTTTGGTGAAATGGATGTTGTTTTAAAAGAAAAGGCGTTGGAACTTAAGCGCCTTCGTGCGAGCACCTTTTTTGTCGTCGATAGTGTTGACGTTAAACCCGAAGCCCTTTCGGTCATTTTTGAAGGGATGCGTTTGCACTACATCGGTGGAAAAGAAACTCAACGCATGAAAAAGCGCTTAGTGATGAAGTTGCGACTTATTGCAGGACGCTTGTACCTCGAACGCTTACAAGAAGTGGACCTTCGCTCAAAGGCCAATCACGATGCAGCCATTTAAAAGATTGAAGTTTTCTCAATTTCAGTCTCTTAACTTCATTTATCCAACATTAAATTCACTGCCTCTCATGAAATCAGAAAATATGTCGCTTCACCAACTTGCCCTTTTCTTATTCTGTGGTACTTCGCTTTTGACGCTTACTACCACTATGGCATTTGCGCAACCTTTAAAAAATGCATTAACCATGGAAGAGCTTGGACTTCAAGATACTTCTGTTAATCAAGCAATCGAAAGCGTCAAAGAGGCCACTACCTCAAACTCCTTTGTACGGACCCTTCCTACTTATGCTGTGAGTAACGCAGGTCCCAATCGAATCGCCATTGAGGATGAAAAAATTGTGCAAGCGATTTTCGATCAAACACAATTGGAAGTTCAGACAGATGAAGTGTCGGGACAAATTTTTGTCATTCCTCGCTCCACTGCGCCTCAAGCCCTCTTTTTAACAACGGATAAAAATCATACCTACTCTTTGACGATTTCGCCTCAAAAGACCACGAGTCAAGAAATCGTCCTTAAAGGCAAGTCTCGCAAAACAGAAAATGATGAGGGTAACGTAACCCAATTAAAAACCACCCAGGGCCTCTCTTCCCTTGCCGTTGAGCGAGCAGACAACTTTCCACTAGCCTTAAAAAACCTCATGATTGCCATGGCCAGAAATGAGTTGCCCGAAGGATTTCATGTCACCAATCGTTGTGGTGAAGCGTGTCTTCGTCAATACGAGTCTGAAAGCTATATGGCTCAAGTTCTTCGTTATCAAAATCAAAGTCTTAAACCCGTGACGCTCACGGAAAAGCTTTTCTATGAAAAAGGCGTTTTAGCCATCGCCATTGCTCAACCGTTTTTAAGAATCGGTGAAACAACGGCGGTTTACATTATTCGACGAAAAGCCTCTTAACTTTATTTCGTTTTTATCCCATTGTATTGATGTTTTTAGGAACCTCTTTTGAGGTTTCTAAGGACCTTTTTAACTCAAAAAAATGAAAAACTCCGTTCGACTCCAACAATGGTTACTGCTCACGGTGATTCTTGTGAGCATTATTGTGGTAGCGGTTCTTTTTGCGTATTTCACTCGAGAAAACGATGCGATACCGCAAAAAGAAAAACCCACCACTCGCATCCAGATCAATGACTCTCGATTAGGCGAAGAGCACTTTGTCACCTCTTATGGCACACAAATGCAGTCTTTACAAAAAGACATCCGTGACCTTCAATCCCAAGTTGCTCGACAAAAAGAAATGGATGAAAAGCGTCGTAAAAAAGACGCCTTCTCAGAAGAGAGTACTTTAGCGCAAGAAGCTAATCTCGCTATGAATGCTTTTCAAGGCAATGCCCCTCAGCCCACGAGTTACTCCGTCCCGGTTAATCGCACGAACACGGCTCCCCGTTTAGCGATTAAAAAGGTCTCTCTCGTTAAACCGCAAGAAAGCAAAGTTGAAAAAGAGCCCTTAGAGAAAAACCGCACCCCACAAACCACAGGGGAAGAACTTCTCATTACAGGCACCTTTGTTAAAGCTCGTCTTTTAAATGGTGTGGATGCGCCCACTGGCGGTCAAGCCAACGGCAATCCCGTACCTCTTTTAATGGAACTCACAGAGGCTGCCATTCTTCCGAACCGCTTTCGATCCGACGTGAAAAAGTGTTTTGTCACCGCCAACGCCACGGGTGACTTATCAAGTGAACGTGTTTGGGTGCGACTTGATCGCCTCTCATGCCTAACGAAGAAAGGCATGGCTATTGACGTCAAACTCACAGGATACGTTGCTGGCGAAGACGGCAAAACCGGTATCAAAGCTCGTGTTGTAACGCGCTCCGGGCAAGCCATCGCTAATGCACTTTTAGTGGGCTCCTTATCGGGCTTGGGAAAAGCCGTGAGTTTAGCCGCACAAGAAACCACAACTCACGCTTCAGGCACTGTGACTGAATCCGTCACCAATCCTTGGCGAGCGGGACTGGGCGATGGAATGCAAAATGCGCTCGGTCGCGTAGCGGACTATTACTTGAAACTTGCTGACAAGATTTTCCCCGTACTTGAAATCGATGCTGGACGCACCGTGGACATTGTTATCACGCAAAGCGCACTCATCAAAACCGAAAAACCGCTTTTTTAATTGATAAACACACCTTATGCCATTTAAGAACACCGTCTTAACGCTTTTCTTTGGAACCACTCTTATGAATTTTTCCATTACCGATGCTTTAGCCAATAACCCGTTTACGTCACACTTTCCTGAAATGCAGATGACAGCGGTAGAAAAGAAAGTGCTCACCAATTTGCAAGCGGCTTATCCGCATAACGGTGTGCGTTTTGTTAGAAAAAGCCCCGTACCCGGTTTATTTGAAGTGATTCTTTCTACAAGCGTCAATGTTGTTTACGTGGATGAAGCGCTTCTAGCGAAAACCACCATCAAAGGCGAAAACGACCCCGAAAAAGCCAACCTTTTTCGTTATTGGCTCTTTGGTGGCGTGATGTTTGACATGGTCGAGCAAAAAGACCTTACACGCGACATGAAAGAGCTCGCACAAATGATTGATGTGAGTGCCTTGCCATTGGAAAATGCCATAGTTCGTGAAAAGGGAAGCGCAACACATACCCTCTTTGTCTTCACGGATCCCTTGTGCCCCTTTTGCGAAAAACTCGAATCGGTTTTAGATACTCTTGATGATGTTCGTATTTATACGTTTCTGACGCCTATCGTGAGCTTACATCCCAATGCTCGCGAAGTCGCCGCTCAAATCTACTGTGCTCCCAATCCCCAACAGGCCTTGGTGGACTTTATGGTGCACAAAAAAGCGTTACCTCAAACGAAACCTCAATGCACAACGCCTATTGTCGCTAATGAAAATCTCATGCGTGAGCTTGCGATTAAAGGCACTCCCACGCTTTTCTTTGCTGACGGTCATCGTGCCACGGGCCTTATGACACGAGAGGCTTTAATGGAACGCATGAATCAAGCGCTAGCAACCCAGAAGCTTGCCCAAAAGCTCGCTCAAACAGCACCGACTCAACACTAAATGAAGGCTATCCATGATGAAATTTAACTTTAAGCCCTTCGTGCACCTTCTCTTAGGTAGTTCTTTATTGCTCTCGGGTTGCGCCAATCTCACGGGGTTGGAAAATGCGCAATCGGATTTTGGCTGTTCGATTGACATGCCCGCTCGCTGCCAATCAATTTCTGAGGTTTACCATGAAAAAGCCTCCTCATACCCCGTTGCAGACGCACCTCAGCGAGATCAATCGGAAATCACTGCAAACGCAAGACAAAAGCGCTCCCCACACGAAATTGAAAAGCGCATTCTTTTAAAACCCGATCAAGGCGAAGCCTTTGTCGCTACCGACCCTATTGTCACCGATACGCCCCTAATGACACCTAAACGTTTGGCTGAAGAAATCCTTGCTGTTTGGATTGCGCCATTCATTGACGAAGAAGGGGACCTGCACGACGCACAACGTATTTACGTTACGGTCAAAAAAGCATCATGGTCACCCGAAGCGTTAATCAATAACGAGAGGGTTTCAAACATGGCTTCAAAGTCACACTGGTTAAAGCCCTTGGCTGACGACAAAGCCAAAGGTCAACGTTAATCTGAAAGGGACTTCTCGTGCCACATTCACTTTTTTCAAAATCATTTAAAACGCTACCCAAAGCTAAGCGTCTTTGTCGTCAGTTACGTCTGCACACCCAACGCGCTTTCCGTGCCACGCAAAAGAATTTAGGGATAGAGGAAAACTCTCATTTCCTACAGTCTCACCGCGTTCGTATCGATCGTTTCGGGTCGCTTTTACCCTTTGGCAAAGAGCTCTCCGACAGTATTTTCTCAATTGTTGAAAGCGAAGGTGATTCCTTAGAGGCTCTTGGCTACGTATTAGAGATAAGCCCACAAACGGGTGCGAGCATGGAATTGGCGCACCACTTAGAAAGCCTCATCAGTAGTGATTTGCCCAGTGGCACTGGCGTACAAGTCTCGCTTTTTGCCTCCCCTGACATTGATTGGGCGAGCAAAGCCTATTGCTATAGTCGCACTCCCGCTTGTGTCGCCTCAGAAAAGTTAATCTCTCAAGCACAAGTGTTGGAGTCATTAGCGATACACCGAGCACACTTTCTTCAGTCTGGCACTCACCAAGACCTCGTTAATGGTGAGCCTTTTCGCATTCGACACTTTCGTGCCTGGATCTCTGTAACGATTCCAGTAAAAAAGCATTCCTCTGACCTTTTTGTACAAATACAAAAGGTCAAAACGCTGCGCACGCGTCATATCGCCACGCTAAAAACCTTTCATTTGTATGCCTTTACTTGGAACGCCAATACTCTGCGCAGAACCCTTGCTCACTTTGTAAATCCACAAAAGTTCTTTTTAGGAACGAAAAACGATGCGTTTCATGAGCTCGATCACAGCTGTGCCAATCCCCACGATCGACTTGCCGATCAAGTGGTGGCTCGTGACACTCAAATCAAAATCCTTGAAAACGGTATTCGTTTTGAGAGCAACTCAAAAAACGGCGAAAGTGTTTGCGCGATTGGTTTATCCGTACAAGGCTACCCTTCTGACTATGCTTTGCCCTTAGTGCAAACGTGGTTAGGAAGCGATAAAGAAAACATTCCCTGCCCCTTTCTTTTAACAACCGCGATTCACTTTCCGGATTATGAAAAAACAAAGTCGCATGCCAATCTTATGGCGGCCCGCAGTAAGCAAATAGCCACAAGCGAAGTTGCTCATTATCTACCGAGCCTTAAAAAACGCGCCCAAGACTATGAAGTGGTCACGGAAGAGTACGCTAAAAATGGCGCTTTAGTACAAGTCGTTCATCAAGCCTTACTTTTTGCGCCAATGGGTTCAGAGCCTCAAGCCATTGAAGCCATGCGCTCTGTCATGAAAAGCGCTCACTTGGAGGTGACGGAAGACCGTTGCATGCATCTGCAAGCGTTTTTGGCGAGCCTACCGATGACGCTCACTCCTACATTTGCGAGCGACATTAAGCTTGCTCGCCGCTTTACGACCAAAACGCTCACAAGTCTTTGTCATATGGTGCCGATTCTTGCTGAATTTACGGGCTCTGGAGCTCGCGATAATGAAGAAAGCCTTACGCCCCTTTTGCTTCTCAATGGCCGCCATGGGCAAATCACCCCCATTGACCCATTTGCCAATAGTGGCAATTTCAACGCTATCATCGTGGGTTCTTCCGGTTCCGGAAAAAGCGCTCTTACCAATGACTTAATTACCGGCAATTTAGGTACCGGTGGCAAAACCTACGTGATTGATGTTGGTGGCTCTTACAGAAAGCTCTCTCATTTGCTCGGTGGGCAATGGATTGAGTACACGAAAGACCAATACTTGGTCATTAATCCTTTTGAGTTGGTTCGCGATATCTCCGACGATATGGGTTACTTAATGCCCATTTTGGTCGAAATGGTCTCTCCGAACGAGAACTTATGTGACTATTCATACAGTGTCTTGCGAGATCATGTTGCGTACATCCTGCGACAAGCTCACGAAGAGAAGCGTTTAGCTCAAATTGACGATTTGGTTGAAAGCCTTCAACGAGGTATTAGAAACCCATTGATCGAAAACACAGAGACGAACGAACCTGATCAACGCATATTGGATTTGGCGACACAATTGTCAGCCTTTGCAAGTAACGGCCTCTACGGTCACTACTTCACCGGCCACAGCACCGTGAACTTTACCTCCAACTTTATGGTCTTGGAGTTAGAAGGGTTAAAGAGTCGCAAGAACTTACAAAGCGTTGTGCTTCTTTGTTTGATTTTTTTGATTTATCAAGAATTAAACAATGGTGATTTGACCCAACCGAAAATGGTTGTCATTGATGAAGCTTGGGATTTATTGTCACATAAACACGCAGAAAAATTTATCGAAACCGGTTACCGTCGTGCCCGTAAGCAAAATGCCTCTTTTATCACCATTACTCAGTCCTTTGCGGACTACTACCAAAATGATACGGCGTTAGCAGCATTAGCCAATGCGGACCTCCGTTTCATTTTGCGCCAAAAGCCCGATTCCATCGATTTTCTCGAGAAAGAAAAAAAGATTTCTTTAAGCCCTTGGGAAATACGGGCGATTAAATCGCTTCGCTTAAAAGAAGAAGCGTATGCCGAGTGTCTATTTATGAGTCCGGACACACCATCGGCCGTCTTACAAATTCGCTTTGATGCGTTCTCGCGCCTCTTGTACTCCACGAAAGCCTCAGACATGGCTCGTATTCAAACCCTCATGCAAAAGGGCTTCAGTCTCCAAGAGGCGATTTTAGAGATCATCCGAAGTCAACAAAAAGCCTAAAGGAAGTCACGGATGACCGATTTCAATCGCTTATTTAATGACCACGCTGATCACGAGGGCTTTGCCATTGACACGCCTGAACCACCAGGCACGCATTGGTTTGAAGCGTTTCTTGAAGCTTCTAACCACTTCCCTGAAAAACTTCAAAAGGCGCTTTCAGCTTTGCACGACAAGCATCACGCCACCCTTGTCACGAAAGGCGTCTTAGCACAAGAAGCTGAAGTCCTTGACTTAACCCCAGAGCTTTTTACCCTCATGGGCATTGAACCTCAAGCGACTCGCCAAGCTCATGAAGCGCTGCGAAAAAGTCTTTTTCAACGCGAGCGTCATTAATCAGAAACGGTATTGACCACGAACATGAATCTGACTTACTACAAACAAAATGCGCTTTGCCTAAAAAGCGCTTTAATCAAGCTAGCTAAAACGCACGGTTTGACGCTTTTGCTTGCCATAGCCTTTCTTTTAACGATTACCCATCGCTATCAGTTGGCACTTAATTTGACCGAAAGCCTTCCGCAGACTCTTTTTTTAATCGATAAAGAAGACCATGCTTTGGCTCGCAACGACTATTTTGCTTTTCGTTGGACTCAAGGCGGCCCCATTCCCAACGGCATTATTGTGGTTAAGCAAGTTAAAGGCGTCACCGGTGACGTTATTGGTCAACGCATCATTGATAAGAACGCTTATATCACTATCAATGATGAGCCCGTTGCCAAACTCAAAGCCCGTGCCCGAAGCGGTGACGTTCTTGTTCCCATCCGCCCCACCCAACTCACCCGTGGGGAGTTCTTTGCCTATGCGCCCCACCCCGATAGCCTTGATAGTCGCTATGCCTTAACGGGCGTTATTAAAGCCTCCCAAATCGTGGGACGCGCCTATCCCCTTTTCTAATTCAAAGTCTCTTTGGAAATTTCATTCAATGCGAGTCGTCCTTTTATTTCTTTTGATTTGTCACTTGAGCATCAGTCCCTTATGGGTGAGTGCACAAACAAGCAAGACGCTAAACGTTGAAAGCGACGTGTTGGGTCCGCTTTACCCAATCGTTGAGCCTAATTTACTCACGATGCTTGAAAAGCATGCGCAAGAATCCACGACCGACACGCAATCTCGCTTTCATGAAGTGCGCCGCAAGCTTGAAAATTGGTCAAATCACCCGATCGGACAAACCCTGCCTGTGGCACCCCAATATATTCGAAAGCATTACCCCACCAATGAATCCGTCAAACACTATCTCCCCGAAGACTATCGACGTGACTGGCTTTTTATTGATACGCAGGATCAAATGCAACTCAAACTCGCAAAGCACTTCCTTGAAAATTGCTCTCGTAGCGATCGTTGTCGCATTGTCGTCGTTCATGGGGAACTCAAAGCTACGCGCGAACGCTTAAAAACCCCTCTTTGGTTTGATCAAGGAGCAAAACTCACAAAGCAACTGCACATTACGCATGTCCCCACCTTGGTGACATTAACGCGTAAAGCGATTGTCACTCACGCTGCTCCCGTCAAAGGCTTTCCTTTAGAAAAGGCGCTTGCATCATGACAAGCCGTGTTCATCGCTTCTTAAAAGCACTGAGAATCGCTTGTCTGACTGGGTTTATGAGTGCCATGTCTGTGCAATGTCTCGCAAGCCAGAGCTGCCACGGTCGGATCACCAACCCCGTAACCGACGTCTGTTGGGAGTGCGTTTTCCCCATCACCCTTGGCAACAACGTAAGTCTTTCTAACAGTACCTTCACGGACGTTAAAACCGATGCGGATCCCTTTTGTGCTTGTGCTGGGAAAGCGTCTGTCACCCTGGGGCTAAATATTGGATTTTGGGAGCCCATTCGAACCATTGAAATTGTGCGTCGTCCGTTTTGCTTTCCCTCTTTAGGTGGAATGCAACTGACTGACGCTCACTGGGCACCAGCGCATGGCAGAACCCCCTCGCCTAAAGTGAGAGGTCATCGAACGAGTTTTTACCAAGTGCATTGGTACCACACGCCGTGGCTTTATCTTCTCGAAATTCTTTTAGATACCAGGTGTCTTGAGCAGTCCCCTTGGGATCTCGCTTATATGACCGAACTTGATCCCTTGTGGGATGACGCACTCACGAGTTTTCTTCTTAATCCCGATGTGGCGCTCTTTGCCAATCCGATCGCTATCGGCGCCTGTGCCATGGACTGCGTTGCCGCAACGACTCACTTACCCATCAATAGCCTTTATTGGTGCGGTGGGTGTGCGGGCTCACTTTTTCCGCTTACCGGTTGGGTCGCTAGCCACATTACCGATGAGCAAGCTTTTAGCCTTTTAATTCAACGCTTCACCCTCAAAATGCATCGTGAAGGTCTTCTTTGGCGCCAATGGGGCAAAGATGGACAGTGCGCTGCTCAACTGGAGTGGACCATGAGTAAAGACGTCTACCGCACGCAAATGCTTTGGCCTTCACGCCAAACGCAAAACCGTTGCTGCCGACCTTTCGGTGAAGAAACCGCCACATTTGCCATCGGTGGCACAACACCTCCTGTAACCGGTGAAGATGGTGCCTACCTCATTTGGCGTCGTCGAGACTGCTGCCAAGGCATGAATTTAGGAGAACTCAAGTGATACATCCCCTTAAAACCAGTGTGACCCTGATGTTTGCGCTTTTGACTTTCGGTGCAAGCGCTCAAAGCATGGATAGCATCGTCGACATTAATAAGGAGGTTCGCCAAGCCCAAGCCCTTTTAGATACCCTCTCAACTTCGCCAACAGCTGACTGGGATATTTTCGTTGCGATCTCTAAAAGCATCCCCAAAAGTTCACTCGAGCGTCTTTCGCAAGATGCAGCGATAGCCAACCTTCCCTTGGTGCTTCAAGGTGTTGGCATTGAACCTCCTGCTCAAGAGCAAAAAGGTACGATGCTAGAAACCTACGGCAAACATTGGGTAGCTCGCCACCTAGAAGACTGGACCTTTGTCACGCAAAAAGGTGCCACGCTTCAAATCGATCCCGTGCGTTTTACAAAGGCACGCATCTTCGATGTGCCACAAGTGATTCTAATGAAGCGCTGCAATCAAGGCACAAGCTGCGAGGCGACACCACTTGTTTTTCGAGCTCGAGGTGATGTCACACTTGACTACGCTATCAATGAGCTTAGAAAAACGCTTAGCGAGCAACCAAATACCTTGTCAGAAAAAGACCAAGTCTCGGCCTTAAAGCTCTTAGAGGTGCTCTGCCATCGTCTTGAAGGGAAAGCGTCATGAGTAAAGTCGCGTATTTTTTAAGTGGCTGGCTCATCTTCTCTTCCACCCCACAAGCATTAACTCTTCAAGAAGCCGCCCAGGCTGCACAAAGTGTCGCAACGCCTTCCTATGGCGAGATCCTCACGCATGAAAAACGTGTTGAGACCTTACCCCCTGATGCTATTGGCAATACAAGCGAATTAGAAAAACTCAAGGGTAACGACGGCATGGGCGATATCCTGACACCCGCTACTAACAAAACCAATGCTTGCCTCAAAGCGGGTAACCCCGAATGCTTGGCCATTCAAGTCGTTAAAAAGAACGCTGCAATAGCGCCCGATTTGGACTCAGGTCTTGCCGATGATATCCACAAGGGCTATCAGGATATTGTTGGTAATGCCGACGAAATTACGGAGGGTGGTAGCGACATTGTGTCATCCGAAATTCACTGTGAAACGGTTGAAACGGTCATTCCCGGTCGATCCGAAATTGAAGTTTGTGATGAAGGCACAGGTGCAACATCGCTTACCTGCACTCAAGGGTGGGAAATGAGTGAAAAACTCAACATCCTCTATCACTGTGCCTTGCAGTCAACCAGTAGCAGCCAAGTCTGCACCATCGAACGCAAAGTGCACTCGCACGTTGATGTGATTGCTTCGTGTCTTGCCACACCCGCTCAAGTTGATAGTCAAAGCTGTCGCTTTTATAACGATGCCGACATTGATGTGGTGTTTCCCTATCAATGCCCAATCAAAGAAAGTGCTTCCCAAACCCAAACATGCATTAAAACACTTTCGGTTGAAGTAATCCCCGCCTGCGATACGACTTTTATCTCCAACACGTCCATGAAGGTGTTTAAAGAAGTCGGCTACAACGCATCAACGCGCTACCAGAGTTTGCGCGTTGAACAATCGTGCTCAGACACGTTTAAACCGATTCGTATCCGCTTTGGCTCTCGCACCGTTGGACAATTTAGTGAAATTCCTCAGACTGTGAATCTCACCTACATTCTTAATTTTGTTGCCACTATCGTTAAAGATGGCAACGGCTACCTCATCACTTTAACCAATGTCGATCAAGGTCAAGGCACTCGCACCATCCAAACTCGCCACCCCATTTTGAGTAAACAAATTCAAGAGATCGATCACTTCAAGGAGACGTGCCAATGAAAGCGCTCCCCTTGTGCCTAATTTGCTCTGCGATTCTGGTTCAAACATTAGTGAACACCGCTAAAGCCTCCTCTTGTACAGTAACAGAATCGCTCTGCACGCAAGGCCCTGAAACACGTCTTATCAATAACGTTCTTGTTTATCGAGATTGTTGGCAATGGCAAGAAAAAAAGACCTGCACAGAGGGCGACAACCAAAACTTCTGTGCGCCGCTTGAAGCTATAGCAACATGCAAAGAAAAAAGCAGTATTTGCTCTGAGAGCCTTTTGCCTGGAAGCTGCGCGGTCACCACGAAAACCTTTCTCTGTGAGGATAAGCTTGATACGTTGCCTGCTGAAGTCACCCCTTTAGCGCCCAACATCAAAGTCACTGATCACTGGGTTTTACAGGGTGATTGCGCTATGAATGAAACGTGTACAGCACCAGTTGAAATTTGTACTCGGCCTGATGAAGTACGCGTGATTGATGGCATCTCTGTTACCTTAGCCTGTGGAGAAAAAGAAAAAAGTGCTCAGTGCGAAATAGTACCAGCCAATCCGTCTTGCACACTTTTAGAAAACGTTGGATGCAAGAAAGACCCTCCATCGTCTGAGCCCCTTGCCAAGTACGAAGAGCGGTTTGCCTGCCATGAAAAAACGCCTCTTCCCGTGCATCCCGACATTCATATCGTGGATAAACGCGCGGTTCTCGATCGTATTGAAATCCTTCAAAACACTTGCGAGAGCACTTTAGGGTGTGAAATTGAAAAGTCGACCTGCTTAGAAAATGACAAAGCCTTTCCTAATGTTTGTCTCAAAGAAGAGCAATTAAAGGTTTGTCATGGCTCGACAGACCCTCGCTCTTGTGATGCGCTTGTCGCATTAGGTTGCAAAGAAGAAAAACCAGCTCCCAATGATCGCCTCTTAGCCTTTCGTTGCGTAAGTGAACTCTCACCACTTCCCAGTCACATCACAGAAATGGATCGTGAGTCCATTTATACCGACATGACAGAAACAAATACCTGTCCAGTGACATCTGCCCCAGAAAAGCACCTAACGGATGCTAGCTCACTCGCAAGCAAAGCTAGCTGTCAAGAAGCGCAGAAGATCTGCATTGAAGGCCCTGAAACGCGCGTCGTCAATGGTCAACCCATCTACAAAGACTGTTGGCGCTACGAAGTTCGTCTCGTGTGCGAAAACGATCAAAACTTAAGTACCTGTGAAGCTCTTGAAAACGATAAAAATTGCCAATGGATAAGCTCCACGTGTTTATCCATGAAGCCCGATGGAACGTGTGACTGGTCCACGAAAACCTACTCTTGCATCGTAACGCCAGATCAAACCGTTTCTGAGGAGCGGTGCACTCAAACTGTCTGTCAATTTGGCCTATGCACCGGTAAAGACGACACCCCCAATACGCAATTAGGCGATACGCTCAGCAAGCTTGAGCTTGCCCGTCAAGCGGCCGTTTACGGTGACTATGAAAACTTGCGCTTTTTCTCTGGTGAAGCCAACACCTGTCGCAATAAATTAGGAGGTGTCTCCTGCTGTCGTGGCAAAGTTCGTGGCAACACCACCAATAGCGCCAAACTCAATGCCTCCTACATCTTTGCAAAAGACGTGGCTCAAGAAACCATCAAAACCTTGGGCTCGGCCTTTGTCAACGACGTCTTAGCCAATCATGATGAGCTTGCTCAAATCATGACAAAGCTCTACGGGGAGGCTTCCGCAGGTGCCTACTCCCCCAATCTCTCTTACTACGGATTATCGGTTTCCTATGGCGCAAACGGTCTTTCCTTTAACTTTAGTCCAACGACCTTTTTTGCCATGATTGCCCTGGAGGTTGCCACTGACTATCTGTCTTGCACGCAAGAAGAGCAAGCCTTGCAACTCAAACGCGGCTCTGACCTTTGCCACTACATTGGTAGCACCTGCACCGAATATAACCTCGGGCGCTGCCAAACCAAAACAGAAGTGCACTGTTGCTTTAATTCTGGCTTAGCGCGTCTTGTTCAAGAAGCCGCTCACGCGCAACTCGGGCTTTCTTGGGGAACCCCTACAGCTCCGGCTTGCACAGGACTTTCTGCTCATGAATTTGCCCAAGTCGACTTGGGCAAAGTGAATTTAGATGAGCTCTTAGCCGTCATGAATCAAAACGCCAAAACGCCTGACGTTCACCGCGTCAAGATTCGTGCTCAAAAGCGCCAATCCACCATTGATCCCAATCACCCCTACGCCCCAATGCCAACAAAAGACGGTGTTTGCACGGGCAATGCTTGTTAGAGACTCAAAAAATGAAAATCAAACTCATCACTTCTTTCGTTATCTCCGCTCTCGTGACAACTCTTAGCGCTCAGGCTCACCCCAATGGGACAACCTTTTGGGACGAAGATGTCTGGACGCTTCAAGAACGAGGCTTTTTGTATTACGGTCCTGACAAAAATGAAAACATGACCTCAAAAGATCGCGACTTAAATGACCTTGTCACAGTGCATGCATTAAAAAACGAGGCTCAAGCAAGGCTCAATCGCGCCATCATGCAACCCAATGATGAAACGCTTAGAAGCTACCTTGAAGTCAATCACTTCATGCTCGAGAAGTCCAATACTTTTGCTCAAACATGGCAAAAGACCCTTTGGAGCCTGCCTCAATACGATGCTACAGTCACGCATCCCAATGCCAACTTCGCTCAAGTCGCGTTAAAAGAAAAGCGTCAAGACGATTTAGAAAAAGAATTAAAGGCAATCTCCCGTCGTGTGGCCCTCTTTTTTGTCGTTCAAAAGGATTGCTCCTTTTGCGAAATCATGGCACCTGTGGCGAGCTTTTTAGAAAAGACACATGGCATTAAAACCCTTGCTGTGTATTTGGGGCATCAAGCACCGTTAGCTTGGCCTCAAGCACTGCCCGACAATGGTGTTCTTGCAAGATTGCAAAAAACGACTCACACCACCATTACACAAACCCCTGCCATTTTCGCTGTGTCACAAACGGGAGAAGCTCGCCTTATCGCTTCGGGCGCCATCTCTGCTCAAGAATTGGCCCAACGACTCGTGGTGACAGCAAAAACCCTTCATTAACTCTCATATCAAAACAATAGTAAGACAATGATAAAAAAAGCCTTTTTTATTGGATATATCGGTATGGGCCTAGGACTCTCATCTCCAGCTCAAGCTCACTTTATTGAGGATTTTTACCACTCTGCTGCCACGCAAGGAAATGTCACGGCGGCAGGCATTCATGAAACCGCGGGACTCAAAGTAGTCACTGGAGGCGGCTATGTTTATAAAGCCCCTCGAAATGACTTCACTCCTTTTCACTTTTCGCCTCCTAAACTCTCCGCGGGCTGCGGTGGGATTGACCTCTTTATGGGGGCCTTTAGCATTCCCAGTAAAGAAGAGTTCGTCAATTACTTAAAAGCCATTGGCTCATCGTTACCCGGCCTTGCTTTTCAGTTGGCCCTGCAAACGCTATCACCTGACCTATCCGAACAAGTCACGAGTTTCCGAGACCTTATTCGAGAGTATGGTGCGCGCTTTCAAGACTCGTGCACGGCTGCTCAAACGCTTTTAGATATGTCAGGGGCCCAAGGCTATATGGAGAAACTCAAGTACTCCACGGCCAATAGCCTTCGCGAACGAGGCATTGTGAGCGACGCCTTTGAAGCCTCTGAGCGAACAAAAACGCATGGTGGAACACTTTTTGACTATGCGCCTACTCATAAAGATACGGGCAACAACGTGGTGGATGCGCCACAAATGAACTTAACTTGGGCGCTTCTTAATGGTGGAACGCTCACCTCTCGTTATCCGAAAGAATTGCGTGAAGTCATGATGACGTTGGTAGGCACGACCATTTACGTGAAAACCGGTGAAGGAGCGGATGCTGTGGCGCAGTCTCGCTTAATCATGGGCGAAGACATTGCGATGGAGCTCTTGGGCGACATCGATAGCGTGAATTTGACGCGCGCTCACCGCCTATCGTGTTCTACCAATGACCCGCAATGCTTAGCCCCTACGCGCGTTGTTATGGATGACATCAATCTCACCTATGAAATGTGGCAAGCCGCCAAGCGCTACCAAAATGCCCTTTTGCAGCGTAACCCCTCCTTAGTAGACGATGAAGACGTCTTGCTATTGGGTTCGGTCTCCACGATTCCGCTCATTACCATCATCAATACCATCACGAGCCGCCGTTACATGGGCTTTGCTGACGATATTTTGCGAGTCTACGTTGAAGCGGCTGCCTTTGAAGCCATCGTTCGAGCGCTTGAACAACTCACCGTTGACATTGAAAGAACCGTCACTGCCTCCAGTGCCTCAACAGCCTCAAGCCTTAATGAAAATCACGCTCAAAACCTCATCGCTCGTGTGCACAAAGTACGCAATGATCTAACGCAACGTGCTGACAAGATCTATCAGCAAATGGCTCGCACGCATTCCTTTATCGAACAAATTGAACACATTGAACGCAGTCTTTTAGGTAATGCTGCCTACCAAATGAGTGAACGTTTAAGCCTCACTTTAGGGAAATAAACATGACTTTTGAATTTTTTGCCTATTGGAACGGCGCTCAAATCCGAGATCTCTTAGAAGCCATGGTCGCCATTGTCGGTACCGGTGACTTTATTGGCCTGATGCAATCCGTCGCCTTAGCGGGGTTTCTATCGGTGATCACTGTCTGTGCGCTTCGCTATCGAGGTCTTGAAGTGATGAGTTTTTTCATCGCCGTCCTTCTTTTTTACACCGTTACGATTGTCCCCAAAGCCACTGTTGTCGTTCGAGACGACCGGGCGGCTCAAGTCTATCCTGTCGATCACGTGCCTTTGGGGTTGGCTTTTCTGGCTAGCACAACCTCTCACGTTGGCCATTGGCTCACCGAAAGTTTTGAATCCGCCTTTTCAAGCACTGATGCCGATCGCTTCTCGCGCTTTGGCATGGTCTTTCCACAACGAGCACTCAACGCTCTTTTGGCAGCTGGCCCCGTCACGCCTCAAGGGCGACTCTTGGTCTCAGGCTTTAACCGTCACTGCGTTGTTCCAGAACTCATTGATTATCCGGAGAAGCTTAACGCCATCGTTGAAAGTGGCAACCTCTGGCAAACCCTTTCAACAAAAGGCTGGGTCAACCCAGCTCGTCGCACACCTGGCCTTGATGGGTTTTGGATCACGTGTGACGTGGCTGTCACCACCATTGAAAACTACCTCAATCACACTGAGCTACCCGCCATCGAAAGGCAACTTGCGATGAAGCTGGTTCCGGATCACTTAGATCCCAGCACGGTCGTTGCCTCTGCTCTACCTCAAGCAGAAAGCATTTTATTGGGCTTATCGCAAACGCTTTCCAATTCCATTAAGCATTCGGTGTTTCTTAATACTCTCGATGAGGATCTCGCAAGCGTAGCGGCGCTATCTAATAACCCACTGGCGGTTGCAACGAAACTAGCGAAAGCTCAAGGCAATTTAGCCAGTGAACTTAACTATCGCACCATGTCGCAAATCGCCCAAGACACACTACCCAAAGTACGTAATGCTTTGCAATTTGTGATTCTGGCGGCCTTCCCTTTGATTCTCGTCATGGTGGTTGCCACAGGTCACATGGCTGCCTCCATCTTACGAAACTACCTCACTCTTTTGATTTGGATTGAGTTATGGGCACCCATTTCTGCCGTCATTAACTACTTGATGATTCATGTTGATGCGCATCCTATGAATCAAATCGTTGCGCAATACGGCGCTAACTCCATGATGGCAGCCACCTTGATTCGAGAAATGGGGGCAAGTTCCCAAGCGATTGCGGGTTATCTGATGATTTTGGCACCCGTCATTGCTTTTGCGATCGCCAAGGGCTCTGACATTGCAAGTGCTCAAATGGTGGGATCCATGATGGCTCCTGCACAAAGCGCCGCACAATCTCAAGGCGCCACCCTAGCTCAAGGCAATATCAGTTTAGGCAATAGCACTTGGGGCAATGTCTCTTCCAATAACATTCAGGGCAATAAGTCCGACTTGTCCACCTCATTGATGGATAGCTCCGTTTTGAGAACAGCTTCTGCTTACGGTTCTGTGACTCGCACTGGCGATGGACTGGTTACAGGCATGACGGCCACGGACATTTCAACCGGTGTCTCCAGTTCAGTCGGTCTGGGTGAGCAACAAAATTCTAGCACCCATTCCAGTCACTCCAACAGCATGAGTTATAGCGATGCTATCGGTGGTTTACGTCAATTCATGACGCAAACGCAGGATAAATCGATGGCAAGTTTCGCCGATCAACTCAATACAGCGATCATGAAGCATCAAGGGCTATCAGAACAAAGTTCAGAGAGCACTTCACAAAGCCAATCGTTAAGCACGACTCGCACGAGTTCCTTAGAAGGAACACTTTCAAACTCCGAACAAGTGGCCTTTAAGTCGCACCTTTTAGGCAGTGGTTTAGTCAATATCAAACCCGAAAACAACAGCACAACCTCGGCCCTTCGCACTACGCTATCGGACGCAACACCTTCAACCACTTATCAAGCAACGAAGTCAATATTCTCTAACCCCCTTAAAGAAGAGCTAGCTCAACCCCATGACTTTAAAGGAGGCGCTCATGCAGAACTATCCATTCGCACGGGGCAACAACTCATTGATACAGTGACACAGCAATCAGGAACTCAAAACCAAGCGCAAAGACAACAGGCCTATCAAACCCTTTTGTCTGCGACACGGCAAATTGCAGCAAGCACTCAAGATAGTGCCATCCGACAAGCCGCCAATTCCTTTGAAGCGCAACTGACCTCTGCTTATCAAATGGCTTCAAACGTCGCTTTCAATCAAACAGCAAGCACGTCTGCTGCTACACAAGTGGGCCAAGTCAGCCAACAAGACATTCGTACACTCATGAATGCCAACCCGGAAGCCCTGCATAAAGCCATTGAAACATTTGGTACTGCCGAAAAAGCGCAAGCCGCACTTTTTCATAGTGCAGCCGCTCGTAGTGCCTTTGCTCAACAGCTGCAAAACGATCAAGTCCACCAGCCCTATCAGCCGACAAAACCTAATCCCTTGTCACTGTCTGATGTTGATGCAATAGCAAGTCAGCATAAAGATACGTTTAAACAAGAACTCACAGGGCACTTTGAGCAAGCACAAAGTGCTCACCAACACGAAGCTTTCGCTAACCAAATACATGCCATCGATCGTCTAGTAGGCCATGAGTTGCCGACTCAGGCAGTTAAAAACATCAGAGAGAAAGCTAGCCATCGTATATCAACAGAAGTACTAAAAAAAGAGGAAGCATTAACTCAAGATCGAGGCAATGTTTTAGCGGCTGCTGCGCTTTATAACGAAAAGCAAAAAGGCATATCAACGGTTATCAGTAATGCCCTGATGGGAGGATTGACTTATTCATCGCCCGAAAACTATTCCAATGCACTGCAAGAAAAAGCTCAAGCGTCGCCTGCGAACGCACAGTCACTTCAAAAACTTGGAGAACAGAGCGCTCCAATTCGCATTGAGGACTTTGAAAAAGCTTTCCAAAGTCCTCCTAAAGAAGAAATGAGCGCCCCTACCAATAACGACGACCACGTATTTTCCAAGAAGGAGTAGTCATATAGGAACCAAACTTTTCGGCAACCAATAAGAAAGGTTCGCCGAAAAGTAAGTAAAGCGTCGCAAACGCCTCACGCCAAGTGATCTTGGTATTCAAAATCGCATTGACATACGGATCCTCATGCACGGGAGGTACGGTCAAAAAGGTAATGACTCGACGCTTTAAAACATTGAATTGACTCAAAATGGACATGATGAACTCTTTAAAAAAACGTATTAACCAATATCAACTAACGGGCCCAAAAGTTGACTGACTTGTCATCATCTTAAAGAACGGGGCCGCATTTTTTCCAATGAATTTTTTCTATCAAAATCAATGATCTCTTTCATACAGCCTATGAGCTTCATTGATTAAAAATTGTGCAATCAAGGATTTTTAAAAATGGCGAAAATTTCTAAATTTGGCATGCATACCGCGTATTTACTGGGTTTTGAGCGAATTGCTGATGTTAGAGGTATAACTTCCCTATTGAGCCTCTTCGAAAATGCAATGATCCTCTCGGGCATTTACTTGCAAATTCGCCCTAATCGACATGCTTACATTGGTAAAACCAGTAATCTCATTCGTCGCTTTGAGAGGCACTTACAAAACGGTATTGTGATAGAAGAACTGGCTTTTATGCCACTACAACTAAAGTCTTTAGATAAGAAAGAAAAAGAGATCATTGCCAAAGCTGAACGCTATGGCATTGAGCTTGATAATTTATTGCTAGTAGAGTCGACTTGGCTGTCCAAACAACGATGGGAAGACTATTTTTCTGATCAAGAGCTACAAGATTGGATTAAGACGGATCATCAAGAGCAAACTAAAGCGTTAACGCAAACGATGGCAACGATGTCTGCTGGTCTTCGCCATCAATATCAACTGGCTCAAGCGCATCCTTTGTTCGACTCCACACTTGAACTTGGACGCAACTTTATAAATCGCTTCATTCCGAAAGCGGCGTTAACCGCCGGAAATCTTTGGAGCGCCGATGCCAACTATGTGGATCAAACAGAACGTTTTCTTCCACTTATTCGCCTGCACGTTGGCAACCAAACTTTAATGACCTTAGGATTTTATAAAACAATTCCTACGCAGCCCTGGATGCAATTGCTCGTAAGTGAAGAGGCTTTGAATCAAAACCAACTAGATATAACGACACTACTTAATGCTTTTCCTTTTTTGTTATTAGAGGAAAAGGATGCTCAATTTTGGCAAGTGAGTGCCCATGCGCAAATGATGAAACCAGTCCTCGATTGGATGAGCAGGCCCATCAAACAAACGATTATCAAGTCAACGAAAGAGTCGCTTAGGTTTAAAGGTAATGCTGCGTTGCACTACGCACTCACATTTTGAAATACTCCGTAAGTCAGATGTTTCCTTGCGGCATTTCTATGATTGTAGTTTTGGGGACCAGTGCGGTCATTATCGTTGACAAGAATCATCTTCTTCAAACAATGTAGAAACAATTTCCAAACTTTCAGAAATAATCCGCTTGTGTGCTCGCTCAGACTCAGCTTGTCTCGCCATTAAATCTATGGTGCGGATCTGATCGCAGCGAACAATTCCTGTCGTTTTAATTCCAGTATTTTCTAGACTTACGGAAAAACCATTTTCGCGCGCAAAATTTCCCCCATTGGTTATAGGAGCAACAACTGCCGTTCCCGTTAATGTGTTATAAGGTTCTGGAGTTAGGATTAATACCGGGCGATATCCTTATTGCTCATGTCCTAGCGTTGGGTCAAACGATAACTTGCAAATGTCACCTCTGTGAAATAGCCTCATAGAATCTCCTTACCAACCGCAGTGTCGTTGAGCCATGCAGCGTTTTCCAAAGTTTCTTCTTTTGTTTTTAATGCCTTTGCAGTCCTATACAAGGTGAGACGTTCAGATAAAGACATTTTCCTTTTTTTAGCTGGTCTACTTTCAATACAGCCTTCTGAAAAAGTGAAATTAACAGCATCCCCAGAGTGACACTTTAAAAGTTCTAGCATCGCTGGCGGTATTGCTACAACCGTAGAGCCACCCAATTTTCTAAGAGTTGCGATTGACATAGCTACCTCCATACATTCACAATTAGTTAAACATAAGTTTTAACATACTCTTTAACTCTCTAACTATGTGGATCAAACAATAAGATAAGTTCCTCCAGTGATCAACTCCCCATTAAAATGGGAAGCTTCTAATTTAGTGAGTCTTGCGAGCCCACTTTCCTGCTTCATTGCTGATTTGACTCTTAGGGATCACTCCCTTTGAGCACACATAAGCTCCACAGGCATCGAATCGGGGCGATCCACCCCTACGTTTACGTCACTGAGTGTGCAGTCGGCTTGGCCGACTTCACTCTCAATAATCGTTTCACCTTTTTCTCTGACCATTGTCCTTGGCTCACCAGCCAAGCTCCGGCTTGGCGGATATTGAGCGCCGCATTCTCATCGGCATTCATGGTCATCTGGCAACGTGTGCAGCGGAATACTGATTGACTCAATCGATTTTCTTTTGCAGTGCATCCGCAGTGGCTGCACTTTTGCGAGGTGTAAGCACTCGGCACTTCAATCACCAGCTTATGCCGGCAACGTGCCTTGTACTTCAAATAGGCTTGGGTTTTAGCCCATGCACTGCCCAAGATTCCTTTTGTCAGTCCTGCCTTGGCTTTTGCACCATTACGCAACGGCCTACCCTTGGCATCGTACCTTGCCTTGGGCTTGGCCGTCATCCCCTTGATATTGAGATCTTCAAAAACGAAAAGTTCAATATCCGGTTGCTCGGCCAATCGATGACTGACTTGATGAGCAAAATCTTGTCGCACATTGCTCTCATACTGAAAGCTTCGTGCCACTCGACGTTGCATCTTTCGACTGTTTTGACTGCCTTTTTGTCGGCGGGCCAAAATTCTTTGGTAGTGCTTGCGACCGCGTTGTTTACGCTTGATTCGCTCTTGTTGAATGTCGAGCAATTCATAATGCTCGCCACAACTTGATTGAATTTTGCGTGCCACACCACGATCAACCCCTAATGTTTTATCCAACAATTCCTCATAGTCCATCATGGCCAAGCGATCCGCCATCTCTTGATCGGTCTCCGGGTATTGAGCATCATCGAAATTGAACGACACGGTCAATGCACGTTGACGACAGGTGACGTAAACCGTGACCGGCATCTCAAACGGTTGGTGAGCTTTGAAAAGCACACGACCACCCTGCTTGGATTTGCTGCCAAACGTCAATTCATACCATTGAGCTTTGAGTTTTCGAATCGAAAAATACGATTTCGTCAAAAGCAAATGGCGGTCTGCGTTTTTGATGGGATGAACACGAGGTTTTGATGTCAGTCCTTTTTGAAAACGCCTGTAGGCCTGATAGTGAAGGTAAGCACCAACACCATAGACACCACTTGGAACGCTTTTAACCCAAGGAACAACATGAAAATCGATCAAGTGCGAATACTTTTGATCGACCTCGGGACGAGGAACGGAAGAGATGAACTTTCGGTCAAAGGATTCGAAATATCGAGCCTCTTCAACCGAAGCGTTGTAGACGAGCATTTGTGCAGCAGAAAACGTGAAGTAAGCACTGCGTGATGCGTCATCGACAAACTTGGCTTTGAATTTACGCCCGATAATCACTTGACAACCCCAAGGGAACAAAAGATCATATTTTGATATGGAATTATATCATTATATAATGCGGTTTACAGTAATTCATCCCCGCAATGAATTACGGGGATTTCTTACTGGTTTTCTTTAAACACACAATCCTCAAATCAATGAAAGAATCACTTACGCTTAAAGGTAATGCTGCGTTGCATTATGCACTCACATTGTGAAATCTATTTTGCAAAGCAATTCCGATTAAGCGATCTGTCTGATCAGCAAGAAACAAGGGAATATTTAAAACGTCGCCATCAAGTTTCAGATTGTTCAAGGAAAAACGTATGCGCAACTTCACCTCATTGGGGAACAGTTCTTTATATTTCCTCAAACTCTTACTTTCAACGTTTGCTTCTGATTTCACTTCAATTGGGAAAATATCATTATCGCGTTGGATAAGAAAGTCAACTTCATAAGGAGGATTGCTCTGAGACCAATAGCGAGGTGCTACCTCAAACTGCGTGACTAGTGTTTGCAATACATAATTTTCGGTCAATGCACCTTTAAACTCTGTGAAAAGACGATTTCCTTCAGCAAAGGCTGTAGGGGCTAATTGAGATAACCTTCTCAATAAACCAACATCTACCAAATAAATTTTAAATGCAGACAAATCATCATAGGCAGAAATTGGCAATTTAGGCGCAGAGTTTCGATAGACCTTATGCACTAATCGCGCATCAACTAACCACTGCAGAGCATCCTCGTACTCTCTGGCTCTTGCTCCCTCTTTAACGACCTTATAGAGAAATTTTTTATTTTCTTTGGCTAATTGCGAAGGAATTGATTTCCAAATCATTGAAATTTTAGGAAATTCACTGATATTTGGATGTTTGGCAAAATCACGCTCGTATGCACCAACGATGTCAGACAAAGTGGACTGAACAGACGATATATCACGATATTGCGTCCACATTAAAACAGCCTCTGGCATACCGCCCGTGATGTAATACATCTTCAATTTCTCATAAAGAGGATTGAAAAAGGCTTCAGGAATGGGCCCTATCGTCTCAAGAGCTTGCATATAACGAACTAATGTTTCATCACCATTAGCAACCAAAAATTCACTAAAGGTCATTGGATCCATTTGCAAAAAGTTAACCTTACCTACTGGGAATGATGAAGGCTTGGCTAATGCAATACCTAATAATGACCCTGCACATACGACGTGGTATTGAGGAGCATTTTCATAAAAATATTTAAGTGAATTAATCACACTGGGACAGTCTTGGACTTCATCAAATATCAATAGTGTTTTTTCTGCTTCAATTGTTTGTCCCGTTGCCATCATCAAGTTTTGCAAAAGACGCTTAACATCCTTTGTTAACTCAAAAAATTGTTTATATTCAGGATGTTCATCGAAGTTCACATAAACGGTATTTTCATAATGACGCTTCCCAAATTCTTTTAAAGCCCACGTTTTTCCCACTTGTCTAACACCTTTAACAATTAAAGGTTTACGATGAGGAGAAAGTTTCCAATCCAATAATTTTTCTAAAATGAAGCGTTCCATGGTTTAAATCACTCTTCCATTTATTATTATGTGACCATCATACACATAAAACCACATAATTATGTGATTTTTATCACATAATTATGTAAGAAAAATAAAATAGAATACCGCTGTCAAAATAAAGGCTTTAAAAAAGCCCACTAAAAAGTGAGCTTTGAAAAAATTAATATTAGATATCGTAGCGAGGCTTCAAGTGTCGTGGTCGTAAACCACATGCCACCAATACACCAAAATAAATAACAATAGCCGCCACAATATCCATCAAAATCAAACCGGCACGCTTGCCCCACTCAGATTGCATCGCCGCCCAATCCATATCACCTTGGACAAACCATAAAAGGGCTCCCATTGCTAGTGTTGCCAAGATCACTTGAGCGCTCCACTTAAGCCAACCTGATACAGGTTTATAGTGTCCTCTGCGAATCAGGATAAGCAAAAGAATCAAACCATTAATGCAACTTCCCACCCCAACAGAAAGAGCTAGACCAGCATGATTGAATAAAGGCACTGTAATTAAGTTAATTAGCTGAACGCTTACCAAACTCACTGCGGCTACTTTAACAGGCGTGCGAATATCTTTACGAGCATAAAAAGCTGGCGCCAAAATTTTAATGCCAATTAAACCAACAAGGCCGATAGAGTACCCAAGTACGGCTAAGCTCGTTTGAGCCACGTCGCTTGCCAAAAAGTTTTTGCCTTGATACAAAAGTGCAACCAAAGCATCTGACATCAAACCTAAACCAACAGCAGCGGGCACCGCCAAAAGGAATACCAAACGCAAACCGTGATCCAAAAGACTGTTGTAGCGAACAAGGTCGTTCTTTGCAAAAGCCGATGACAAGCTCGGTAAAAGCACAGAACCCAAAGCAACACCCAACAAGGCAGTAGGAAATTCCATTAAGCGGTCTGCAAAAGATAACCACGTCACAGACCCCGTTCCCAAGCGAGAAGCGATGTTTGTATTAATCAAAAGAGAAAGTTGAGCTACACCCACGCCAAAAAGTGCCGGTACCATGAGTTTCATCACTCGACGAACAGCCAAGTCTTTAAAGGCTACCCAAGGATTGACAGGACGAGGCAAAAGACCTAACTTCATTAACGAAGGAATTTGGATGCCTAATTGCAAGACGCCACCAATGACCACGGCACAAGCCAGGGCAAAAATGGGGCGATCAAGATAAGGTGTCAAGAATAAAACGCAAGTGATAAAGGAAATATTCAGTAGCACCGGCGTAAACGCTGGAATAGCAAAATGCTTCCAAGTATTAAGAACCCCTGCACTCATTGCCACGAGGCTCATAAAGAAAATATAAGGAAACATCCAGCGAGTCATTTCGCTTGCAAGATCAAATGCTTCGGGATTTTGAGCTAAGCCCCCCGCAAGAAGCCAAACTAAGCCCGGTGCACACAGCACACCTAAAATGCTCACAACGACCAAAATCGAAGCTAATAGACTAAAGACACGGCTGACAAAGTCTTGAACCTCTTCCTTGGGTTGATTGGCCTTAATATCGGAGAGCATCGGTACAAAGGCTTGTTGAAAAGCCCCTTCTGCAAAGAGACGCCTGAGCATATTGGGCAAACGGAAAGCCACATAAAATGCGTCAGTAGCAGCGGAGGAACCAAAGTAACGTGCAATCAACATATCACGAACCACACCAGTGATACGTGACAAAAGGGTCAAAGACGACACGGTCGCCGCAGCTTTAATAAGACTCATAAGATACAGATCAGACAAAAACGATTAAACCCAGAATGTTAACTGAAAAATACATCATCAGCTTGAGCCTAAGTTTGACATCCTCCCCTCACTGAAGTGAGAGGATTCCTACAGGTAGTGCATGGTTTTATGCCGTACACCACCTTCGGTGGGTTCCTGTTGCTGACCAACTATCGTTGGTTCACTCGG
>CALESB010000010.1 GCA_937906995.1 uncultured Sutterella sp.
CACGGGACTTGCACCCGCTAGAACAGCGCACATGTCGCGCGCACTAAGAAAAGCTACCTGAGGATTGCTCCCAAGGTAGCTTTGCCGTGTCACATTGCACCAGTAGGTCATGATGCAATTCCCTTCAAGCAAACACTAACGCTTTCAGGTGATGAAAGTGTACGGTTGCCGCACTATGAACCTGTCGCGTAATGTTGGAAATTTTCTGTTTTAAGAGCGCTCTTCAATAAAAAGTGTCCGACATGTCGGACAAGCTCATGAGCTGAAAACCTTCAACATTTTTTGTTGGAAACTGAAAAGTCTCAACATTTTCGGCGAACAAAAAATGTCGGCTTCGTTACAAATCAATGCATTAATAGATAGCTCTTCCCAAATAATTTATCGTGAATGACTGAAAAGTCCCAACATCTTGGAAAAAAAAGGCTGCGCGCTCACTGAAAAGTCTCAACACCATCACGGGTTTTATTGCTCAGAAAAAGAAAAAATACTGAAAACCATCAACATTAAAAGTTGAAAACTGAAAACTCTCAACATTTTTGCGCACTTTTTCAAGTCTATAATCCTTATTAATCAATAACTTAAAAATTTTAATGTCAGTAATAATTAAAAGTTACTGACTGAAAAGTGTCAACACTTTTATAAAAAAACGCTCAATAAAAATCCCTAACAAGGCTGAAAAGTCTCAACACCTCTGTCAATATTTTTTGCTCAATACTGAAAAGTCCCAACATTTTTGCCTCGCAGAGAATGCTATTTATCCTTGATATTCAATCGGTTAAGAAAAATAATAGCGTTGGATAATTATTTTTAATAACTGAAAACTCTCAACATATGCCCGACCAAATCACTGAAAAGTCTCAACATTGGTTATTTTTCTCGAATCTGGGCTGGTTTTTGGCTGAAAAGCGTCAACAATTTTTGCTTGAAACTGAAAACTGTCAACATTTTGCGCTCACAAAAATTCACTATTCTCTTTTTTTTCAATATGTTATGAAATCTCATCTCTGAAATAATATTTTTTCAACACTGAAAACTCTCAACACAAACGAGTAGCAAAAACTGAAAAGTCCCAACATTTCTGCCCATATCAAATGCGCCGCGCGTCAAAACGTCTACTTCCTAAGTTTTTCCCTAAATGATATGTAAGTGCTTGATTTATATAGAATTGATAGGAATTACCCTATGAAAAGATCACAAAAATAGCAAATGAATTTTTCTCACCGATCCGATCTGACGCTAAAAACTGAAAACCGTCAACATTTGAATAATTTTTTTCTGAAAAGTCCCAACACTTTTTAAGTGCTTGATTCTATTGAATAAAAAAAATTATAAAAATTCAAAAATGATCGCGTTTTTTAATTTTTTTTTTGGCACTCACAGTCAGGGTTGATTTTCAAAATCTCACACATACCATTTCAAAAAAACTGAAAACTCTCAACATTTTTCTAAGTTATTGAAAAATAAAGGTTTAAAAAATATTCGATTTCTGAAAAGTCCAAACTGTTGCGCATAAAAGACAATATTTATAAAATAAATTTCCCAATAAATATCAAAAAGATAGGGAATTATTCACAAATTATCCACTAGTTATCCACATTTTCAGTCAAAAATCACGGCTTGAGCTTAAAAAACGCTGAAAACTCTCAACATGATTTGTTGACTTTTAATTGTTATCTATTTGTTTTTATTACTGTTTTTAATAAACGACTGAAAAGGACAGTCAAGGAAAAACCTCAAAAATCCACAAAAAAGGGGTCTTGTCGTACAAAAACTGAAAACCCCCAACAAAAAACTGAAAACTCACAACAAAATCCTGAAAAGTCTCAACAATTGTGGATAACTTTTTTAGAGAAAATAGTAATATTTATCTTTAAAATCAATGAGATAAAAAAAGAGGAGAATTTAAATATTCTCCCCTTAACTTATTTAACTATATATTAACTTATATAGAGTCTCTCTTTGTCCTTAACAAGAAAAGAGAATTATTTTTCCTTACTAACAACATCAATAATGTCATCATCATCGGACAAAGATTTTTTCTTTTGTCCTTGTTTAGCCTTCGGATCTGGCTTTTGTTCTCCGCGATAGAGTTCGAAGTAGAACCAATTGACCATATTGGCAGAGTAAAGCTGCGCATCCAGTTCCTTCTTATCAACATCACGAGGAGTACAGACCAAAAGGTTACCTTTAATGTCCAACGCGATGTTGTAACGGGGAAGGGAGTTAGCCGTTACCAACTTCTTAATCATATTCTTGAAGTAGCGCAGCGGTGTATCGGATTCATAACCCATTTTGCTACGCAAGGCTTCAAGTGAAATTCTGAAGATCGGCTGGCGACCACAGTGCTTGCGAAGGATTTCGTACAAGCGTTTTTCACTCGGCTTCTTGATGTCGAAGTAATCACTATCAACCGTTAAATACGATTTATCGCGAATAAGCTTGATGTACCATTCCGACAACACCACCTCAACCTTCAAAGCCCCTTTTTGCCCGTTGGCTTGAGACGATTTGAGCACTTTGTAGCCGTCGATAAAGGAAAAACCTTCAATCTCTTCTACAGTGTCAGAATCACTTCGAATATTCGTTTGAATGGTAGACCCTCTCAAACGGTTCAAAGTCTGCAATAAAGACACTGTATAGTTCGCAGACCAATGTTTCTTCGTCACACGAAGGAAGTCCCCTAGGTTGACCTCTACACGTCGATAGCGAAGGATATCGTCAGGGTGATCAAACTTCTTTTGAGCATATAAGCTAGCCAAGTAAATCAGGAGGTCTTTATCGTTTTGCGTAGGACGTCCGTATTCACTGGGTGATACTCGGATCTTCACCGACCCCCTTGTGTACTCATAGGGCTCCATTGCGGCCTTCTGAGTGGGGGAAAAGAACGGATGCTCCATCGTTGTCATATCGTCTTTGTGTGACGATACATCACCATTGGCGGGTTGGAACAACAACAGAGGTAATTGCTCGGCAATTACATCTTCCGGTGAAACACGCTTACGTGGACGACCTACACGCTTCTTCTTCGGTATCTCTTGAGCTTTTTCGTCAACCGTGTCTTTAACGTCTTCTGTTTTTTTCGTTTTTGGCATATCGAATCCTCGAGTTAACCTTGCGGTTCGATATTGGTAGCAGATCGGGCATCATCTTTTGAATGTAAGTCCGATACGTCACTTATGTGACCTTGTTGCACCTTGTCAAAATCCACTTCGGCGTAGACTTGTTCGTCAAAGAATCTCATCAAATCGGCACGATTGATGAAAGACCAATTCGTCACTTCGTAGGTAAATTCCGCTCCAACTCGACCCGATCCTGTTAATCGAATCGTGTCTAGCTTTAAACCATAGTTGGCGCGCAACGCCGCAACACGGCGGTTGAGCGTTGCGTAGCTGATGTTAAGCATCTTCGCTAATCGGCGCCCACAGGCTTGTCCTTTGTTCTTTTCGATTACATACAATACGTGCATGTTGGCATCAAAAGACTTACCTGCGAGATGCAAAACATTTTCATCATAGGGAGCGGTCGAATTTAAATCATCATGCACGTCCTTCCTCCCATTTCTTTATGCACTCTTCGAGTTGGCTAGCGGGACAGCAAGCCAAAAGCGTTACTTCGTCAATCGGTGCCACAATGGCGTGGCCGTTGAGCATCACACACACGTGACCTTCTTCGGTACTGACAATGTGTGGAGCAAGGTAACCGTATTGGTTATTCTGTTTGTTGAGACTCACCACAACAATGTGGCGAATTTCATCACACAATTGCGCACCTCGAGGAATACTTTGTTTCGTGATCTTTTCAACCTTAACAGGAGGAGGTAGGTGCTTGTCATCAATCTTTGGTGCGCTACTTGAAGCGTTACTCTTCTTAACTTCTGGTTTCTTTGCTTCAATAGGGTTCTTAAACTCGTTTAAAAGCGTTATACAACGATCGCGTGTAACTTCTTCATCGCTGTCGATCATGTTCGTGACAATTTTTTCAGCACGATCGGAGTCAAGCGCGAAAAGTTGCTTCAAAGCGGCAATCGAACGTACATCGTGGAAGTCCTTCTTCACACGAAGCGTGTCAACAAGTGCAGGGATTTCTGCCACGGACACATATTGGCTAACCCAACCAGTACTCTTGCCTAATTTGGCCGACAACTGACGAGAACTTAATTTAGTTTCATTCATCACTTGCTTTAACGCTTGGCCCAGTTCAACTGGATCCATGTCATCGCGTTGAATGTTTTCAGTCAATTGAGCAATCGTGCGGTCAGCATCGGTCGTGTATTTCGAACGAACAATGACGCGGATTTCCTTCAAACCAGCCATTTGAACAGCGCGCCAACGACGTTCACCTTGAATGATGACGTATTTGCCTTGAGCATTTTTAGGCGAAACCGTAATGGGTTGTTGAAGCCCCATTTCCTTGATAGATTCGGCCAATTCTTCAATCTTGCGGAAGGTCTTACGTACTTGAGGATTCGAAATAACATCTTCCACTGGAACATTTAACAACATCTCACTGTTGTTATTGGCCGTCTTCATAACTTTTTTTGCCGCTGATTTCAGATCAACAAAATTCGGTGCTACTCGTTTCAATGCCATTTTTTAAAACTCCGGGGGATTTTCCATACGTTCAAACACTTCTTTGTAAAAAGCTGAAATTTCATTGCTAGCAGCTTTTGAATTCATTGCCTCATAAACAGGAGCGCCCTGATTGGTTGCTTGGTCAATCGGGGGACGGTGACAAACGACCGTGTTAAAGATGAGCGTAGGATATTGTTCGCGTGCAAACTCCATCGTTGCACGTTGGTTGCCAGAGCGGTCAAAGTCATTGACAACATAACCCAAGGACTTCAACGTTGGGTTGGCTTCTGCTTGTACGTCTGCAATCGTTCCAAATAAACCAGTCAAACCATCAAAAGCTGAGTTGGATAATTTCACGGGAGAGACAATGTAGTCGGCCATGATCAAGCCAGCGCGAAGCTTCGTACCCAAAGCCGGCGGTGTGTCGATCACGATAATGTCGTAGTTGTCTTTGATAGCATTGATCCAATGATTTGGAACTAATGCCCATTGGTGATCGGCTTGTTCAAGATCTGCCATTTCTTGGCAGTTTTTAATCGTGCCAATTAACTCAAGACCTGTCTTTGTTTCTAGCGTATCAATCGTTTCGAGACTGTCGGAGAACAAGTCTTTTGCTAACGTTTTACCTTTAAATAATTCTTCGTAATCGAAGGGCTCACCGTTGGCTTTTTCTAAGGCTTCAACATAGTTACCGTAGCTAAGGTTTGTCGTTGAATTGCCTTGAGCATCTAAGTCAATAAATAACACTCGTTTCTTTTCTACTGCGCAAGCATGAAGTGCAAACTGAACACTCAATGTTGATTTGCCTACGCCGCCTTTTTGATTAGCGAACGCAATCGTAATAGCCATGTACATGTCTCCCTAAAGCATGGTTGATAGGAGCTATATTATGACAGCAGATATTGATTGTCAATCAGTTTTTGATTGATTATCAATTTTTGAGACACTATTTTTTTTGGTGGTAAAAATAAAGATAAAGTGTCCGACATGTCGGACACTTTTGACATAAAAAAACGCTTTTTTTAAAGGTCAGTTTTTCGTCGTTTAGGGACATCGACACCAAATTTCAGAGCATGGATTTTCATCAATTCTTTAACACGTTTGGCATCAATGGGAGCGTTGCGCAAGTCATTTTCTTCAACAACCGAATCAATGAGATCAAAATACGCTTGAGTGAGTCGATCGTAGTGATAAAGCAAGTCTCGAATTTTGGAAAGCGTTTCATTTTTGCGTCGAATAATTTCATAGAAATCTTCAATTTCATTTCCAAAGGGATAAACCCAATCAGCACTTTGATCGAAGACTTTCCTCGAGTAACGGTACTTGGCTCTTTTCTTTAAAAATCGACTCAAAACTACCCACTCTTTTTTAACTTCAGGTTTTATGTTTTTGGTCATTCTGGCAACGTGCCATTCACAACTGACGTTGTAAGGAATCACTTTTCTGACGCGTGTTCTAAGAGATGTTCTGTCTTCATCGTCCTTTTTCCTGTGTCGCTTTTCTTCGTCAATAAAACGGACACCTTGCGCTCTTGCTTCAACAAAAAGCGTATCAATCAAAAGCAATAATTGTTCGTGCATAGACTCAACTTGTTCCCGTTCGAAACTCTCCATTAAACGAGGATTAATCAATAACAAATTTTCAGGTTCGTTATGTGCCATTTCTAGCCATTGTTTAAGTGTTTTTTTCACGGTGACTTCGCCTTCTTTCACTCTGTTTTATCTTTATGGTGAAATGACCTCATTTCACCGCCGATTTTTCGTTATTTTTTTTGATAAAAATAACCCCCAAAAATTGAGGTGAAATACCATCAAAAAAGGGGGTTACATTAGAACTCAAATGTCAGTCTTAAAAGGGGTGCGGAGCAAATGTTTTGCGATTTGAATCTCTCCTTTTGGAAGTGTTTTGGAACGCTTGAGCATATTGCAGAATGGGCAATTTAATGTGTTCTCTACCGATGATTTCACATAGTGAATACTTTCCAAATTCAAGCTAACAAACATTGTTCCGCACTCCGAGCAGTAGTCAAAGATCAATTCACCATTGATAAGCTTTTGTGCAAACTGCAGTGTTCTAAAGGGCTTGGGTATGACAAGTTTGAAGTCTTTAAATTTAGGATTTTGCAAAGTTTGATCCAACAGCAACCAAGCAGAAATTAGGGCGGTCAAGTCAATGGTCTTAAAGATTTGCATGCCACCCAAGCGACGGTAAAAAATAAGAAAAAGACTGATGCCAGCACGCTCTTGCACATTCAAAGATGGCAAGACGATACTTGAGGTGCGCGCAAAAGAGCGTTGAGCATCGGTCAATCCCATATCTCGTAACTGACGACTAATGTACTCGATGGCATTGGCACTCAAATCTGGACATGCTTTCTGCACGTCTTTCTGGGTCAATCCGAAGATAAATAGAATTTCGGCTATCGTTTCCGACTCTTTTCTAATAAAGCGGGCATTATTAAAAATGTCGTTTTTATTTTGACTCTCCTGAATTCTATTTTTCCCAAGAATTTGAAGAATCTGAGATTTAGATAATCCTGAGTTTCGACTAAGCATATCGAGCGTACAACCGCTCTTGCTGAGTTCATAAATTTTGTCTTCGTACATATTTTTTATTTTTCTATTGAAGTAAAACCGAGAGTAATTGCTTCGTCTTCGTTCTGAACAATATGATGAAGCAATAGAAGATGACTAAAGGGCTCGTCGTAGTATCTGAGTACAAAAGTCATCGTTGCGGAGCTGTAACGTAAGCCATAGGTAAATGCATCAGGCAGTTGAAAAAGCGGGGCGAGTTTTGCCGCATTAATGCTTGCCAAGGTGTCCGTTAATTCCTGACTGAAGCCAAAAAAAAGATTGACTAAACTTGGAAAACTGCGTGCCATTGACCAAGCGGAAATCCAATACGTTGCATGAAAGTTATAAATCTGCATTTGTAATGGAGTGACACTGTTGAGCTCTTTTAGAGTGGGAGGGTTCATTAAAACGTCTATGATCCTTTGATTGTCATAGGGTTTAAATAAACAATAGGTTGCGGAGGCAAGACTTCCCAATTGAGCCAACGAGCACTCACTGAGTCGGCTGTAATGAATTGCATCTAAAGCAAATCGGTGGTCTTTGACATTTGTAGGAAATAATCTCTTGGCTAACCCCACATTGGTCATTGCTAGAGATTGGAGAACCTGTAAGAGAGCCAAATTTATTTCGGAACAAGAGTAAGAGAAAGGGTCGCCGGTATAAAAGGAACTCTCAAAGGGCGAAGAAGAGGGAGTAGATAAAATACTTGTGTCGCCTTTAGATGAGTTTTTAAAACCTTGACTCATAATGAAACGTTTCACAAGGTTTAGACGACATTGTTTTATTCTAGTTTTCATGATAACTAAGCCGGTCTTAATAAGTTTGAAAAAAATCTAAATAAAAACAAAAATCGAATAGTTAACAAGAGTTTGTGTTTAATCCTCCTTGAGTTGATGAAAGATATGAAGAACAGTCAACCCATATTGTTGACTTCGTTCGGGGTGATAAGAGTGGTAACGACCCACTGCAAGGGGGAGATTTTTAGGACTACTCCTTAAGGCCGTTTTGAGGATTTTTGCGGCGACTCTTAAATTGGTTTCGGCATCAAGTAAGGCGTAGGGACTTTTAATTTTGTCTTTGTGCCAGAAGTAGTTAATTTGCATTAACCCAATATCAACGTGATCTGTCTTAGATAAAACACGTTCCAATTCTGACTTGGTTTGTTGAAGGTTTTGGCCATAAAAGGGCTGGTTTGTTCTTAATGTCCAAGGATTGGGAGCAATAAAACCGTCATTGTTTGTGCTGTAAGCGGATTCAGCTAATGCAATGGAGTAGAGCAAAATGGGATCGATATTAAATTCTTTGCCGACCCGATCAAACATTGTTCCTGAAAGATCGAATGAATGAGCCCAGCTCGACGCTAGGGTCAAACAAAGTAAGGCAATCGTTTTCATAAAGTGGCAAAGAGTTCACTGTTTGGGTGAGCTATATTCTCTTAAATTTCCCAATTGGGGAGGGTGCTTAATTCCTGAAAATTTCCAGAAATACCCATCTCCATATTTCAGTGTGCCGATAAATTGCTTTCATTATTGCGTTGACGGTGTTCAAAAATGAAAGTGACATGCTTTGTAGTGCTGACGTGTTGTTCTTTTTCTGCGTTAGCCACTTCTATAACTGACAATTTCCTTTCTAAAGAAACGTATTACCATCGTGGTGCTGAAGGCTGGTACTGGTATCACGATCCTGTCATTAAAGAAAAAACAGAAAAAGAACCGACACTCTCTCAAGGAGATAAATCAATACCCTCAATTCCCCCAGTTTTATCAGCCGCTTGGGTGAGAAAAATGATTCCCGTGTACCGAGACAAGGCATGGGATAACCCAACGCCCCAAAACGTTGAAGCGTTTTTTGTCTTGCAACGCTATGCAATGGATCGCAGTCAAGAGTTTGCTCAAGTGGCGCAATCCGTAGTGTTAGGCAATCCATACATTGATGAAACCTATCGCCGACCCATTAGCTCTTTTGGCTTACAGACCGTTGATCGTCGTAGTGGTGATTACATCGACGAGATTCTGAAGAAAGTCGCTCAAAAAGCGGGGTTGTTTTTTTTCTTCCAGAAAAATTGCAGTTACTGCGAGACCCAAGCTCCTGTGGTCAAGATGCTTGAAGATCAGGGCTTTGATGTGATTGCGATCAGCATTGGTGAAGGGGAGTTAGAGTCGGTGAAGTTTAAAAACACCCGTGTTGATAGCGGGCAAGCGTCCTACTTACAGGTGCAAGTCACTCCATCAATTTTTCTAGTGAATCCCGAAGGGTCTTTTCAAGCTTTGGCATCAGGAATTATTTCTCTTGATGACTTAAAAAAACGCATTTTGGTTGCCTCAGCCAGACAAGGGTGGCTAACACCAGAAGAGATAGACCAAACTCGACCTATTCTTAATCCGGGTGATGACGAACACAACCTAAGCAAGCAAATGCCAAAGATGCTTCAGGCTTCTAACACGAAGACTGATCCAGAAGGCTACATCGACCCGTCCATTCTTCTTTCTTTCCTGTCAGAAAAACGAATCTCCGGAGTATTGAACCATGCCCAATAATCGAACTTTGTGTGTGAAGACGCTTTGTATTTTTGTATTAACAGGTCTAAGTCTTGTAAAGCCCGTTTGGGCAAGTGGTTTAGATGGTGCGTTAAATGATGTCTTTAATGGAATGTCCAACACGACCCAATCGGGGTCCTATGAAACTCAGCGACGTGGTGTACTGGCTGGCGGTGGGACAGTAGCACGATCAAAGGTGATGAGCGTCAATATGATGAGTTTTACCCCACCGTCTTTTAAAGCAGGTTGCGGTGGGATTGACCTCTATTTGGGGTCTTTTTCTTACATCAACAAAGAACAATTCATTCAGTTTTTGCGTTCCGTCGCCGCCAATGCCATTGGTTATGCTTTCCAAGTGGCCTTACAAGGAACGTGTCCTGACTGTATGAACGCCATTAATAAACTCAGTGATACGCTCGAAAAGATTAACAGTCGTATGGGGAACTCGTGTGAGCTGGCTCAAGGTATCGTCAACGATACCTTTGGAGGCTGGCATAAAGAACGTCAAACCAAAGCTTCATTAACCGCGACACGTAAGGGGATTTATGACGACTTTGCGAGCACTTGGTTACAAACAGACGGTAAAACACAGGCCGAAAAAATCGAAGAAAGCGATAAAACGTTAGCCAAACAAGTCTTGTATGGGAACGTTATTTGGCGAGCGATGAAAGACGCTGATCTCAAAGTCATGTTGCTCTCTGGCAATGG
This sequence comes from uncultured Sutterella sp., assembly GCA_937906995.1. GTDB lineage: Bacteria > Pseudomonadota > Gammaproteobacteria > Burkholderiales > Burkholderiaceae_F > Aphodousia. The sequence goes on from CALESB010000010.1 coordinate 10,390, forward strand.
CGACGATCTTTTATTGGAATCCATTATGAGCATCACTGGCACGCACGTTTACGGTGACTTAAAAAGCGATGGTACGGGCAAGTCTCCTGAATTTAAGACCTATGTTCCTTTGATGGGAATTACTGAACTAGTTGAAGGCAGTATCAATGGACAAGGTATCAAGCGCTATGGATGTGATACTCATACCAACGATGGCTGTCTGCACCCGATTCAAAAAGAAGATATGAAACTCGACGGTTTAATGACTCGTCTTAGAGATGTCCTCCGAGGTAAGGACGGCAATATCGGGATTATTGGCAAATTTGCTTCCCCCAATCAATCAGGCTTGACGTTAACAGATGCCGAAAAACGCTACTTTGCCGCCATACCCAATAGTGCGGGCGCAGTGATTCGTAATTTAGCGATCAATAGTGAAGAAGCGGCAGAGTTGGCTGTTGAAACAATGATTGGCGCGGTTGCCACCGAGTTGGCAATGGGGGTGACGTGGGAGTTTCTGGCGGCAGTAGAAGCATCACTAGTGAAAGAAAAAGATGATGGGAAAAAGGGCCCGATTCTCAAACAGATTAAAGAAAGAAAAGTAGAGCTCATCAAAGAGTATGAAATTTTGGTCAATAAATACGGTCGTTTGGCCGATCGTTTACAGGCAACAGAAAGTATTGGTCGTTTAGTCCAAAGGCTAGATGTGACGTACTTTCCACGAACGTCTGCAAAAAACACCAATAGTGGATCAATGTAACGGGATTGAGCACTATGTTTGAAATTTATTCCATTGGTGACTCTGCTTTTTTAGCATCTATTCTTAATGCTGTGGCGATGATTTGTGGCACAGGTGATTTTGTTACCTTGGTGTCGATCGGCATTTTGTTAGGTGCTTTATTGGTTTGTATCCAATCCGTCATGAATGGTGCGAAAGACATTCAATGGGGGCAAATCTTGATGGGTTGGATTATGTACATGTGCATGTTCGGCCCATCTTGCACCGTAACGATTGAAGATGCTTATACGGGCCAAGTCCGTGTGGTTGATAACGTGCCTATTGGCGTTGGCTTTGCAGGGGGCATGATTTCTAACATTGGCTACGGTCTAACGGAGCTTTTTGAAGTGGGATTTTCGACTCCAGCACGCGTTACCGAACAACCATTTGCGGAGTCATTGCGCCTATTAAATGCTGTACGTTCACGAACATATGATCTCAGTGTTCTTAATGCTGCCAATGCTACTCTTAGTCAAAACGGGAACGTGGACATTGCGCAGTCGTTAGAAAACTACATTCGCGAGTGCACAATGGTCAAAATTGCGTTGCGCTCTGAAACAAAGGAGCGCGTCTATACGTTGCCTTATAACGAAGCATTGAAATTTGAATCCGATGTTTTTGGAACAAAATTGTATTTAGGTAACGGTAACGAAGACGATGCCCCAACGTGCTCTAAAGCGGCTGTCTTGATTGATAAAGCTCTGACATCGCTTGATCAACCACAGGTAATTACTGCGATTAATCGTGCTATAGGCGCAAGAGATGAAAGGGGAACACCTACTGATTTGGCTTCGGTGACAAATGCGTTAACAATGCTTGGTCTGACAGGGCAGGACGCACATCACTTTGTCAAAGTCGCTTTAATCCAACCCATTTATGAAAATGCTGCCCGAGGTTTTTATCAAAATCAGGGGGACATCAGCAGTGCCCTGATGGTTAATCAAGCCATTACGCAACGTAATACGCAATGGGCAACCGAGCAGTCTTTGTTTATGACAACGGTTCGACCTATATTGACGTTCTTTGAAGGCTTTGTATTTGCGATTACTCCTGTTATGGCTTTCTTGATGGTGATGGGCTCGGTGGGTATGAAGCTAGTGGGGCGCTATTTCCAAGTCATTATTTGGATTCAGCTTTGGATGCCTGTGATGGCGATCTGTAACCTTTACATCGTTATGGCGGCCAGTGGTCAACTCGCTAGCATCACAGCTCCTTTTTCTTCGTTTTATGCACTCAATCAAATGAGTCAGATTTTAGAAACGTGGATTGCAACGGGCGGTATGCTTTGCGCTGCTACACCAATGATTGCTCTCTTTCTTGTGACGGGTAGCACCTATGCTTTCACAACGTTAGCTAATCGTATGCAAGGTCAAGACCATGTTAATGAGAAGATGGGCACGCCTGACTTGCAACAAGTCAATCCCTATCACGCACAAGAATCCTTCCAGATGGGTAATGCTTTTCAGAGCAGTTTGGTCAACGGCGCTCAAAATATGTTCAAACAATTAGGCATTGGTGACACCTACTCATCACTAGCCACCTCGGCACGGACAAACGCTCATAAAGATATGGGGGCTTTTTCCAGAGAGCTATCCAACAGCGTTTTAAGTGGCATGACACAAAATGAACAAGCATCTTTTAATCAAAGCTTGGGCGAAAGCATGATGTCGAGCCACAGTAAAACCTACGACAGCATCTATAACAAGATGAAAGATCATGGTTGGACGGCTGGAAGAGATGCTAAAGAAACCCAACAAGAGGTGGGACGTATTGTGATGGGGGTTAGTGCAGGAGGTGGCCTAAGTCTATCTCGAGGCGTTACTAAGACTCAAACAAGTCCGTTCTCAATGGGGAACGGTGCCATTGTTCCTTATGGAACAGTAACGCCAACAATGACAATTGGCAGAAATCAAATTGGAGGGGCAAGTGGAGAGGTTAATGCACAAGTAGGAGCAGATGCTACAACACAAGCATCAAACGCAACTGGTAAAAGTGCAGGTTATAACCTTAAAGATGGTGAGAGTATTACCTTTTCTGAGGATGAAGCGGCGCAAATTCGTGATGACGTTGCACATCAGGTGAACACGGGTTACCTAAAGTCCTATGCTGAGCAAATGTCTAAAAGTGACAACGCCACCATGCGTAAAACAGGTTCTAGTGCCATTGAATCCGCTAAAAACTTCACTGAAGCACAGTCTGAAAATGAAACCTTTGGCTCTCAAGGCTCAATGCGATCCAATGAGTTGGCAAGTTGGGTTGGAACAACTAAGTCGGGTCAATTAGCGATGGCAGAAGCACGTTTAGCCAATCGAGACTTGTCTAATGAAGCCCAACGTCGCGCGGATCAACTGTATCGAGCAACGGGAGATACTGAGTTAGCCCAGAATGCCGCTTGGTTAGAAACCTTACATAAACACGGTCGCTTCCAAAGCTTCACGAATGTGTTGGAAGCTTCTCAAGGTTATGGTGCTCTTCAATATAACGGTGCTAGAGATAATGCCAATATGAGTCAAGCGTTTCACGTTCAACCCCAAAGTTTGAACCGACCGACAGAGCTTAGCCAAGCAACCTTTAATGACAAAATGATTGAAGCAAAGGGTAAGACAGGTCACCCCAATGTGGAATACGAATTGGGAGAACATCACCAAGTTTCTCAACAACATCGCCGAGAGTTTGGACGAGAAATGGCGGGGCGCTTTGTTTCATCAGCGATGCCACAGGCGATTTCTCAATTAGAAAAAGTCGACTCTCATCGAGCTACGGATATGCTCAATGCCAATTTGTCACAGTCCAATGTGGATTACGTGGCTCGCCACGCCAATCTCAGTCACGCTCAAACAGGGCTTCTTAATGCTTTTGCTAGCCAAGAATCCAATCGTGGAGAGCGCATAGAAGCGGCGCGCAAAGCTTTATTTGAAGAGAATAAACAAATCTTTGGCGGTGAAGATGGTAAGGGTTGGAGTGATAGCCAAATTCAAAACCTGACAAACCTTGAAGCTAACGCCATCTATGATGCGGCGGCAAAGGGAGTTTCAAAGGCTGAGACCGCCATGACAGGATTAACAATGGTGAACTCGGTTACCAATAATGCAAGAAAAATTGCGGCGGGGGATATTGCTGAAAACTTAAAGCTTAACGAAAACTTCAAGAGCTCTTTAGCATCGCTAAATATCAATCAAGAACTTTCGAAACAATCCGTACGATCGGGTTTTGATGATCGATAAAGCTATCAAATAGTTATTTGATTATCAAATAGTGAGTATATAATATGACTGTAAAACGATTTTTGGTGATTGAAAAAACAAAAATAGTCTTGCGATATTCATATACAAAACAAACTGAAATAATTTTTTTGAGGTTGATATGGTTGACTTTGTTCCTATCTTGATTGGTATTGTTGGTGTCGGCGCACTTGTAGTGGGTATAAAAATTCACTTGGAAGTTAGTAATAGTTTTAAGCGCTATGGAATGGACTCAAGTCTTTTAGATCTTTTTAAAGAACTCTTTAAACCTTGGGATTGTCCTCAACCTACTCAAATGCAAAAGCCATTTTCTAGTTACAACAATGCTTACAACGAAGGCTATATTCACGGTATGAGTGTTGGACAACAATTCCATCACCATCGCAACAACTTTCCTCATTAACCAACTTGAGCGAGGAATTGATAGTGTCCTCGCTTCTTTACTCTTAAAGTGTCCGACATGTCGGACACTTTTTAATTTTTATCGGCTCACTTGAGAATTTGTTCCTAGTGAGCTTTTTTCGTTGTTTTATCGGGAAAACTCAGAAAGTTTGATCATTAGTTATTAGACGGTCGTTTTTAATCATTTCTCAATGACGGATTTTTTCAATCTGTTTTGTTGGAGAAAATAAAAATGGCCACTAAACAATCAAGCAAGAAAGTCACAGAGCAATCCATTGAACCCCAATCAACACAAGAGCCTTCTCAAGGGACTTGGATTTGTGATCACCTCGAAGTCTTTAATGCAAACGTTTCTCCTACGGGTATTACGTTGGATGTTCGTTTTGTTAGCTTCTTTGGAACCCTTATCACTATTCAAGTATCTCGTGAAGACTGCTTTGCAGACTTTTCAAAGGTTCTTCGCACTTTAGTTCGCAACGGTTTTCGTTACAACACGATGCTGCCTCAAGCTCCAACGCTTATTCAATATCAATTAACCAGTTTTCAACCCAATCTGGAATCCGTGAAAAGAGCAATCGCAGAGTTCCGCCAAAGTCAAAAAGCCTCTCTAGAAAAAGCAAAAACCAAAACACAGGAAGTCGATGCTTAGTCGCTTAGCTGCTTTATCCAGTTAAACAAGCCAGATGTGTGGTCTGCGATTGCACATCTCTTTTGTCGTGTTTGGGAGATGAACTAATGAGTGAAGAAACCCTTAACGAAAAAATGAGTGATCTTTCAGAAGCGATTAATGAATCTCAAGCTAATGCTGTTGGAACACCAACATCAAAACAGCACAAAGAACGCATGATCAATTGGCTCAAAGGTAGTCTGGATTGGTTCTTTGATCCTATCAAGATTGCCGGAGTGAACTCCACGCTCGACGATGAGTCAACAAATATCACATTCAAAGTTGAATTTAGAGACTTTATGGGCCTTGTACACAGGATCGACATTCAACGCGAAGACATTTATCTCAGCTGGCCCTCTGTACTGGCTCGCCTTGTTCGACAAGGCTACCGCTACAACGTCTTAGAGGATGGAGAACGATATGTTCGAGCATTTTTAGCCCACGCCAGCGTCACACAAGAAGCCACAGAAAGGGCTTTAGAACGAAATCAAAAAAAGCAAAAAGCTGGACAAGTCATAGAAGAGGCAACTCAGAAGATGGTTCACATGATGAGCAAAGAGCGAATCAATCTCCTGCGTCGCAACTCAAATTAACCCACAACTTTAACTCTGCTAATAGGACTTTTGAAATGAAAACAAAAAGTACTAAGTTCACGTTAGCCGCTGTGTCTTTGGCTGTTGCATCAGCCTTTGCACACGCCTCTGATGTGACATTGCAAGAAGCACCTGTCGTTGAAGACGAAGGTACTCAAAAGGTTGCAACAAGCAATCCGTTGCTTGTGCAATGGTTCGGTATCTCTGCTCCTCAAATGCGTGCGAGCGCTGATAAAACCATTACGGGCAACGCCAACAACTCCGGTGGTTTTATGTCAGGTTCTGACCTCACCATTGAGGCCAGTGGTAGCTTAACCAACAATAAGACCATTCAAATTGAAGGCGAAACCTTCACGGGCGGTCAAGTCCATGCCACTGGCACCTTAACAAATAAGGGCACGATGAAGGACGATGGTACCGGTACTTGGAAGATTGGTACGTTGGATATTCAGTCTACGGGTAAGGCTGATATCGGTGATTTGACGACCACGACGGTCAACAATGCCGGTACGATGAAGGTGAAAAAGCACACCGCTAACGGTAACATCACTAACTCCGGCACGATGACCATCGAAACGTTGGCAACTAAGGACGGCATTACCTATACGCAAACAGGTGATACCGCCGGTTTGACGGTCACCAACGGTTGGTTCAATAACTCCACTTTGAATATTCAAGGTGGTAAGTTAGCCCGTAGCGACTTTGGTCACAATACCTTGAATATTTCCGGTACGAACCAAGGTGATTCTGCTCAAAACAAAACGCTTGTTTCAGCTGACACCTTAACGAGTGATACCACTGTTAACCTTAACAAGGGTGGTACGTTCACGGTTGGTACGATTAACCTCACGAACTCACAAAAGACCTTAAACGTCAAGGGCGGTCGTTTAGAAACGAGTTTGGACCAATTCTTCTCTGACGTGAAAAAAGAAGTTCACGACTTGGAAGCAACGGATCCCAATGATAAGGTCAATCTTGTTGGTAACTATGTTCCGGTGAGCTCTATCGGTGCTTTGAAGGATTCTTTGAAGAACGGTATGAGTGTGACGGGCGGTACGATTGCCTTCACAGACTCTTCTTTTGGCACGTCAATTGCTAACGATGCTCTCGGTAAGATCAACGCGGCCTACGGCTCCAGTCTCACAGGCGACCAATTGGAAATTGCCTTTACAGGTAAGGGTTCCGGCGACTTCACGTTAGACATCGCTAATGCCATCATCAACGATAATCCCTCCACTTATGCTTCCTTCCTTGGTAACGAATTAAAGAACACGGCAAGTGGCCAAGCTAAGCAAAACTTAGTGGTCGGTACGTTGGGTGCTTTAGGCGATACCTATGGCGTATTGAATGACTCCATGGGCTTTAAGTACATTGACGGCGCAGAACGCGTTGTCGTCAATAACGGTAAGTCTTTGGTATTGGTCGGTGATGAAACGCAATCCATCGACTTAGTGAAGTCTGTCGCAGGAACATCTGAAGTGACCGTGAACGGTAACTCCAAGTTGATGTTAGGCTCTTACGGTAAGGCTAAACCTACTAAGGGTCAAATCAAGACGGTTTCCTTAGACACGGGTACGTTAAACATCCGTAACGGTGAGTTCACGATCGACACGTTAAAGAACAACGGTAAAACCGCTACGGTTCAAATCGAAGACGGCGCTACGTTGACGATGGGTGAAGCCGGTCTTTTGGATACGGGTTCTACGGTCAGCGTTGCCGGTACGTTAGCTGGTACCGCCGCCCTTAAGGGCACGACCACTGTGACGGGTAAGGTCAACACGACGGCTTTGACAACGGGTGGTACTTTTACGACGGAAGCTGCTGGTACGCTTAACACAGCAACCCTAACTGTTGACGGCGGTAACCTTATTAATAAGGGTACGGCAACCGTTTCTGGTACGGGCACGATCAAGACTGGCGCTACGCTTTCCAATGAAAAGACGTTGACGATTGCTGCCGGTACGATTGGTGGTACGTTAGATACGAAGGCAACAGGTACGACCACACAAAGCGGTGCTTTAACGGTAAGTGCCAACGGTTCTATTAAGAACGCCGGTATCTTTAATGCCAATGGCAATCTCTCTGTCGCCAAGGACGGTTCTATCACGAATACGGCCAAGGGTGATCAAAGCTTTATTTTCTCCTTTGCTAAGAGCGTTGCTCATAACATCGCGGGTCTCTTTACGAATAGCGGTGTTGTGAAGTCTGATGCTGCTCAACAAGGTACGTTGACGATTGCTGAAGGTGGTAAGTTTGACAATACGGCCACCAGTGTGACGAATCTCTACACGGCAAGCCTTGTTGGTGGTGAATTGGCCAATGCCGAAGGCGGTCAAGTCACGATCAAGGACTTCAACGGTGATAAGGGCACGGTGAAGTCAGCCACAGTTGCCAATAACGGCACGATGAACATCGAGCAATTCACGTTGACCGATGGTGCCATCACCGGTACGGGGACGTTGGATTTGGGCCATGGCAATGTGAGCTCTTTACAAACAAGCCAAGTGGGCGCTCAAGGCTCTATCGCACAAGGCACGTTGTTGGTGAAGACCGCTAAGTTGAACTCTGCCGGTACGATTGACGTTGATAACCTTCAAACAAATAAGGGCGTTGTTACTTCTGGTACGTTTTCCGCTGATAACGTCACTCTTGGTGACGGCTTTACGATTGAAGCCGGTCATACGACCTTCGGAACGGTGACGGTTGACGCTAACCGAGACATTACCAATAAGGGCACGTTTGATGTGACGGGTGTCTTTACAGGCGCTCAAGCCAAGTTGATCAATAATGGCGCCTCTGCCCAAATGAACATCAAGGGCGCAACGGCTAACCTCGATACGATCACCAACACGGACGGTACGTTAACGGTTGCAGCCACTACGACACTTAAGACCTTAACCAACGCTGACCAAGCCACTATCACGGGCAAGTTGGTTGCACAAACGCTCAATAACAATACCAACGGTAATCTCACGATGGCCGATGGTGCGGTTAAGTCTTTCAAGAACCAAGCAACGGCTTCTGCTAGCGGTGCAGTTGAAGTGGCTCAAATTGTTCAAGGCGCTGATGCTACGGTTACGTTCAATGACGCTTTGAAGATTACGAAGAACTCCACATTAGGCGGTTGGTCTAATGGTGCTATGTCTACCAACGACGGTACGATCGTTGCTAAGGGCAATGTCACGTTCGACTCTTCAACGTTTACTAATAACAAGGCATTTACAGCAGAGAAGGACTTCGCTATCAACGGTACGTTCAAAAACGATGTTGCTGGTTCGACCTTAAATGCTGCAACGGCTACCTTGGGCGCTGGTGAAGGTAAGCTTTACAACTCCGGTACGGCCACCATCGGAACGTTGACGATGGCTTCTACGGGTGCAACTTTGAAGTCTCAACTCTTCGGCATGGCAGGTTCTAAGACGGCCTTGACCACGTTGAACATGGACGCTAAGAGCGAAATTCAAAACGAAGGTGCTTTGACGGTTGCAAATTTGGCTAAGGCTACCGACGTTAAGTACACGCAAAAGGGTAACGGCTCTATCAAGGTCACCACAGGCTGGTTCGAAGGCTCTGAGCTTCGTATCGAAGGTGGTGTAATCGACACCAAGGACATCTCCACGGGCAAACTCGGAGCCAACACTTACATCGTTAAGGGAACGGCAGCACCTTCCTTCCCGGAAAACGGCTCTCAAGATACCTCTTGGCAAGATGGTCAAACGAAGATCATCGCTGATGAGTTGACCTCAGAAACCACGATGACGCTCGAACAAGGCGGTCTTTTGGATGTGAACAGCATCAAGTTGACAGCCGGTAAGACGTTGAATTTGGCAGGCGGTACGATTGTCACCTCCTTGTCCAACTTCTTCGACGGTGTTTCTACGTCTGTTGTTGGTTTGGAAGCTATGGATGAATCCGGTCACGTTGACATTGAAACGACAGTCTTGGCTTCCACGGGTGTGAAGAACTTCAAGGATCAAGTCGCTGCCAATATGAACCTTAACATTGGTCATATTGCCTTCGACAACCAATTCTTCTCCGCTTCTTTGGTTAACGACGTTACCCAAAAGATGGGTAAGGACTACAAGAACGTGACGGTTCACTTCACCGGCACGATGGACAAGGTCTTTACGCTTGACATCGCCCAAAGTTTGGTTGATGAACAACCGCTTGAAAGCCCGATTCGTAATCCAGGTGTTGTCTTTGATACGACGACGCTCTATGCCCAATCTTCTGATGGTCAAGTGACTACCCTCGAAGTGGGCGGCACCGACGCTAAGAAGGGTCTGACGACCTCTATGGGCTTCCAAAATGTTGAATACGCTACGGGCGCCAACATTCATGGTGGTAAAGAATTGGCTTTGGTTGGTTGGACAGATAACCAAAAGCAAGACACGAACTTGTTTGCTGGCAACACCGCTGACTCCACCATTGCTGTCACGGGCGCAGGCTCCAAGTTCACGATGGGTTCTGACGGTTTGGCAGTCAAGACTTACGGCTCTGTCGGTACGGTAACGTTGGCTGATACGGGCAGTGCTGTTGTCAAGAACGGTACGTTCAAGATTGCCAAGATTGAAGCTCAAAACGGTACGCTCGACGTGAAGGCCTCCGGTGAAGCCAACGTTGCTGACATGGCATTAACCGCTACGGGTAAGGTTTCCAACAACGGTCACTTGATTCTCAACGCCTTCTCTGACGTTGTGGGTTCTACGATCGAAAACGTGGGTAACTTGACGGCGAAGGTCGCTAATACCTTGAAGGGTACGATGACGAACACCGGCGTGGCCAAGTACGAAGCAGGCCTTACGGTGGCAGGTTCCTTTACGAACGGCTCCGCCGCAGCTGCCAAGTTGGATGCATTCACTGCCGGTACGCAAACGACGGACTTGACGGTTCAAGAGGGTGGTTCTTTCGTTAACCACAATGTGTTGATCGCAACGGGTGACGTCAATGTGACGGGTAACAATGCGCTCCGCGGTGAAGCTAATTCCATTACCCGCATTGATGGTACGTTGACCATCAATGGCGGTGCTGTCTCTTCACTTGCCGGTAGCGATGTGAACGGTGTCCGTAATGAAGGTACGATGAAGGTTGGCACGATCGACATTCAATCCGGTGAACTCCGTAACTGGAAGGACGGTATCCTCCAAGGGACGAGCTTGAACATCGCTGCTTCCGGTACCTTAACTAATGCCGGTACCACTTTGGTCGACACGATGACGGCCAACGGTACGTTACGTAACGTTGGTACGCTGGTTTTGGGTCAAGGGACGGTGAGCGACTTCTTAGCCAACGGCGCCAATATCCAAATTAAAAAACAACTCACGGTGGCTCAAGGGGCAACGCTTGAAAACAAGGTCACCACGAAGGATGTTGACGGCGGTATGTTCGGCGAAGGCGAATTGCTTTTGACGGCAGACTCGACGTTCAACAACATGGCCATGTTCGCGATGAACAAGGTCACGGTCGAAGACGGTGCTAAGGCTATCAACACGAATACCTTTAAGGCTAATGACGTAACGATCAAGGGCAATACCATTAATGGCGATATGCTCGACGGTCAATACGTTGATGGTAAGACGATTGCCGCTAAGGTTACGATGGATGGCGGTAAGTTGACCAACCGTGGCACTTACACGGCTCAAAACCTCGTCTTTGGTAACGGTACGGTTGAAGCCTTGGGTGGTACGTTTGAAACGGCTGCTGTTGAATTTGGTAAGGACGGTGTCTTTAAGGTCGCCACGGACGGCTCTAACGGTGAAGCCAAGGCTTATCTCGAAATGGCCAACGGTGCCAAGATTGACGGTCAAGTGATCGTTGAAAAGGGCTCCATGACCTTTGGTAGTAAGGCCTCCTTCGACAAGACCACGACAGACGCTATCGCAGACATCAAGCGCGGTGCCACGTTATTCGTCGGTGCTAACAACATCACGGTTAACGGCAAGCTTGCTGTTGGTACGGGCTCTGAAAACAAGGTCGCTTCTATGGCTGATGGCGACATGTGGTTCGGTGGTGACTCTTTGTTAGTTTTGGATACGTCCAAGATCAACGAAGAAGTCGGTGCTTTCTTGGGTAACGGTACGAATAGCTCCTTGTCTGTTGAAGACGGTGCCAAGATTCACTTTGCTCAAGCCTCTTGGGGTAAGCATTACATTGCCAAGAATGTTGACACGGAACACGTCAGTGACAAGGCATGGGTCGATGATTTGATCACGAGCTCTGGTCTCAACAAGGACGCTAACTATGTGATCGACGCCGATAAGGACGGCATCTTTGTGACGGTTGGTTCTAACAACATCCAAGATGCAATGCCCAACATCGTTATGCCGAATATCGTCAATGCTGTGATGGCAAGTTCTGATCGCCACAACGTCAAGACGGGCACGATCGGTGCGATCGCTTCCGCTCTTGAATTAGAACAAGGCGCAGATGACGTCATCAACTCCATGGCTGGTATCGGTTACGCCGCTCAAACGCTCCGTATGGCTACGAGCCACGCCGATCGCGTCTCTAACGCTACGGAACGTCATTTGTCCTTCGAAGACTACGGCTTCAATGATGGCCAATTGGTCGCTCACGATGCACCGGTCTTCTGGGCTGATGCTTTGATTAGCCAAACGAAGACGGACGGCGCTCAAGTTGCCGGCAACCTCGATACCGACGGTAAGGTCACAAGTGGTGGCTTCATCTTCGGTACGGACGTTATCTCTGTCGACAAGGGCTTGCGCTTCGGTGCTTCTATGGCCTTCCAACGCGGTGATGTGAAGACCGAAGGTCTCACGACGAAGACTACGAACGACGTTGACACCTATGGCTTTAACGCTTACGGTGCTTACACGGTCGGTAACTTCAACTTCATCGGTAACGTTGGTTACGCTCACTCTAAGAACGACATCGAACAAAGTCTCGATGTCACGAAGATGGGCAAGTCTACGGCTGATGTGAAGGCAAACATCTACACGGCTGGCTTACGCGCTGAGGCTATGTATGGTGTTGGCGATCTTCAAATCATCCCGCACTTGGGCGTTCGTTTGACGCATATCGACCAAGACGGTTACACGGCTAAGGTTGGTGGCGCAGACGCCTTCAAGTACGACGCTGAAAAGAACACCTTGGTTCAAATGCCGATCGGTGTGACCTTGCGCAATACGACGGCTGTTGGCGGTTGGGCTCTTAACAACACGTTAGACCTCTCCGTTATTCCGACGATGGGTGATAAGGACAGCGATACGAAGGTCAAGGCTATGGGTGTCTCCGACACGTTTAGCTCCAACTTTGCTGATGATGTGAAGGGTGAAGCTCGCTTGGGTATCCAAGCTCAAAAGGGCAACTTCACGTTCGGTGCTGAGTACGGCTTTGGTACGTCTGATACGACGAAGGCTGAACACAGTGTCTCTGTCAAGGCTCGTTACGCCTTTTAATTAAGTAACTAAGGGACTAGGGGAACATGTCATATGTTCCCTGACGTCCCTTTTTTCATAGAGGTTTGAGGTTATCGAGCTTCTATGAAAGACAAATAAATTGAACTTTCCTTGTTAAGGAATCTAAAACTATTTCAACATTTTTGGAGTCAAAAATGCCATTAGAAAAGACTACCGGACTGGGATCTCAACCTCCCTTATTGTTTAATCCATGTATTCACTTAGATGAAGAAGAGATACTGTGTTTAGATGAATTTAAAGTCTGTCGCTGGATGTGCAAATTTCTACAAATGGATGAAAAAGCACAACGCCTTGGCATTTTTTATATTCGCACCTTTGATGATCGTAGGTTGTTTGTAGCTTTTTCAGACGAAAAGCTTCATGAAGCCAATCGAGCATTTCATTGGTGTGCTCTTTCGTCCGCAGATATAAAGATTGATATTCCCACTCTTGACGAAGCGCTAAGAAAGTTTGAAGCCTTTCGCCCCGTGAACTTTGATGCGCCTTTTAATTTAAAGAATTTCATGGCCACAAGTGACCAAATGAACAAACTTTCAAGGGTATTGAGTGAGTGCTATGACTGGCAGTCTGAGTCTCTCTTGGTTGTACCCGATAAAGAAGCCTTTGAAGAAGTTGTGCGCAATGTCATTGCAGATCACGCACAAGTTATGAATCCATATAGTCAATCTGAAGGACTGTAAATTATGAACAAGATCTATAAGTCAATTTATAACGCTGTACGAGGTACTTGGGTTGTTGTATCGGAAGCCACCTCTAGTTATAAGCAACCTTCAAAGTCTGTGATGGATTCTGAGATCTGTTGTGTAGCCCCTAATGCAACGGCGAAAGCGATTGCCTCAGCAGTTATTGCAGCGTGTTTTATGCTGGGGAGTGGTCATAGTTTTGCAGCACCTAGTCGAAGTGAGAGTTTTTATGTAGGGGGAATAGAAATAAGTGGGTATTCAAATACATTTACTGGCTATGAAACAAATTTAAGTATTTATTCAGGATCTGCTCAGAGCCAAGAAACTAACTGGAGTTTTAGGACATCTAGTACCGCTGGGCAGCACTTTGATCATGCTAAATATGAACCTTATACAGATATTGATTTATCTGGAGCCCATTGGAATTCATTGGCTGATGGAGGCACGGGGTCATTTACTCACGATACTAACAAAATTGTTACTCTAGCCGGTTCATCGAAAAAATATCTCTTTGACAAATTAGCAGTTAATGGGGGTACATCAACCATTTCGAACATAGGTGGAGGGACAATTAACATTAATGGTAGTACTTATACCGCAATTTATGTATTGGGCGCTCAGCCTGATAGAGATAAGCCCGCGGGCAAAGCTACTATCCAAAATGGAAAAATGGGCACCATCAATATTGAAGGAGGGCCTGTTTATCCGGCTATATCGTGGGGAAGTAACAGCACCATTGAAAATTCAGGGAATTTTAACATTCTTAGCAATGGTTTCAGCTATTTTGCAGAGAGACGAATCGGGACTAGCACTATCAATAATCATTCTGGAGGGGTATTTCAAATTGCTGGTGGAGAAAACACAGCAATAGGAACGTTACTTCCAACAGGTTATTGGGTTTGGGATGATAGAAAAAAAGCCGTTATTAATAATTCCGGTAACTTTGTCATTAGTGGAGGAACGGGTGAGAGAGCCCATGGAATTGGATCTGCTATGGAAAATTCTAATGATGGAGGATCTGGTGGAATAGTAGAAATCAATAATTTAAACCTAATGACGATACAGGGTGGCATAGGTACAGGAAGTCACGGAATAAAAACGTTAGTCGAGGTGTATGAAAGATCAGGCATGGTTGAAGGTATGGGAGGGGTGGCTAAAGCTGTTATTACAAACAATGGAACACTTTTGATTCAAGGAGGGACTGGAGCAAATTCACATGGCATTGATCTTATGAGTTATGGAGTACAGAAAAAAGGGAGGATGTACTCTGCAAAGAGCCCATCTATGAAGAGTTTGGGGGGAGACTGTAACTCAGAATCTTACATTACGAACAATGAGGGGGCTACCCTTCGTTTATTAGGAAATGTTCAAAAGGGTACTTTTGGCATAAATCAAATGACAAATGGTAACGGTACTTACGCATATGTTGTTATTCAAAACAGTGGTGTAATGGAGCTAAATAAAAATGCAATTAATACATTTGGTCCAGGAACTGTCACTATTGCAAATAAATCAGGAAGTACGGTTAATACAGAGGCTGGGGCCCTATATTTAGGGAGTTATGGAGAGCCTATTGTAGGTACACCACAAGCCATTCCTATTTACGTTAAAAAAGTCACAGGGGAAACAGCCACTGTTCAAACAAATGCATTTGCGTCAAATACATCGTCACAAAATGGTTCGCTTACATTAAAAGACGATTGGAAAAAAAGTGCATTTTGGGAGTTAGGAACGACGGTTAACTTTACGGATATTGTGGAAGGCACTGCCTTAGCTGAATCCATCCGTCAGCAGTTTGAAGCTGCTTTTGGTACAAATGCAACGCTTAATTTCACGGCAACAGGGGGTGGCAGAGGCTCAAGTGAGTTCACGAAGGCGATTGTTAATACCCTTATCAGTGAAGGAAAATTTGCTGACGGCGATGTCATCACATCGGAAACTCTCAAACTTAACAATGAATCCTTCAAACTCGCCAATGCCGGTGGCACGTTCGGCTTCAATGAAACAGGTTTCAAAGGTATTCTCGGTGCAACGGATATTGCAGTTCAGGACGGTAAGCGCTTAACGCTAATGGGCGATATGGTCTCGATGGCAATGGCAGCACGCGCGACCGACGCTAAGCCCACCAATCGGATTACCGATTCCGCTATGACCTTAACCAACGGTCATCTTAATCTCGGTATTGAGTCCATGACGGCCACGGGCGGTGTTCTGTCCGCTATCACCAATGATGCGCAGTCTTCAGTGAACGTCAATAACGGCGTGTATGTCTTTGAGTCACTCACGGGCGATGGACAACTTAACGTTGGCGCGAAAGGTCAAGTGTATATGACGGGCACAGACAATACGATAGCCAATGCCGGTCACTTAACGATTGAACAAGCCTTTACGCTTAAAGACAAAGGTTCCACTTTTACCAAGATCGATGCACCGGAATTTCGCAACGAAGGCACGGTGGTGATGCAAGACTTCACGGTTGAAGAAGGTGCGGAATTCCGTAACGTTAAAAACGGAACAACCACTGCCAAGGCGATGAAGTTAAACGCCGGATCGTCTCTGACCAACTTAGGCACCCTGACGGTGGATTCCTTAACAGGGTGGGGTACGATCCGCAATAAGGGAACGCTCAATGTGAGCGGTCAACTCTTTGTTCCTGGACAGACCGCACAAGTGCTTGCCGGCACGGTCAATGCCGGTGACCTAGTTATCGGTGAAACAAGCCAACCTCAAGAGGCCTCTTTGTTGGCCTTGAACCCCACGACCTTAATGATCCAAGGGCAAACCTTTGCGAAAAACATGACCTTTAATAGTGGTAATGTTCAAGTTGCTGAAGGTGGTACGCTCACGCAAGGCATGGATAAAGAAGCCTTTGAGAAGTTTGAAAAGGAACACAAGGATCTTGTCAAGGATAAGACGGTGTTGGTGGTCGACAAAAACTTCAGCATGGGTGAGAACGATTCGCTGTGGGTTGCTGAAGATCTGAGTGACAAGAACCTTGCTTTGGGTGATAAGAGCTTGGTGGTCTTAACGGGTAACAACCTCAAGGGCCACGCCATGTTTGAATCCAAGGATGGATCTCAACTCGGCGCATCCATTGCCCAAGGCGCTCAGTTCGTTTTTGATGGCGACGTTTTAGGTCGACACTATGTGGCCAAGGGTTTTGATGAAGAATCAATGGAGGCCTTTAAAGACCTCACGATTACGGATCTTGAAAATAACAAGATCATGGATGTGATAACTAATCAAAATGGTGTGTACATCGTTAATGGTACCGATGACATTTCTACAATTGCACCTAATGCACTCTTTAAGGATGCGTTTAATTACCTCTTGGACGGTCACCAAGGAGCTGGGAATTCGGTTCTAACAAAATACTTGGATAAGCTTTTAACGTCTGACGGTCAAAAGATAACGACAGAAACCACGAAGTTGGCACAAGTAGGAAGCATTGTAGGCGTTCAACAACAAGGATTGTCACGCCATCAAATGATGACGGAATCCGTCTTTGGTCAACACTATCGCAATACAGGAAGCGTTCTTTGGGCAACAGCCATCGGTAGTGATGGTGAAATCGAGGATCTTTCGATAGGCAATTGTGTTCAAACGTCTTTTGATGTGAAGAACTATGGCGCGATGGTGGGTGTTGATCTTCCGATCACTAAAGACCTTATGATGGGCGCTGCTGTGGGCTACATGAAGAGCGACATTAAGCCTCAAGGCTTTAAGAACGAAGTAGAAAGCGTTGGAGCCAGCCTATATGGTGAAGCTCGCTTTAATAAGGTACGTGTGAAAGGGGCTTTAGGCTATAGTCAAGGTGATAACGAAGTAAAAGGTGCTTTGCTCGACTCTATTTCGGCTGATGTTAAGACCAATGTGGCCAGTGCTGAATTGATTGGTCAAATGGACTTTAGTACGGGTAGTACACTTCTTTCTCCATATGTTGGAGTACGAGGTCTTTGGGTCAAAACTGACGACTATGCCACAAAGATTGGTAGCCAAGAGGCTATTCAAAACGGAATGGAAGACGAGATCTTTGCTCAAGTACCCATTGGTGTAGAACTGACACACGTCTTCGGTACGCCTTCCGGATGGGCAGTGCAAGGTCATGCTAATTTAGGAGCTGTCTATACCTTTGGTGACCGAACAGTTGAAAATATCGTGAAAGCCGATGGTTCAACTGACAAGATCGAGTCAGAAGTGATGGAAGAGCTTCAAGGTAGGGCCACCTTAGGTTTATCTGTCTCATCCAAGCACTCTCGTATGGACTTGGGTTACAGCTATAGCCAAGGCGACATGGCCAAATCTCATGCAGTTAAGGCCAATATGCGTTGGGTCTTCTAATACTGATCTTTGTTAAGGACGAAAAGCCACCTTCGGGTGGCTTTTTTTGAGGATAGCTAATTGACTGCTTTTTCCCGTCTAAGCCAATTTTTTAGTGTTGCGACGGGAACTCCTGTAATGCGCATGATGTCAGTCCAACTCATACCATCATTGCGAAGAGCGATGGCTTTATCATGAATCTCTTTTGGATAGCGACGAGTGGTATTAGTATCAGAAAGTAATGACTCGAAGGCTCCTTTACCAGCTCGAAAGCGACGAAACCAATCCCTTACTGTACTTTCATTTAAGTTCAGAGTTTTGGCGGCTAATCTATAACCTTTTCCCTCTAAGAAAAGATTGTAGGCACGGCGACGGGTTTGAAAATCGTTTTTCACAGATCATTCTTTCTATTCAAACCTGTTATGTTATCTCTCGAGTTTTTTAATGCAAATTTCAACTAGTGGAATTGAATTATTTTTAATAATAAAAACGCTGTCTGAATTGGGACAGCGTTTTTTATTGGTGTCTGAAAGAAGTTAATTCATTTCATTGAGTAGGGCCATTGCAGCATCCAACTCTTCTTGGATCTTTTCCTGAGCATCTAACGCTTCGGCTAGATCTTGCTTAGCCTGATCAATTAAGTGTTGATCGAGGGCTTTCTGGTCGGCAATGGCCTTTTCAACAATAGGACGAATGATAGGCCAAAGGGCTTGAGAAACTGTGTCTTGAGAAGCCATGAAAGCCTCATATTCCTTCTTCGTTTGGCTAGCGCGTCGTTCAAGGATCTCGGCTTCCCATGCGTCACGGCCAAACTTAACGGTTTTGGTAGAAACATTGGTTAGGCCCATGTCTGCCATAATCTTACGAAGCGATCCCGCGGCTTTCACGTCCTCGCCATATGTGTGTTTAAGCCATTCGGTAATTTTGTCTGCTGCAGCCATGATCATCTCCTGTTTAAGATTCATTGCATTATACGAAATATGTGGAAACTATGTTTTCTTTCACAGAAGGACGAGTAAGGATTCGAATGGTTCGACACCTCGCTATCCATCCCCGTGCGTTGCACGGGGAAGTTCGTAGTCTATGTTAAAAGCCGATTGTTCTATGTTGACAGACCGATTTAACATTACATTCACGTTGTAAGGCCTTAAGTAACTCGTTGGGTGACGACACTTTACAAAAGCGAGATTGTCTCAGTACAACTGCAAAGTCTCCGGGTGTAAGTACTGTCAAACGTGCAACTTCCCTTTGAAGAGCTTCGGTAATTGGTTGTTCGGGGAACAAAACTTCACAATGCTTTTGAAAAAGTTTCCAAGCATTTTCAGTCGTTAAGTAATCGAATTGGATTTTCAAGTCAAATCGCCGTAAGCAAGCATCATCCATCGAATCCAAATGGTTAGTTGTGGCAATGAAAATACCTTCAAATCTTTCGATTTGTGTGAGCATTTCATTGACTTGTGTCACTTCCCAACTGTGATGAGCATGTGTTCGGTTTTGTAAAAAACTATCTGCCTCGTCAATGAGAAGAATGGCATTTTCTCGATGAGCTTCTGAAAATGCTTTAGAAATATTAGCCTCTGTTCCGCCGACGAAACAATTCAATAGATCACTGCCACGCTTAGTTATGACTTTTTTATTTAAAACTTCTCCTAAATGCTTTGCCCATGCCGTTTTTCCAGTACCCGGAACGCCGTAGAGACAAAGACGGGCAGTTGTTTGATTTTTTAAGCCATCCACAATGGCTTCGAGATTAGCGTCAGCCGTGCAATAGCGTGGGTCGTACACTTGATGGTTATCATGACGAACCTTCATTTTGACGGGTGGGAGATGCATTGATCTAAGTGTTTCATTGATATGCAACTCAAAAGCTTTGTCATAGCCAAATAATTCAGTATTTATGTCGTCTAAGACCCTCGTCGTTCTGGAGATGAGGGCTGGAGCGATGTCGTTGCGCTCTGATAAACATTTAACTGAAGAAGGTGACAGCTTTCCTAATGATTTTTCCGCAATAATTTTTGCTCTTTGTTGTTGTGGGGGAACCTCAACATTTAACGTAAAGTCAAAGCGACGTAAATAGGCCGGGTCAATGGAGTCAATGTCATTTGTAATCCAAATAATTGGGGTTTTATTTGTTTCCAACAATTGATTCGTCATGCCTTTGAAACATTGTTTTTCGCCATATTCAGTTTTAGTCAATTTATCGAAATAATCTTGAGCTTCATCGAAAATAATGGCGCTATTTGTTTGTGTTTTAACCTGGGCTAAATTTTTGACTAACCAGTCTGTGCGATCGGAAATTGGATCCCCATCTTCATCGACAACTGGAATCTCATACACGTTTGCGCAATAACTCTTTGAAATGATTCGACTTAGTTCGGATTTTCCTGTTCCAGGTGGGCCGTATAACAAATAGTTAACTCCGACTTTGCCTTCTTTCACTGACTTTTCCCAATAGTTGAGCATTAGTGATAATTTTGGTTCTAGATAATCAAAGTCCTCAGTCTTTAATGTTGGTGTAGGACTCATAGTCAAAGGTGTGGCTAACAAGCTCTCTAAAGTCTGATTACCAGCAAAAAGACGTTCATTTTGTTGACCACAGAATGTAAGACAATCTGCGAAATCACATTCCTCATAATCATCCGGAAATTCCATTTGAATAATCTTGATTTGATTAAGTTTACCGGTTGGTGACAATGCCTTATACAATTCTTCATAGGTGCACGTTGTCATCGTCGATAAACAATCGGCAAGGATTGATCGAGGACTTCTATGATCATGATTTTGCACATATAGATAATTAAGAACAGTACAAAAATGAACTCTGTAACGATGCATATAGGCGGTGAAGACAATAACAAACAATTCAGCATCGTTTAATTCGAAACTACTCTTAAGCAAATTAAGATTGTGTTTTAGATTATTCGGAAGACTAATGTCAGCATTTTGAAGACTCTTGTATTTTTCGAGCAATAATTCTCTGACTATGTTCAGATCGGCATTTGATCGTTTATAAGCAGTAATTAATTCTCTAGGAGTCAATTTGTCGAGTTCTGGTATATCTAAAATTCTCGACCAATCAAAACGTCGATAATGCAAGGGAATAGAGTCAAAATCTTTATTGATGAATTTCCAAACGTCTTCATACAAAAGTACAGATAAAAAAATGAGTTGGTATAAGCTGTGGTCGCTCTTGGGATCGTTGCTTTCAGATTGATCTTTCAATTTAAATTTAAACATAGTACGTCTCCTTGTCGAAGAAAAGTCTATGTCAATTAACTTTGTCAATTAACTTCATTATATGAAGTATAAATGGTACAATTTATAGCTGAAGTGTCGATTGCGTCATAAAATGAAGTTGTTGAGTAAAATATCAATGAGTTTCTTATTAAAGGTTCACCATGGCACGCACGACATCCGGTTTACAACAAGCTCTTGTTATTGTGGAAATCATTCAGAGAATTCCAAGGTATCGCTGGATTACGACGAAAGAACTTCTTCAATCACTGCATGACGCAGATATTGAAATCGAAGAGTTGACATTGCAACGAACGCTTAAGCAACTCTATGAATCCGGAACTTTGCCAATCGAACGTAACGATTTAAGTAAGCCGTACGGCTATCGAATGAGATCCGAATCATCACCTTTGACTTTTATGAAGTTGTCCCCTCATGAGGCTTTGTGCATGCGCTTGATGGAAGAGAATTTGAAGTATCAAATGCCAACTCGTGTGGTTAAGTCAATGGAGCCTTTATTTGAAGGTGCTCGGCAGTCATTACACAAAGATAAGCAAAAATCTTCAAAAGATAGTCGTTGGCTCAGTAAGGTTGCGGTGGTCAGTGATACCTTGCCACGTATTCCTCCTGCAATTAAACCTCGAATTTTTGAGTCGGTGTCAGATGCCTTATATGAAGAAAAACAACTCAAGATTAGTTACAGAAATGTAGAGGGGAAAGTTTCACAGGCTGTCGTGCACCCATTGGGTTTGGTTCAACAAGACTGCCGACTTTATTTGGTTTGTCGTTTTGATGGGTATGACAATATCCGACATATTTCATTGAGCCGCATGAGTGAAGCTATTAAGTTAGAAATGCCACTCATTGAAACAAACGATTTTAGACTGAGCGACTATATTAAAAAACGTCACTTTAATTATTCGGGTGATCAAATTAATCTGATTTGTCTTACAGTTGATTTTAAGGCAGAGTGGTTTTTTAGGCATCTGGACGAGGTTAAACTTTCAGCCGATCAAAAGCTCAGTCAACTTGGAAATGAGCTTTATCGATTGGAGGTCAATTTGCCCGATAGTATATTGTTAGAACACTGGCTTGCCATGTACAAGGAAGATGCAAAGATTGTAAGTGTTCAGAAGAGTTTGTTAGAAAACTAATAACTGGGAAAGAAAAAATCCTGACCGGGGTAAGTCAATCGTGATTGCTAAATAAGGTTCCCAGTTTCTGTTTTTCACGAAAATAGACCACTCCTTTTCATAGAGATTTAGGCGCGGAAACCTCTGTCTTCAGACAGGGGAGGAAGCGCCGTTCTCCTTTCTTATTTCGGTTAAAAAGGTTCTTCTTTTTTCGAGAAGCATTAGTTTCTTGGCATGGATAGCGGGTGACAACTTCTTGCCACTCAACGTTCTCACGTCAAAATAACCTGATGCACGTCTCCCGAAAATAAAGCCTTCTTGCCCAAGACACTTCACCTTGTCGAAAAGTCTGAATCCCTTGACGAGATAAGGACTTTGATTGAGCTTACGAA
>CALESB010000011.1 GCA_937906995.1 uncultured Sutterella sp.
GCGCACTAAAAAAAAAAGGGGTGGTTCAATTGAACCACCCCTTTTTTGATATACCAAACTCAAGCTTTAGAGGGTATCAGCAATCTTTTGTGCCAAATCTTGCGCTAAAGTCTTATCATCCGCTTCAACCATAATACGCAGTAAGGGTTCTGTTCCAGAAGGACGAATTAATACTCGTCCTCGGCCTTCTAATGTTTTTTCCGCCTGTGCTACCGCATCAATCATGGGTTGATGCCCCTTCCAGTCAAATCCCTTTTCAATGCGCTTATTAATCAAAACTTGAGGTAAAAGTGTTAAATCTTCAGTCAATTGTGCCAAAGACTTACCTTGGCGACGCATCGCTGCTAACACTTGAAGGCTACTAACAATGCCGTCACCCGTTGTTTGACAATCCAATACCAACAAGTGACCAGAATTTTCACCACCAAAAATCCAACCTTCACGTGCCTTCAGTTGCTCTAGCACGTAACGATCACCGACCTTGGCACGAACAAATTCAACGCCCAATTCAGCAAAACGCTTTTCTAGAGCATAGTTGGTCATCAACGTACCTACAGCCCCCTTAACAGACTCATGCAACATACGATCACGAACCATCACATACAAAAGCTCGTCACCGTTGTACACGTGTCCATGAGCATCAGCCATAATCAATCGGTCTGCATCACCGTCAAGAGCAATACCAACATCACACCCGTGCTCAAAAACCTTCTTAGGAAGATTTTCCGTATGCGTTGCACCAACCCCATCATTAATGTTAAATCCATCAGGTTGGTCGCCTACCGTAAAGACATCCGCACCAAGTTCATGATAGACAGCCGGAGCGACGTGATATGCAGCACCATTAGCACAGTCAACTAAAATGCGTAAACCCTTAAGGTCTACGTTATTATCAATCGTAGATTTACAAAACTCGATATAACGACCTGCGGCATCTTCCAAGCGCCAAGCCTTACCAAGATCCTTGCTTTCTACACAAGCAAAGCCCTTATCAAGTTCTTGCTCAATTTCGAGTTCAACCTCATCTGGGAATTTTGTACCCGATTCGCTGAAAAACTTAATGCCATTATCGTGATACGGGTTATGACTTGCACTAATGACAACACCAGCATCAGCACGCTGTGCACGTGTTAAATAAGCGATAGCAGGCGTTGGAATGGGGCCACACAATACAACATCAACCCCTGCACTAGAAAAACCTGCCTGTAAAGCGGCCTCTAACATGTAGCCCGATACGCGAGTATCTTTCCCAATGACCACTCGTACATGCCGATGCCCTGGCAAATGACGCTTCAAAACTCTACCAGCAGCTTGACCCAACTTCATAACAAAATCAGGCGTAATGGGAAACTCACCCACGCGTCCACGAACACCGTCCGTACCAAAATATTTGCGACTCATATGTTCACCTTAAATTCATTTAGCGTTAACTGTATTTGACCAAATTGTAAACGCATCTTTAGTTGCTGCCACATCATGAACGCGAATAATTTGCGCACCACCTTGCGCAGCCAACAACGCCCCTGTCACAGAAGCTACTAATCGATCCTTCGTTTCACGCCCAGTCACTGCACCCAAGCTAGATTTACGAGATAAACCAACCAAGTGAGGGTAGGGCAACTGAACAAAATGGTTAGTGTTCGCCAACAGCTTAAAGTTTTGCTCAACAGTTTTACCAAAGCCAAAACCATAATCCAAACAAATTCGCTCACGAGCAATCCCCATCTCTTCACAAACACGGGCACGCTCCATTAAAAAGGCCTCAACCTCTGCAATCAAGTCCTCGTAGTGGGGAGCCACTTGCATTGTTCGTGGTTGGCCTTGCATATGCATCAAGCAAACACCAACATTTGACTGAGCAACAACCTCAAGAGCACCCGGCTCACGCAAAGCACGAATATCATTAATGATATGAGCCCCCGACTTGATTGACTCTTTCATAACTTCAGCTTTACTAGTATCCACAGAAACAGTCATCCCAAGCTCAACCAATGCCTTGACAACAGGAACAACACGTTTGACCTCTTCTTCAACCGAAACATCAGCCGCGCCAGGACGTGTAGACTCTCCTCCGACATCAATAATATCGGCACCCTCTGCCACCATCTTCTTTGCATGCTCAACAGCAGCTACTAACCCTTGATGCTCCCCACCATCAGAAAAGGAGTCGGGAGTCACATTTAAAATCCCCATAATATATGGGCGAGTTAACTCAAGTGTCTTATTCCCACATTGCCAATTCATAATTAAAGAACCTTTCAAAACAAAAACTGATTTTTCTATTCTACTCAGGAGTGAAAAAAAGGTTTTCATAAAAAATAATTACAAAATCATTTCATATGATTAATCAATGAGTTATAAAAATATTAAAAAAAGTTATAAAAAGTTTTATAACTTGACTTGCAATTTTTAGAAAATTACTTCATAATGCGTATCTGCGCTTTTGACGGGGCGTAGCGCAGTCCGGTAGCGCGTCTGCTTTGGGAGCAGAATGTCGGGGGTTCGAATCCCTTCGCCCCGACCAAACGTCCAATAGGTTCAACCGCCCGTAGCTCAGTTGGATAGAGCATCGGCCTTCTAAGCCGAGGGTCACAGGTTCGAATCCTGTCGGGCGGGCCAGAAAATTAGTGGTGGGAATAGCTCAGTTGGTAGAGTCCCGGATTGTGATTCCGGTTGTCGTGGGTTCGAGTCCCATTTCCCACCCCACTAACTTCTAAAAAAATTGCTCGTAACCTCTCTAGGTTAACGAGCTATTTTTTTACTTAATGCCGAATAAACAAAAATCCGACTTCTCACTGAAGTCGGATTTTTTATTTCTTAAAACTACTTTTGCTGATGACCACGCAAAGCCTTAATACGATCTTCAATCGGTGGGTGAGAAGCAAACAAAGACCCCATACCACCACTAATACCAAAGCCTTTTACGTTACCGGGCAATTCTGTCGCACTTTGACCACCTAATCGAGCCAATGCATTGATCATTGGTGCGGGTGAGCCTAATGCATCTGCGGCCCCAGCGTCTGCACGATACTCACGGTATCGAGAGAAAGCGGCAACTAACATTGAGCCCAACATGCCTAAAACAATATCTAAAACCAAGCTAGTGATGTAATAACCTGCACCAGGAGCATCATCTTCATTGCGCAAAATGACGCGGTCAACTAAGTTACCAATGATTCGGGACAAGAAGACAACAAAGGTATTAATAACGCCCTGCATCAATGTCATTGTTACCATATCGCCATTGGCAACGTGACTCATTTCATGGGCTAATACAGCTTCCACTTCTTCCTTATTCATGGAAGCAAGCAAACCATCAGAGACTGCGACCAATGAGTTATTCTTACTCGGACCTGTAGCAAAGGCATTTGGCTCGCCACTGTATATCCCAACTTCAGGCATCTCTACCCCCTTGATTTGGGCTAACTTTGCAATCGTTTGCACCAACCAACGCTCAACTTCATTGCGAGGATTGTTCACATCAATCATCTGCACACCCATGGAGTGCTTAGCCATCGTCTTGCTCATAAAGAGGCTGATGATAGAGCCGCTAAACCCAACGATAGCCGCAAAAATGAATAGCGAAACTAAGTTTTGATTACTTCCTGCAATCTGAGAAAAGTTGATGCCGAAGAAAAAGCTTACGAGATTCAAAATGATCGACATCATTACCAAAATGGCAAGGTTGGTCAAGATGAATAAGCCAATACGTTTAAACATTTAATTTCCTTGGATTAACAATTAACTCAATAAGTCGAAGTGTACAAAAATCTCAACTTGATATTGGGTACACGATTACTTAAAAGTGTAAGAAATTTAAAAAGGCTTATTAGGTTATCGAAATCCCTAACAAGCCCATCTTGCGTTTAGTCCTCAATACGGGTAGGAGGATAGCTACTCCAAGCAGAACAGCCCGGACAATGCCATTGAAAACCTTTTGCTCTAAAACCACACTCAGAGCATTGATATCGACCAGGACGTGACACATACGGTTTCAACAGTTGCACCAATAGCTGCAAATCTTGATTGTCTGGATGCTCTTTTAAACGTAACTGAGTTAACTTTTCATAAGCCCACAGGGTTGGATGACGCTCTAACTCTTCCTTGAGTAAGCGTTGAGCTCCTTCGTCCCCTTCCGTCTTTTGCGTAATCTCCAAAGCAATAGCTAGCGTTTCTGCACTAGGCATGTCACTTAAAGCACGATGAATTAAATTCATTGCTTGATCATGCTTTCCTTGCATTTCATAGGCTTGGGCCATTGATGCCATAACTAGTGTAAGGTGTTCCGGAGAAACCGTTTCAACCTTGGCCCAATAGTTCAAGGCTTGCTCAGGTTGATTTGCTTGGAGTGCAATTTGCCCAAGAGCAATAAGCGCACGAACACAACGTCTATCAACTTTTAAAGCCTCTTCCAGCAAATGTTTAGCATCATCTACACGCTTAGCACGTAGGTGACGTTGAGCCAATTCACAGTAAAAGTGAGCAACTTCAGTTAAGTGATTTTCTCCGGCCTCTTTTTCTAAACTATTTGCCATAGCGATGGCACTTTCCCACTCTTGCTCTGTGCAATAAATATTGAGCAAAGCTCGCATAGCCTCTAATCGATAATCTGGCTCGTCCATTAAACGCTTAAAGCTATCTTCTGCACGATCGTAAATGCCTGCTTTTAAATAATCATTTGCCAACTCAGACAAAGCCAAAGCACGCTCATGAGGAGGCAAGTCAGCACGATTTAACAGGTGATTATGGATACGAACTGCTCGATCAAACTCTCCGCGACGACAGAATAAATTGCCCAGTGCATGATGCAACTCAATGGTTTCGGGATCCAATTTTACAACTTCGATAAAAGCATCAATCGCCTTATCTGGTTGATCATTCAAGAGCAAATTGATGCCTTTGTAATAGGTCTCTGGACGACGTTCGTTATCACGTTGTCTTTGATCCAACCCTCTAAACCACCAACCGGCCACAAATAACACCGGCACAGCGACGAGATACCAAAGTTCAAGCTCCATGATTGAATCCCTTTCGAGAAATATATTCTATCTATTCTACTCTGCCAGACAGAGGCAACACAAAAGCACCGTCAATTCTGCCTTCTGAATAAAGGCAAAATTAACGGTACAAAATTCTTTGCTTTTGACGACTCAAAAAGCCGTTCGAAGCTACAAATTAGCGACGACGGTTTGCGCCGGCAGACGGAGCTGCGGACGGACGACCTTCAATATGACGGAAGGTGATACGACCCTTGGTCAAGTCGTAGGGAGAGAGTTCAAGGGAAACCTTATCCCCAGCCAAAATACGGATGTGGTGCTTACGCATCTTACCGTTGGTATAAGCCACTAACTCGTGGCCATTGTCTAATTTGACACGATAACGGGCATCGGGCAACACTTCAAGCACAACACCGCTCATTTCAATGAGATCTTCTTTTGCCATAATTCTCCGTGGTAAAGCCCATAGCTTCCCACTTTTCAAAAATTAGTATTCCCCCATTGGGTTTTCTCTTTCATCATAAATCCAATGGGCATTTTTTCTTTGCGAAACAAAGACGAAGCGAATTTTAGAACAAAATACAGTTAAAAACGAGTTATTTTGTTAATTTCCTACAACTTTTCGTGCAAAAAAATCTTTTTTGCGTCATAATTTTCGTCCAACAAGTTTCACGGGGACGACCTGGTTTCGACAGGGGTCACGAAGTGGCTTGGTGCATGTCAAGGTCCAGTCACCTTGTTAATCCGCTGGAAAACAAATAAACGCCAATAACAAGCGTTTCGCTCTCGCCGCCTAATTCTGGCGAGGATCGCACCGGTTTGCCTCTAGTCCGGGCTAGTTCGCTAGCAGCGATTTCATATTGATACAGGCTGGATCCCTGCGAGGGCGCTGCGTAGGGATTGAGATTTAAAGAGTGTCTGGTCTGATCAGAGCCAGTTTAGGGGCGTAAAGTCAGATGAGATTTTTTAAGTGTCTAAACTAAACATGTAGATCCAGCTATGGACGATTCTTGGACGCGGGTTCAATTCCCGCCGTCTCCACCAAATTCAAAAACTCTCAGATGAAATCCTCACCTGAGAGTTTTTATTTATCTGCCCACTTCGTTTTATGGTTTGTAGCGAATAGGACGACTAATTCCTAATTCTTTCAAGCGCTCACTATCGGGATCAATCACAGTAAAACAGCCTCTTACATCTTCTGGTACCTCAATAGGCAGCCCTGTTTTAAAGTCAATAAACACCCACATTGTGGCCCCTACACAAACCAATTGATCTCCTCGCTTAATTGCGTAGCGACGCAAAGAGCGAGAGGCTTGCCAACTATCAACCCAAGAATAAATCGTCAACTCATCCCCTTCATACGTCGGTCGAAGATATTCAATCCAATGCTGTCGTGCAACCCAAACTTGCTGGCGCTTTAACAAGGTACGAGCCCCAAAACCTAAAGCTGTAGCGTGTTCTGTCGCGGCCTCTTCCATCCAACGTAAGTACTCTCGATTATTCACATGATGAAAAACATCAATAGACTCTTTTCCGACAACAAATTTATGTTCATAAATATCTAACATATCGCAACCTAATTCTTCTTTACCAAAGAGCTTCAAGGATAAACCTTTTTGCAAAAGACCTCTTCATACTTATGAACGACATAAGGTCCTTCATGCTTGCTATTGCAGATTTGCATTAAACGTAAGTCCACATCCCTAAAAGAATGAGTTGACCAGCTGTAATACGCAAAAACATTGCTAATGGATAAACCGTTGAGTAGGCTACTGGGGCCGCGTTTTTCTCTGACAAAGTCGAAGCATAAGAAAGGATAGGAGAGTTTGTACCTAAACCAATCAGCAAACCAACAATACTATGGTAATTAAGTTTGCAAAATACTCGCGCAATAATCCCTACGATCACTTGTGGGATGATTGTGATACAAAAACCGATGAGAGCGAATAAAAGACCATTACCTGAAACCAACGCATGCACAAAGGTCTCGCCCGCTGAAAGCCCGACGCTTGCCAGGAATAATGAAATTCCAATTTCTCGACTCATCAAATTCGAGGACGTTGTCATATAAGTCGAAAGATGCCAAGAGGCACCATAGCGTCCTAACAAAATCGCAATAATTAGAGGACCGCCTGCCATCCCTAGTTTAATGGGTGTTGGCATGCCCGGAATAGCGAAAGGAATTGAACCAAAAATAATGCCAATAGTCATCCCCATAAAAATGGCAGCAATATTGGGTTGATCTAAATGTTTGGCTTGATTACCTAAGCGTCCCTCCATTCGCTTGATAGCATTTTCCGGTCCAACACATTGCAAAACATCACCCACTTGAATGTGGAGATTGGCATACGGGAAAATTTCAGTGCCTGCTCTAAACACTCGAGTAATATTGACACCATCAGTATTAGCCAAAGAGGACAAATCATTAATAGTTTTACCCCCTAACGAAGACTTTGTAATTAAAATGCGCCGACGCACCAAGGGCGTATGAGTCGTCTCCAAATTAATACGTAAATCTTCTTTACCAAAAGCCGCAATGATGTCTCGACGATGTTGAGGTGTTGAAACCACTCGAATCGTATCGCCAACATGCAATACAGTATCTGGCAACGGACTTGTAATTTCCCCTGCGTGCATAACTCGAGAGCAAATAAAAGGACGAGTAATACGCTCATGCGCTTGAGTAATTGTCACGCCATCTAAAAGATGATTCGTAATATAAATGTGATATGAAACGGGAGCTTGGTTGATTTCACGCTCTTCAACATCCCAATGGCGATCTTCTTCGGCCATATCCACCTTAAAAAGCCAACGCAAGAAAATTGAAACCCCAATAATCCCAGTTAGCCCCAAAGGATAAGCACAAGCATAGGCCGCTGTGATGTCACTGCTAACATAACCAAATTGTTTTAAAGCCTCTTGAGTTGCGCCTAGGCCTGGGGTGTTGGTAACGGCACCATAGTGAGCCCCTAAAACTTCTGGTAAAGACACCGTACCAAAGAACAAGAAAAATAGACCGATGGTAATAGCAATTCCCAAAACCCACCCAAAAACCATTAGGGAATTCAGGACAACCCCTACGCTTTTAAAGGATGAGAAAAAGGACGGCCCAACCTGCAAGCCAATGTAGAAAATAAAAATAATCAATCCGAAGTCTTTCGCAAAAGACAAAACGTCTGAATTGACCTTAACACCAAAATAACTAAAGGCAAGGCCAACAAATAAAACAATAATAGAGCCTAATGAGATGCCGAAAAATTTAATGCGGCCGATCGCTAAACCTATGGAAATGATACTCATATAGACTAAGACAATATGGGCGATGGAATTTGGATCTGTTAAAAGAGTATTGAGCCACTGCATATGTTTATACCTTCAAGGGAGCAATCTTTGCGCACCAAAGTTTAGGCCTTTCCTCCTCCAAAATCCTTAGAGGTTAACCATTAGTCTAAACAGTAAAAAAGGCAGAAAAATCAAAAGATTTTCTGCCTTTTTTTAATAATCAGAAACTTTATAAGACACGCTTTAAGAATGTCTTTGTACGCTCTTCCTTTGGATTGACCAATACATCAGAAGGATGTCCTTGTTCAACAATCACCCCACCATCCATGAAGATGACACGATCGGCCACTTCCTTGGCAAAAGTAATTTCATGGGTAACGACAATCATGGTCATACCCTCGTCTGCGAGGCTTTTCATCACTGCTAAAACTTCACCGACCAATTCAGGGTCCAAAGCAGAGGTCGGTTCGTCAAACAGAATGACTTTTGGCTCCATCGCTAAAGTACGAGCAATAGCAACACGTTGCTGTTGGCCACCGGATAATCGGACAGGATATTGGTCAGCCTTATCAGCTAAACCAACACGCGTTAAGGTCTCCATGGCTCGTTTGCGAGCTTCAGCTTCGCTCTTGCCACTGACTACCATCTGACCCAACATCACATTTTCTAAAACACTTTTGTGAGGCCAAAGGTTAAAACGTTGAAACACCATCCCAAGATGCTCACGGACTTTATTAATATTTGTCTTACGGTCGGTAATCTCTACTCCACCAACCTTAATCGAGCCTGAGTCTGCATCCTCTAATGCATTAATGCAACGAAGCATCGTGGATTTACCTGAACCAGACGGTCCTAACACAACCACTTTTTCGCCTTTATGCACACAAAGGTCAATGCCCTTGAGCACTTGAAGATCACCATAGTTTTTCTTCAAGTCACGAATTTCAACAATTACTTCGCTCATTGCTCATCTCCCTTGCCTAAGCGCTTTTCTAAACGGCTGATACCATAGGCTAACGCCAATGTCATGACCCAGTACATCAAAGAAATGGTTAAATACGGCTCCCAATAACGAGCAGAAGCGCCTGCTACCGTACGAGCAGCATAAGCCAATTCCGTCAAACCAATTGCAGAAACCAACGACGAGTCTTTCAAAATAGCAATTGCGTTATTGCCTAAAGCAGGCAACATACGGCGGAAAGCTTGAGGCATGATGATATAACGCATACATTGCCAATAGGTCATACCAATGGAACGAGCTGCTTCACTTTGCCCCTTATCCAAAGATTGGATGCCCGCGCGGAAAACCTCACTCATATAGGCACCAGCATTAAGCGTAATTGCAAAGAAACCCGCAATCAAAGCACCGTAGTTACTACGTAACTCACGAGCTAATGAGCCATCGATAATTAAGCCATCGACTGGATGGATGAAAATCGGCAGTACGGCAAAATACATCAAGAAAATCTGAACAAAAAGTGGGGTACCACGAAAGAAACTCACCCAAATAGTAACCGGCCAGCGGACACCATAATAAAGCAGAGATTTCCAGGGTTCATGTTTTGCACTGGCCATACGAGCCATCCCCAAAATCATCCCCCAAATAACACCAAAGAATACACAACCAACCGTTAGGGTTAATGTAATCTGTGCGCCTTCGACAAAGAGTGGCCAGTATTCGACCAATACGTCTAAACGTAAACCGAACATTTCGATCCTCAAATCCTAATCGTTATATACGCGGAAAATCCCCAAGACCATTGTCCGGTCTCGGGGATGTTGTCTTTTTTTAATCCGTCAAAGGATTACTTAATCGGCAACGTCGGAACCGGAGCATCCTTACCAAACCACTTGGCATAGATTTCGGCATATTCGCCCGAAGCAATCACCTTCTTCAAACCGGAATTGATCTTATCGAGTAATTCCTTGTTACCCTTACGAACACCAATACCCAAATATTGATCTTCGAACTTAACGTCACGCGTCATATTGAACTTCTTGTCCGGATTTTGGGCGGCATAGTAAGCAAAGACACCAACGTCACCAATAGCAGCATCCACACCACCTGCAGAGAGCTCTTCAAGAGCCAAAGGCGTATTGTCAAAACGCTTAATATTCTTGCTAGCCTTACCGAAGGCCAAAGAAGCAATCACATCACCGGCAGAGTTGGCCACCACTGCAACATTCTTACCCTTCAAATCTTGAATCTTTTCAATCTTCAAATTTTGTTGCGTCAAAATCAATTGGTGAGCAGCAAAGTACGGCAAAGAGAAATCAACAACTTCTTGACGTTGTGGAGTGATCGTAATACCCGACATGATCATGTCACGATCGCCATTTTTCACGGATTCAAAAATCACACCAAAAAGCGTATTAATGAATTCAACGTTAAAACCTTCAGCTTTAGCAATGGCTTTCATCAAGTCAATATCAAAGCCAACAATTTCCTTGTTAGGCGTTTGGAATTCAAAAGGACGATAGGTAGCACCTGTGCCAACCGTGTAAGTCGTTACCTCTGTTTGAGCTGCAGAAGCGGTTACAGTCGTCATAGAGACACCAGCCAAAGCGGCTGTCATTGCTGCGGCGGCCATCAACTTTTTGAAATTCATGATTCTCTCCTTGTAACTAAATCTTTAACACTGTAACAGTGTTTTCTTTACGTTAATTATTCCTATTCATTTCAAGCAAAACAATTCGGATTTTTCCAAATAGATCAAAAAGTTAGATGAAACTACCTAGTACCAAAATTGACAACATTTTCCAACAATTTGTCGACATTTTCTAATGTTTTGATTTTCCAAAACTTTCGAAAAATCATCAGGAATTACCCCAAAAAAAACACCAGACATTGTGCCTGGTGTTTTTTCAAGAAAAGTTCAGTGTTTAACACTCTTAATACTTTTGTGCTTCTTCCCAGGCGCACTCATAAGCGCCCTTGTAAGCGGTACGAATTGTTTTGGCGGTTTCTGGCGTATGATAGGCTGCTACGATCTTTTTGTAGACCTCGTTATCTTTATCAGCTTCTCTGGCTACAATAACGTTGACAAGCTGACCAACATTCGGATTTGTTTTAGGGTTAATATCTTCAGAAAAGATGGCATCATCACTCGGATGTAACCCCGCCGTTAACGCATTACCGCCGTTGATTAAGGCCGCAGAAAAGTCTGGCAATAATCGAGCTAAAATCCCCGACTCTGCCTCACGAATCTTAATTTTGACGTTGTACTTTGTGATATCTAACTTCGTCGGCACAAAGCCTTTGGCAGGGTCAACTTCAACTAAACCTGCTGCCTCTAACAATTTAATTGCACGACCGCCATTTGTTAAATCAGAAGGAATTGCAATCACTGCGCCATCTTTAATATCGGCCAATGACTTGACCTTATCTTTATTGTTATAAATACGTAGCGGTGTAATGATTGTGTCACCAATAGAAACGATCTTGTAACCATTTCGTTGAATATCATTGGCTAAGAAGGCTTTATGCTGAAAGGCATTAAGATCCAAATCACCATCAGCCAAAGCACGATTGGGCGTCGCATAGTCACTGAACTTTACGAGTTTCACACGGATTTTATCCTTAGCTAATAATTCATTAATCGTGTCCCATTGTGCGTTATAGTCACCTACAACGCCCACTTTCACTTCCTTAAATTCTTCGGCTAAGGCCGTGCTTGCCAAACCAATTGACAAGGTTGCAGCAAATAAAGAAACAGAAATGGTCTTTAAAAAATTGCGTTTATTCATGATAGAACTCCTTGGTAAAAGAATCTCTTAATTAAAAATTTAGTGTTGAGTTTTACGGATTACGATCTGGCCCAAAAATTGGAATGCACTGATGATCGCTAAGATAATGAGCACGGTTAACCAAATCATGTCGCGATACCCCATTTGATAACCGTAACGGATAGCAAAGTCTCCTATTCCACCTGCACCAATTGCTCCAGCAATGGCCGTGATACCAATAAAGCTAACGAAAGTAATCATCGTGACTCGCGTAATACCGGCAATGCTTTCTTTTAAATAAACCCCAAAAATGATTTGTAGCGGGGAAAAGCCCATCGACAGACTGGCTTCAATTAAACCGTATTCAATATCCGATAAAACTGACTCAACTTGGCGAGCAAAAAACGGAACCGTTCCAAAAACCAATGCCACAAATGAGCCCGTCACTCCAGACCCCGTCCCTACTAACAATCGCGATAAGGGAATTAAAAGCACAATCAAAATAATGAATGGGATCGATCTAATGATGTCGATGGAACGATCTAAAAATGTGAAAAGAATCCTGTTTTCACAAATCGCTCCTGGACGTGTTACCACTAACAAAACACCCACTGCAATCCCAATGATCCAAGCCAAAGTTCCTGAAACGGCCACCATCGTGAAAGTTTGTCCTAAGCACTCCCACAACTCAGGAGCCAAGCGTTCTAAATTTGGAAATAAAGTAGTTAAGACGTCATTCATTTCAACACCTCTACCGTGACACCTTGATTAACTAAATAACGACGACCTTGTTCAATGGCTTCCAATGTGCCCTTTATGCCAACCCCGAGCTTTCCAAGCGTTTCTCCCTTTAAAAAGTCAATGTTGCCGTACACGATATTTGCTTCGACATTGAATCGTTTATAGAGCTCCGTCATTAAAGACTCTCCTGCAACTCGTCCACGGTAGGTCAATAACCAAACGTTCGTATCCTCTTCTAACCCTGGTATTGCCCCGGGGGTTTGAAGCAGTTCAAAAAATGTCCCCATGTTGCTGGCTGTTTCTATAAATCCCTTTGTAATCGGGGCAACGGGATGACTAAACACATCCATCACAGTCCCCTCTTCAACAACCTCACCGTTTTGCATAACTGCGACACGATCACAAACTTCCTTAATCACATCCATTTGGTGCGTAATAATCACTAAAGTCAGCCCCAACTTACGGTTAACTTCTTTTAAAAGCTGCAAAATAGAGCGTGTTGTTTGCGGATCCAGTGCGCTTGTGGCCTCATCACAGAGAAGTACTTTTGGATCATTGGCAAGTGCGCGAGCAATAGCTACACGTTGTTTTTGACCACCTGAAAGCTGTGAGGGATAGGCATCACGCTTATCAGCTAAACCAACTAATGCCAATAAATGCAAAACCTTTTCTTGTCGCTGTTGGTCTGTGAGCTTGGTGAGTTTGAGGGGAAGTTCGATATTTTCGAACACCGTTCTAGAGGGCATAAGATTGAAATGTTGAAAGATCATTCCGATTCGTTGTCGAACATGACGCAATTGCTGAGAAGATAACTCGGTCAGATCAATATCATCGACAACGACTCGCCCTGATGTCGGTCGTTCTAAGAGGTTAATGCACCTGACCAAGGTTGATTTGCCCGCTCCAGAAAAACCGATGATTCCAAAAATTTCACCTTGTTGAACATGCAAACTAACGTCATTTACTGCATGGACAGTTCGATGATCCACTTCAAAATGTTTAACAATATGTTCCAACTTAATCATGATGCCATCCCTTTACCTGCCAAGATTTCTTCTTAATCTGAAATCTCTAAATGCAATGAGACTATGCTTGCATTCAGGACAGTTAAAAATTGATGAATTGTTTGGGGAGAAATAAAAAATCATCACTTGTAAAGGACCTTCCAAGTGATGATTTATTGACGGAGCAAGGGTGCTCCGAAGGTCTTAGAGCACCATCGTCATGTGACACATTCGCATCATCGCCATAGCAAAAATCACAGAACCAAAGGCCTGCGTTTTTTGCGAAATGGTGAATGCGTTATGCATCGTTGACAATCCTTTACTCTAAGTTTAGAAACGGTCTCATGTCCGAGACGTATTTTTAGAATAACAAATCCGTTTTATCTCTGGCAAGACTTTTATTGACTAACTCTAGTAAAAAGACCTTAAGCACTTCAACTCAAAGGGAAAATAGATTCAAAAAAAAGATAGAAACAAATAAAGACAGATAACGATGTTTTATAACATTTTATGCACTTAGTTAATAAAAAAGTCTCTATTACTAAAAGCAATAGAGACCTCAAAAATTTGATTAATTAGGTTTTAACTTCTTACTTGACCTTCACCATTGATCAAATATTTATAAGATGTCAGTTCTGGTAATGCCATAGGACCCCGGGCGTGCAATTTTTGAGTACTAATACCAATTTCTGCACCAAACCCAAATTCAAAACCATCCGTAAAACGAGTTGAGGCATTAACATAGACTGCTGCCGCATCAATGGCTCTTTGGAAAGTTAAGGCATTAGCTTTATTCTCTGTAACAATACATTCAGAGTGCTTTGTACTAAAGCGGGAGATATGGTCAATAACCTCGGTAATGTCCTTCACAACCTTGACTGATAATCGCAAATCACCGTATTCAGTTGCCCAATCTTCCTCTGTAGCAGGCAAAACTCGGGAATCAAACACTTGAGTTTGCTCACATCCCATCACCGTTACACCTGCTTCAAAAAAGTCTTGAAGCATTAACGGTAAAAAAGTTGGTGCAATTGCTTCATGGACCAAAAGCGTTTCCATTGCATTGCAGACCGATGGACGTTGCACTTTGGCATTAAGAGCAATCTTTCGAGCCTTTTCAATATCTGCACTGGCATCAATAAATGTATGACACACTCCTGAACCCGTTTCAATCACGGGCACGGATGCGTTTTGCACGACAAATTTGATTAAGCCTGCGCCTCCGCGAGGAATAACAACATCCACAAATTCGTTCATACGAATCAAATGAGTTACCGCTTCACGATCTGTAACATCGATAAGCTGAATGGCTCCTTGAGGAATGCCGGCTTCTTCTGCAGCTTGGGTTAAAACTTTGGCAATAGCTGCGTTGGATGAAAGTGCTTCACTACCGCCCTTCAGTACCACCGCATTACCTGACTTAATGCATAAACCAATTGCATCAGCTGTCACATTGGGCCGTGCCTCATAAATGATTCCTATCACCCCTAATGGCACTCGAACTTTCTGAATATGAAGACCATTTTCCAATGTTCTATCCGACAAAACGTCACCGACTGGATCTTGAAGATTTGCCACTTGGCGCAAGCCTTCAGCCATACCTTCGATGCGAGCTTGAGTCAGTTTCAAACGATCCTGCATAGACGTTTTCATACCGTTAGCACGAGCTCTCTCCATGTCCTTTTCATTTTCTGACAGAATAAAATCACTTTTATTTAAAAGCGCATCTGCCATGGCTAAAAGTGAGTGATTTTTCGTTTCAGTATCAATCAAAGATAAAAGTCGCTCTGCTTTGTGCGCCATACTGGCTTTTTCGCGAACTAAATCATAAGTGTTTTTCACCATCGTCCTCCAAACCAAAAATCACTAAATCATCACGATGAATAACTTCATCGAATGCCTTATGCCCCAAACGCGATTCAATTTCATCACTATGACAACCTAAAATCTTAGTCAATTCTTCTGATGAATAATGGGTTAGACCACGAGCAAGTTCTTCACCTCGTTCATTGACAACACTCACCGTATTACCAGGCTCAAAAATACCCTCAGTAGCTTTAATACCCACAGGCAAAATACTGCAACCACCACACTTTTTTAAGGCCTTAGCACAGCCATCATCGACCGTTAACTTACCTTGAATTCGAGCTCCAAATGCAAGCCATTTTTTGCGGAACTGGAGGCGGTTTTCGCGCGAAACGAAAAGCGTACCAATATCTTCACCATTTAAAATTCGAGTCACAGAATCAGGCTCTTCTCCTGAAGCAATTACAAGGTTAATACCTGAGGTCGTTGCATTTTTTGCTGCCTGTAACTTTGTCGCCATACCGCCAGTGCCAACACTTGACCCCGCTCCTCCAGCACTAGCTTCAATTGCTGGCGTAATTTCTTCCACGCGACTGACTAATTTCGCATCGGGATGTGTTTGAGGATTGGCAGTATAAAGACCGTCTACATCCGATAAAATAATCACTAAATCAGCTTCTACAATCCCTGCAACGATTGCTGATAAATTGTCATTATCTCCAATTTTTAGTTCATCTAAAGCGACAACGTCATTTTCATTCACAATTGGAATCACACGACTTTTTAAGAGTTCTTTAAACGTATTGCGTGCATTGATATAGCGGTGTCTATCAACAGTCTCTTGTCGAGTAATTAAAACTTGAGCTGTAATCTGACCATATTCAGAAAAGAATTTGTCATAGGTATGCATCAAAATACCTTGACCAACAGCAGCTGCTGCTTGTTTACCTGGAATGGTTTTTGGCTTTTCTTTGAGTCCCAAACGATCAACACCAACGGCAACTGCACCAGACGTCACCAAGATCATTTCCTTGCCTTGATTTTGCAAGTCAGAAAGCTCACGAGCCAAGCGGTCCATACGAGCAAAGTCACGCTTACCATTGGCGTGAGTAATCGTACTGGAACCAACTTTAACGACAATGCGTTTGGCTGCTTTTAATTCCGAGCGAGAAATCTGCATGAAAGACTCCAATTATTTCAAGAAGAATTTTTTATTATATGCACAAAAAAAATCCCGCACTGTGACTTTTCTTAGCAAAGCCACGATGCGGGATTATTTCTTGAAGATTTCCTAGCTATTTAAGAAATCCACCGCCACTTGTACGTGGGTCAATGCTGCGTTAATCAAGGCAGATTCGTCTACCTTATAGCAGGTTGAGTGTTGTGGATGTACGGCGTCACAAGCTTCGTTACGAACACCAAACAAAGCCATCACACCTGGAACTGTTTGTTGATAGTTACCAAAGTCCTCACCACCCATCGTCACTGGGTAATCATGAAGACAGTTTTCTCCCATCACCTTTTTAGCAGCCCCTCGAACGATCTCCGCCAACTTCGGATCATTGATCGTCGGAGGAACCATTTGTGTGGTCACCACTTCTGCTTTGCCCTTCAAAGCCAAAGCCGTTTGTTGGCATACACGTTGCATAGCTTCAGGAATTTGAGCTCGAACTTCATTGCTAAAGCAACGCGTTGTACCCGTTAACTTCGCCTTACCTGCAATCACATTCCAACGCGTACCTGCATTAATCGTACCCACTGTAATCACAGCAGTTTGAGTTGGGTCGATTTCACGCGCCACAATTGTTTGAAGATTTTGCACAATAGAAGAAGCAATCACAACTGCGTCAGCAGACAGATGCGGTTGAGAACCATGACCGTCTCGCCCTTGAATATTGACTTCAAACATGTCAGCCGAGGCCATGGTTGGACCACTTCTGACTGAAATTTGACCTGCTGGAATATCGGACCAGACGTGAGTACCAAAACAAGCGTCGACACCATCCAATACACCATCATTAATCATGCCAGGTGCACCCGTGCCCAATTCCTCACTTGGCTGGAATGCGAAAACCACGCTGCCACAAAGCTCATCTTTCATATCATTAAGGATTGCGGCAGCCGTTAACAAACAAGACATATGGCAATCATGACCACATGCATGGCTGATACCATCATTGACAGAAGCAAAGTCATAACCCGTTTCTTCCGGTACTGTCAAAGCGTCCATATCAGCACGCAACATAATGCACTTACCAGGCTTTGCACCTCTAACCGTTGCTTTAATCCCTGTTTTCAAACCACAAGGTACCCACTCAATACCCATACGGTCAAGCTCAGCCTTAATATGCGCCGAGGTTTCGAATTCGTGCTCACTAACTTCTGGATGAGCATGGAACCAACGACGTTGTTCAACAAGATAACTGTTGTATTTATTTTTGATTGCTTCAAAATCCATTTTCACACCTTTCAATAGGTTCGGCCTCACCAGTCATCTTTATTTGATGAGGTCGAAGAGTAAATAGTTACATCAGCTTGACAAAGATACCAGCAATGACCACCGAGGCAATCGTCACAGTGGTAAAGCCACCCACAATCATAGAGGGGAACATCTTACCCATAAGGAATTCTTCTTCTTCCTTCGTCTCTGCCATAACCTTACAAGTAGACTCTGTGATGATGGCATTAAACGGGAAGCCATACAAGGCTGTTAAACAGTTTGCAAAGCTCATGGCAAAAGATTGCTTCAACACCTTAGCAGTGAGGAAAGCAAAAACTGCCATACCGCTAACACCAATCACAATCATGACAACCATAGGTGTGATGATGCCCATCAACATTTCAGGAGTGCAGTCCTTTAAGCCTTCAAACACATACATCGTCAAAGCAAACATTAAGATGTTGAACGAGTTAGCCCGATGCAATGCGTCGGTTTCCAAGAAACCAAGAGAGCAGAAAACTACGCCAAAAACTAAGGCCCAGACAGCACCGCTAACACCAGTAATAGCACCCATTTGAAGCGCCAACCAAGCTACGATACCAAGCTTAGTCAGAATCACAACTGGGGAGTTCCAACTTTCAGGCAAAGCTAATGGTCCACGACGAGAATTTGAGGGTAATGCTGTCACCGTCTTAACTGCAGCCAATTCTTCTGCACTAACGCGTTGACCCGAGCGGTATTCCTTCAAAAGGCGCTTACCCTCAAACTTCATACAAATAGCTGTTAAAGGGTAGCCTGCAAAACCTTGAATACAATACATTGAAATAGCGAAGACAGCTGCCGTCTTAAGTCCTAAGGCTTGTGCAGCAGACTGCATCATGGTGGCAGCAACTACACCACCGGTCAAAGGAGGTAGGCCTGCAATGACCAATGCGTGATCCATAAAGAACGGACACAGATAGTAAACAGCCAAGCTCATACCTAAAAGCCCCATCAAACAGATGGTCACAGTACGCCATTGTTCCATCAATGTCTTAAGACTAATCACAGTACCCATGTGAACAATCAAAAGAAAGATGCCTAAGGTAGAACCAAACGGAATTAAGAAAGAATCCTTTACCAAATCGTAAGGCAAAATGGTCCAGTAGCCAATTAACAAAATGCAGGCAGAGGCAAAAACTGATGGGACCCAAGCTTTTGTGAGCGCTGAGATGATCTCGCCAAGGATGATCACTCCGCCACAGATAACGAATGCGGAAAGGAAGTTATACATAATAAAACTCTGTAATAAAAAATAAAAGAGAAGGGTTTCTCGATTTTTATTATAGGTTCGATACTTACGTTACCTTCTGATACATACTACCTAGACTTTCCTCCTCTCTAGGTCATTGAACTTAGGGGTATATAGGGAAAAAGGTGACTTCTGAGAAATTTAGGATAAAAAAAGGGACTTTAGTCACCTAAAGTCCCCTTTTATTTTTCGACGAAAGTAATTACATGCTCATCGTATCTTGCAAGACTGCATCAACGCGTTCACGCAATTCCTTACCCGCCTTGAAGTGCGGTACAAACTTCTCAGGAACCAACACACTCTCACCACTTTTCGGATTACGACCGACGCGGCTCGGGCGGTGATTCAACGTAAAGCTACCAAACCCACGGATTTCGATACGACTGCCGCCGGCCATTGCCGCCGTCATCGCATCCAAAACCGCCTTGACGGTTTCGTCTACTTCGCGTGCCGTAACACGCGGATTTTGGTTAGCGAGCCGTTCAATCAGCTCGGATTTGGTCATGGCATCCACCATGCTACTCCGATTACTTTTGTTCGAGCTTAGCCTTCAACAAGGCACCCAAGTTGGTCGTACCAGCAGCGCTTTGAGAGTCTTGGTTCATGCGATCCAAGGCTTGACGAGCTTCGTTAGCGTCCTTGGCCTTAACGGACAATTGGATGCTACGATTCTTACGATCGATGCTGATGATTTGAGCCGTAACCGTATCGCCTTCCTTCAATTGCGTCGTGGCATCTTCCACGCGTTCAGAAGAGATTTCAGAAGCGCGCAAGTAGCCTTCCGTTTCGTCGCCTAAGTCGACAACAGCGCCCTTAGCATCAACGCTCTTGACCGTACCCGTCACCACGGAACCCTTTTCGTGGGTGCTCGTGAAGTTGGTGAACGGATCACCGCTCAATTGCTTAACGCCCAAGCTGATGCGTTCACGTTCGGTGTCGATAGAGAGAACAACGGCTTGCAATTCGTCACCCTTCTTGTATTGACGAACAGCTTCTTCACCGGATTCCGTCCA
The DNA here is from genome assembly GCA_937906995.1 of uncultured Sutterella sp. Lineage (GTDB taxonomy): Bacteria > Pseudomonadota > Gammaproteobacteria > Burkholderiales > Burkholderiaceae_F > Aphodousia. Next base: position 20,301 of record CALESB010000011.1, read on the forward strand.
AGAGAGGTCGGACAAGTGAACCAAACCGTCGATGCCACCAGGCAAGCCGATGAACACACCGAAGTCCGTGATGGACTTGATTTGACCCGTGACCTTGTCACCCTTCTTGTGGCTTTGAGAGAATTCTTCCCAAGGATTCGGCTTGCATTGCTTCATGCCCAAGGAGATACGACGACGTTCTTCGTCGATTTCCAAAACCATAACTTCGACGTCGTCACCCAATTGGACAACCTTCTTCGGATCAACGTTCTTGTTGGTCCAATCCATTTCGGAGACGTGCACCAAACCTTCGATACCGGCTTCGATTTCAACGAAGGCACCGTAATCGGTAATGTTGGTGATCTTACCGAAGAGGCGCGTGCCCTTCGGATAACGGCGAGCGATACCGATCCACGGATCTTCGCCCAATTGCTTCAAGCCCAAAGAAACACGGTTCTTGTCTTGATCGAACTTGAGAACCTTAGCTTCGAGTTCTTGACCAACTTGAACCACTTCGCTCGGGTGGCGAACACGACGCCATGCGAGGTCGGTGATGTGCAACAAGCCATCGATACCGCCCAAGTCAACGAAGGCACCGTAGTCGGTGATGTTCTTGACGATACCCTTAACAATGGCACCTTCCTTCAAGGTGTCCATGAGCTTGGCGCGTTCTTCGCCCATGCTGGCTTCAACAACAGCACGACGAGACACAACAACGTTGTTGCGCTTGCGATCAAGCTTGATGACCTTGAATTCCATGGTCTTGCCTTCGTACGGCGTCGTATCCTTAACAGGACGCGTATCGACCAAAGAACCCGGCAAGAAAGCACGGATACCGTTGGTCATAACGGTCAAACCGCCCTTGACCTTACCCGTGATCGTACCCGTAACGAGTTCGCCAGATTCGAGAGCCTTTTCAAGGTTCATCCAAGCGGCAAGGCGCTTAGCCTTGTCGCGAGACAAAATCGTATCACCGTAACCGTTTTCGACTTGTTCGATAGCAACGGCCACGAAGTCACCCGGCTTCACGGACACTTCGCCACGATCGTCCTTGAATTCTTCGATAGGCACATAGGCTTCGGACTTCAAGCCGGCGTTAACGACCACGAAGTTGTAGTCGACGCGCACCACTTCAGCCGTGATGACTTCGCCTTGGCGCATTTCTTGACGAGCTAAGCTTTCTTCAAAAAGCTGAGCAAAAGACTCGGGTTGATTTAAAATTTCAGACATGTTCTAAGATAAAAACAGCGCACAACAAATCATCTGATCTGAGAGTTCGCTGGGTTGGTTAAAAATCGGGCCGACCCCATTGTCGGTTGCCGACCGGCCTAATCTCTTAGGCCTTATTGTTGTGACTCCTTATACCATTGAAGCACTTGAGCCACCGTTTCTTCGATCCCTAAATCAGAGGAATCAAGAATCTTTGCATCGACTGCGGGTGCCAAAGGACACACAGCACGCTCCATATCTCGACGGTCGCGTTCTCGCAGGTCGTGAGCAAGGGTCTCAATATTAGCGGAAATTCCCTTTTGTTTCAACTGATTATATCGACGTTGTGCACGGGCCTCTGCGCTAGCAGTTAAAAAGACCTTCAATTGAGCATTTGGGAAAATAACGCTACCCATATCACGGCCATCTGCCACCAAGCCCGGAGCCTGGGCAGAGCGCTTTTGTACGCTTTCTAAAGCGGTACGAACCTCCGGTAATGCGGCAACTTTACTCGCTGCGATACCCACTTCCTCTTGACGGATAGCATTGGTAACAACTTCACCATCTAAATAGATTTCGCCATCCTTAAAGGTGGGATGCATATCAAGTGCCTGCAGAGCAACTTTTTCGGCGTCATCTAAGGCTACCCCTGCCTTTAATGAACGGTACGCCGTTAAACGATACAATGCACCGCTATCTAAATAATGAAAACCCAAAGCTTCCGCCACTCGCGAAGCTACCGTTCCTTTACCAGAAGCGGTTGGACCGTCAATCGTAATCACTTTTACCGTCATTGTTATACCTGCTGATTTTGAAAAAACTTCATCCAATCCACAAGAGCCTTCACACCTGATAAAGGCATTGCATTGTAGATCGACGCACGAACACCACCGACACTTCGATGGCCTCGAAGATTCAATAAACCTTGTGTTTGAGCCCCTTGCAAAAACGCCTCCAAAAGCTCTTCGCTTTCAAGGTCAAAAACGACATTCATTCGACTGCGATAGGGTGGCATCACACGGGCGCGATAAAATCCCTTACTTTCATCGATTGCTCGATAAAGAAGTTGAGCCTTGGTGTCATTAACCTTGACTAGCTCATTGACACCACCCTGGGCCTCAATCCAATCCAATACACACTTCATCGCACCAATGGCCAATGTTGGAGGTGTTACCAACATACTACCGGCTCGTACATGTGCCTGATATGAGTAAAGGTAATCTTTGACATCGACCTTCGCTTGAGCAAGAAAGTCTTGATGGATCACCACAATTGTTACGCCAGCGATACCTGCATTCTTTTGAGCACCAGCCATCAAAAGACCAACACCAGTCATATCAATAGAGCGTGAGAATATATTGCTAGAAGCGTCAATCACCCATGGTGCATCTGCCTTTGGCAATTTTGTCAGTTCTATACCATCAACCGTTTCATTGATGCATGCAAACTGGTAATCAAACCCCTTAATCTCTTCTGTTATAGACAAGGATTTGATTTGAGAGACTTCCCCAAAAGGTCGGGCAATTTTTGATGCCATTTCTGACCAATGCCCCGTAATCCAATAGCAAGCCTTCGACTGCAAAAAGTTTCTTGCAATCCAATCAAACTGCTGTCGAGCTCCCCCCATTAAAAAGAGAACCTCATACTCATCACCTATGTTCAATAAGCGACGAACTGCACTACGACTTTCTTCTAATAACGCCTCAAAGCGTAAACTGCGATGGGGATACTCAGCCAATGACAAACCATCGGCCCAATCCAAAACCATCGCAGCTAAATGTTCTTTTACCTCCGGGGCCAAAACCGAAGGCCCCGGGGCAAAGTTATAAATTGGCATGAGGATTACTCAGCACTTTGCTCAACAGAAGAGTCTTGAGCAACTGGTTCTTGCATATCTAGTGACAATTGTTCACCTGAGTTCGTCATTTCTGACTTCTCTTCATCGTCCATATCCTCTTCTGCGATACGGGAGACGGCAGCCAAACTGTCATCCTTCAAAGCAATCAACGTCACACCTTGAGTTGCACGTTTTAACACTCGAATGTCCTTGACCGAAGTACGAACAATCTTACCCTTTTGCGTGAGCATCATAATTTCGTCGGTTTCACGAACCAATGTTGCAGCCACAACCTTACCGTTACGCTCTGAGGTTTGGATAGCAATCATGCCCTTTGTACCACGACCGTGACGCGTATACTCGGCAATTTCCGTACGCTTACCAAAACCATTTTCAGTAGCCGTTAAGACCGTTTGTGTTTCGTCTTCAGCAACCAACATCGCAATCACTTGTTGGCCTTCATCAAGCATCATGCCACGAACACCACGAGCATTACGACCCATCGGGCGAACATCAGACTCAGCAAAACGCACTGACTTACCAGCATCAGAGAAGAGCATCACATCATGCTCACCATCAGTGATAGCTACACCAATTAAATGATCGCCATCATCAAGCCCGGCCGCATTAATACCAGAGCGACGAACATTGGCGAAATCAATCAAGCGAGTCTTCTTCACAACACCATTGGCGGTGGCCATAAAGACATAGTGTTTATCATCAAAATCAGTGATGGGTAAAACGACCGTGATGCGTTCGCCATCGCTTAATGGCACTGAGTTAATAATCGGACGGCCCTTGGACGTACGAGAGCCTTCAGGCAACGCATAAACGTCCAGACAGTACATACGACCAAAATTGCTAAAGCACAAAATTCGATCGTGAGAATTGGCGATAAAGAGTTGGTCAATCAAATCACCTTCCTTCATCGTCGCAGCCTTCTTGCCTTGGCCTCCACGACGTTGTGCTTGATAGTCAGAGACTTGTTGCGTCTTGATATAACCATCGCGAGTTAATGTCACCACCATTTCTCGACGAGGAATTAAATCTCTTGGATCAAAATTGGGGTCACCCGTCGGATCGATTTCGCTACGGCGATCATCTCCATACTCGGTCTTGATTTGCAACAAATCCTCTTCAATGATCTGACGAACGCGCTCAGGCTTAGCCAAAATATCCAACAAGTCGCTAATCGTGAAAGTAACGTTCTTATACTCTTGCAAAATCTTGTCTTGTTCTAAACCTGTTAAGCGTTGCAAGCGCATTTGCAAAATATTTTCAGCTTGAGTTTCACTTAAGAAATAGACCTTTTCAGCAGCATGCATGCCATAGTGTACGTCTAAGCCTTCAGGGCGGAAACCATCCACATTGTCTCCTGCACGAGACAATAAATCCATCACAAAGTCAGATCCCCAGCCACGACTCATCAAACCAGCCTTAGCCACTTCAGGCGTGGGTGCATTGCGAATAATTTCAATAAAGTCATCAATATTGGCCAATGCAACAGCCAAGCCTTCCAAAATGTGGCAACGAGCACGTGCTTCACGCAAATCAAATAAGCAACGTCGAGTGATGACTTCTCGACGATGCATCAAGAAAGCTTCTATGATTTGCTTTAAGTTCAACAATTGAGGTTGACCATCAACCAAGGCCACCATGTTGATACCAAAAGAATCCTGAAGTTGCGTCATCTTATAGAGGTTATTCAAAACCACGTCTGCCACAACACCAGTCTTCAAATCCATTACAACACGAACACCGTCTTTGTCGGTTTCATCTCGTAGATCAGCAATTCCTTCAATCTTCTTTTCATTGATGAGATGAGCAATGCTTTCAACCAAGACCTTTTTATTAACTTGATACGGAATTTCGTCAACTACTATGCGCGTACGGCGACCCTTGTCATACTCTTCGTAATGAGTCTTTGCTCGCATTACAACGCGACCACGCCCAGTACGATAACCGTCAACGACTCCCTTTAATCCGAAAATAATGCCTCCAGTCGGAAAGTCTGGAGCTGGCATAAATTTAATCAAGTCATCAACAGTTGCATGAGGATTGTTCAATAAGTGCACACAAGCATCAACCGTTTCACCCAAGTTATGTGGAGGAATATTGGTCGCCATACCCACGGCAATACCTGCACTACCATTAATCAAAAGGTTGGGTAAACGCGTTGGTAAAACTGTCGGTTCTTTTTCTGTATTGTCGTAATTAGGAACAAAGTCCACCGTACCACGACGGATGTCAGCCAACATTTCTCCAGCCAACTTTTGTAACTTCACTTCTGTATAACGCATGGCAGCCGCAGAGTCGCCGTCTAAGCTACCGAAGTTACCTTGACCGTAAATCAGTGGATAACGTAACGAAAAAGGCTGAGCCATACGAACAATCGTTTCATATGCAGCTGAGTCGCCATGCGGGTGATACTTACCGATAACATCCCCAACAACACGAGCAGACTTTTTCGTCGGACGATTGTAGGTATTGCCCATTTGCTCCATTGCATAGAGCACACGACGGTGCACTGGCTTTAACCCATCTCGAACATCCGGTAAAGCACGCCCCACAATCACACTCATTGCATAATCCAAATAGGCACGCTTCATCTCAGCTTCTAGTGAGACAGGCAGTAACTCCTGAGCAATATCGACCATCGAGCCCACCTCGGAGCTATTTTGATTCTCTTCTTCAATCAACGTGTCTTCGTTTTTGATATCTTCGTTATCCGACATTGATGACTTTCCCGTTTAAGAAATTTAACCTATTGATTTTATCAGAAATTACTTGAAAAAATTCCTTTACAAATTTACTAAATTAGTCTTTATAAACAAATAGTTATCTATTATTAAAAATACTTGACAAAGACATTACATTTACATCTAGAGTTTTCTGTTAAAAGAATCTCTAATTTTCAAAGTTCCAAGACCTGAGCAATTCTCTTGAAATTTTCTACAATAGCGGAAACAAAACCATTCATAAGGATCTGTTATGCGTGTTGAAACAATGATTCATGCTGGCTGGGTGATGCCCATGGCACCAAAGGGAGCTGTTTTAGCTCATCATTCAGTGCTCATCAATGATGGCAAAGTCGTTGCTGTCGTTCCTACTGCTGAAACCGTCGATGTTCAAGCTCAGAATGTTTACGATTTACCTAACCAAATTGTTTTGCCCGGGCTTGTTAATGCCCACTCTCACGCTCCTATGAATTTATTGCGCGGCATGGGCGCTGACCTACCCTTAATGGACTGGTTAACTACGAAAATTTGGCCTGCTGAAGGCAAATTAATGAGCCCAGAATTCTGCTATGAAGGCTCTTTGCTAGCCGGCGAAGAAATGCTTCGATCGGGCATTACATGTACTAATGATCATTATTTCTTTTCCTCCGATGTCGCTCGCGGCCTCAATGAAGCTGGCTTAAAGTGCACCGTATCAGCTATTTTCATTGGTTTCCCATCCGCTATGGCTAAAACCAATGATGAGTATTACAGCTGTGCAGAAAATTTATTCGAACAATTCAAAGGCCACCGTCAAACACGTGTCGCCGTTGGGCCTCACGCCCCCTACACCGTCGATGATGCAACGCTCATCCGTTGCCGTGACTTAGCTGAAAAATACGACAGCAAGATTCATATGCATGTTGATGAAACCCTAACTGAAATTGAGGGTTCAATAAAAGAGCACGGTATGCGTCCAGTGGAACGTTTGCAAAAACTCGGTTTACTGTCTAACCGCCTTTTATCTGTGCATACCGTTCATCCCGATGAAAATGAAATGCAACTTTTAGCAAAAGCAGGCGCAAGCGTCTGTCACTGTCCTTGCTCTAATTTGAAATTAGCTAGTGGCTTTGCACCAATCGCTCATATGATGGACTTGGGGATCAACATTGCTATCGGTACAGACGGTGTGGCCAGTAACGATAAATTGGATCTTCTAGGCGAGACTCGTTTAGCTGCAATGCTCGGTAAAGCCGTTTCTGGCGAACCGACAAGCATGAAAGTTGAAGATCTCTTATATGCCGCTACCATGGGCGGAGCTAAAGCCATTGGTTGGGATGACCGCATTGGCTCTTTGGAAGCCGGCAAAGATGCTGACCTTATTGCTATCGACCTTGCTGGCGTCAATACTGTGCCGGTTTTTGACGCTCATACACAACTTCTTTATAGTGCAGGACGCGAAGAAATTACTCATGTCTGGACTGATGGCAAACTCGTTGTAAAAAAACAACAATCAGTCTCTCTACGACATCTGTCTGATTTTAGTGCCCATGAACTTGCTAAAAAGTGGCACAATAGAATTTGATTGCTGGTTATTTCTCTCCCCTGAGAGCCACTCGCGAGGGCGGTGGGAGAGGTAACTGAGGTGTGACGGCTCGCCTAATATTTAGAATTAACCGTCAAAATCCAATTGGAGATGAAACATGAAAAAAACTATTGCTTTGAGCGCCGCCTTAATCGCTATGCTTGCAACCTCTGGTGTTGCCAGTGCTGAAGATGCATTCCCGTATGTTCGTTCTTCTTCTAAGGCTACGGTCATGACCGCTTACGACCTTTGCGTTCGTACGGGTTACTGGACCCCGGCTTTGGCAGAAGGCATTGAATGTGACTCTGACGTTGCCGCTTCCAGCAAGATCGTTTTGGCTGCTGATATGCTCTTTGGTTTTGACTCCGTCAAGTTAAAGGATGAAGGCAAGAACATGCTCAACGAACTCGTCGCCCGTATGGCTGGCTTGAACGTTGAAGTTGTGATGGCCACTGGCTATACCGACCGTGTTGGTGCTGCTGCCTACAACCAACGTTTGTCTGAACGTCGCGCAGAAGCTGTGAAGGCTTACTTGGTTGCACAAGGCGTCCCCGCCGACAAAGTTCAAACCGAAGGTAAGGGTAGCGCTGACGCTGTTGTTACGTGCGAAAATGGTAAGGGCTTAATCCAATGCTTAGCCCCGAACCGTCGTGCCGTTGTCGAAGTCGTCGGTACGCGTGCACAATAATGCCACTGTGAGCTAAACGCTCTATGCATTAAATAAAAGAGGCGCTCTCTGAAGCGCCTCTTCTTTCCTCTTTCGTTCTATGAAACCTCTCATTCTCTTTGATCTTGATGGTACCCTCGTCGATAGTGCTCCTGAGCTTGTCGCCAGTATCAACCGTTTACGTGAAACTCGCTCGCTAGAGCCACTACCCTATGGTCAGTTGCGCCCCTATGCTGGCATGGGTGCCAAAGGGCTACTAAAGGCAGGCCTTGATATGAGCGAAGATGACCCATTCTTTGCCCAAACCAAAGAAGAATTCCTCAACGATTATCAGGCTCACTGTGCAGATAATATTATGATGTTTGAAGGAATTCCCGAACTCCTTTTTCAAATTGAAAAACAGGGTTGGAAATGGGGCATCGTCACCAACAAATTTGAATGCTTCGCGCTTCCGATACTCAAAAAGCTTAATCTTTTTGAACGCGCTAGCGTTATCGTTTGTGGCGACGCAACCATGAAACTAAAGCCACACCCTGACAATTTAATTGTTGCATTACAAAAAACAGCACGAGAAGCAACCGAGTGCGTCTATGTCGGTGACGATATCCGAGATGCACAAGCTGCTGGCAAAATCCCAATGACCTTTGCTGCAGCAAGCTGGGGCTATTTAGGCAAAGTTCAAAACATTGGCCAGTGGAGTGCTAACCATGTTGCCACTGACCCATTGGATCTCATGGAGTGGTTATTTTCTGTTTTCAGAAAAGCGTAACGATTCGGATAGCCTTACGTCTGTAGGTTTACACCACGAAATGTCCCGCTCTTGCGCACGGGGCATTTCGCAGTTTACGTTAAATACATGCTGAGGACTCAAACGGTATATTTCACCCCCTCTCCATATTAGGGTTTACGATAGGTTTTTTGTATCTCCAAAACGTATCATTTCGTTCTACTCTTACATGTTAACTTTTGCATTTGCACTAAAAAGCATTTAGCAAGGTAAAAAAGTAAATGGAATTTCAGTTGATTCTCCGTTATGGCTGAAACCTTGAGTTGGTGTTGCGCTGACAAATATGTCGTAATGGTTTGACATAAGAGACATACACCAAGCGTTTATGCCAAACTTCCATTAGGACGTTGCAACCAACAAAGCCAATGATTGACTCTTAATTTGCTTTGTGTTGTAAACGATATTTTTAAACCTGTGCAAATTTACCTCGAACTCTTTAGAAGTTAGGTTGATTTCACACCAGTTATTGAATACTGGACTATCCAGGGCTTTTAATTATGAATTCTGTGCTCGTGGTTTATCACAGCCAAGGTGGGCACACTGCACGCATTGCGCGCCGAATTTGGGAAACGGTGATTGCTGAAGGCAACCAAGCCGACATGATGAGTGTCGTTGAGGCCGATCGTGAAGGTGTTGATTGGGATAAGTATGATCTTATCATCATTGGTTCGCCTGTTATATATGGCAAATATCCCAAAGTTTTCATGAACTTTGTGGATAAATACAAAACCGTTTTAAACTCAAAAACACATAGTTTTTTCAATGTATCGCTGATGGCTCGTTCCGCGTTAAAAGCGACACCAGAGGCCAATCACTACATGCAAAAATTCTTAAAAAAGTCCCCATGGAGTCCTCGCGATGTCAAATGCATTGCTGGTAAAGTGGATTATCCTAATTGGAGCTGGATGGATAAAAAAATCATCCAAATCATCATGACAATGGTGAAGGGTCCAACCGACCCTAACACAGTCATTGACTACACGGACTGGGAAGATGTTAAGAGCTACGCACGTCACTGTTTGACGCTTATCTAGCTTTAGTAATATGTCACACCCTCTCTAATAACGATTTTTAAATTTTGCCTAGATGGATGCATCTTACGCAAAGTAAATGGGTTAGTCTTTCACTGAACGATACTGATTAACTCAACACTGTTTTGGAAGTAAAAATGAACGAATATCCTTGGCTTGCTCAATATCCTAAAGGCATTCCTGCTGAGATCAATGCTGACGAATTTCCTAGCATTCCTGCTGTTCTCGACAAAATTGTCAATAAGCGTCCTCAAGCACCCATTTTTACGAATATGGGTGTTACGCTAACGGCTCAAGAAACGTTTGATATGTCTAACGACTTGGGTGCTTATCTACAATCTCTTCCCGGTATGCAAAAAGGCGATAGAGTCGCCATCATGATGCCCAATCTTTTGCAATACCCCGTGTCCTTATTTGGGATTTTGCGAGCTGGCTTCATTGTCGTTAACGTCAATCCTTTGTACACAGCACGAGAGCTGGAACACCAACTCAACGACTCTGGTGCAAAGGCCATCATTATTATTGAAAACTTCGCTAAAACTCTAGAGCGAGTTATTGACCGCACGCCTGTCAAACACGTTATTACGACACAAGTCGGAGATCTTTTCCCATTTGCCAAGCGTCTCGTAGTCAACACCGTCATTAAACATGTTAAGAAAATGATTCCTCAGTGGAATCTTCCTCACGCAGTCGATTTCCGCCAAGCTTGTGCAAAGGGGCATGAACGTGGTTTAACACCTGTTGAACTTAACAACGAAGATATTGCTCTCTTGCAGTACACCGGTGGCACTACGGGGGTATCTAAGGGCGCCATGTTAACGCATCGCAATGTTCTAGCCAATGTGATGCAAACTGGCACGTGGATTAGTCAAGCTTTTGAAGAATTTAAAGAAGTGGCAATGACGGCTTTACCTCTTTACCACATCTTTGCATGCACTGCCATGCTCTCATTTTTAAATTGGGGGGCTCGTAGTGTCTTGATTACCAATCCCCGAGACATGAAGGGTTTGGTTAAAGAATGTCAACGCTGGAAATTCTCTATCTACACCGGCGTTAACACTCTCTACAACGCCTTGCTTAATGCTCCAGGCTTTAAAGAAGTGGATTTCTCTAATATCAAGATGAGCGTCGCTGGCGGCACACAAATTCAAAAAGTGGTTGCAGAACGATGGAAGGCAACAACAGGTTGCGCCATCATGGAATGCTATGGTTTAACAGAAACAAGCCCTGGTGTTTGTGGCAACCTCCCCGATAGTCCCTGGGATGGCTCTGTTGGTTACCCCATCTCCTCTACCGTTGTTTCGATTCGAGGAGAAGGCTTTAAAGATTTGGGCTACTGCGACGATCCTAGCCGTATTCCTGAGTTCACCGGTGAAATTTGTGTTAAAGGTCCTCAAGTCATGAAGGGCTATTGGAATCGCCCTGAAGAAACCGCTGGTGTATTCCGCGATGGATGGTTACGTACCGGTGACGTTGGTTATATGGACATGAACGGCAAGATCACCATTACTGACCGTAAAAAAGACATGATTTTAGTCTCTGGCTTTAACGTCTATCCAAATGAGGTCGAGAGTGTTATTGCTTCTATGCCTGGCGTCTTAGAGTGCGGTGTCGTCGGTGTTCCTCATGAGCGCTCTGGTGAAACCGTCAAGGCTGTTATTGTCTTGAAGGATCCCTCAATTACTAAGGACGATATCGTCAAATACTGCCGCACACAATTAACGGGTTATAAGATTCCACGCCAAATTGTCTTTGTGGATGCATTGCCCAAAACGGCCGTCGGCAAGATTTTGCGTCGAGAATTAAAAGACATTAAATAGCCTCATCTTTCAAAAGCCACAGATAAAAATCTATGGCTTTTGTTTTTTCACTTTTTTTCGATCAATACCCTTGAAATACAAGGGATTTACATTTAAGTTCTTAGTTTTTAACGTATAATTGCCTCAAATATTACTTTCCTACAATGTAAAGGAACCTTATTTATGAATAAGCAAGAACTCATTGCAATCGTTGCAGAAGAAAATGAAATCAGCAAGGCACAAGCTGCTCGCATCATCGATTCTATCTTTGATTCTATCGTGACGTCTGTTGCTAAGGGCGAAGGTTTTCAATTGATCGGTTTCGGTACGTTCAAGGCTGTCGAGCGTGCTGCTCGTCAAGGTCGTAATCCGGCCACCGGCGAAGAAATTACCATTGATGCTTGCCGCATGCCGAAGTTTGTTGCTGGCGCTGCTTTCAAGGCTGCTGTTGCAAAATAATTGGACTATCGTCCATAAGCCCCACAAATAATACATGGGTTGACATCCACCCCTCACTGAAGTGAGAGGATTCCTACAGGTAGTGCATGGTTTTATGCCGTACACCACCTTCGGTGGGTTCCTGTTGCTGACTAACTAACGTTAGTTCACTGGGCAGGCATCGAAGGGGCTGTCCGCCCCCGATTTAAGACATTAATCGCCCCTACCACATCAGCGTTGTTCGTGTAGCCACATTGACGACACTCAAACTCCGCTTGCGTGGGGCGATTTTCTTTTTCACAATGGCCACAACTCGGGCACGTTTGACTTGTGTACGCAGGATTGACCTTTGCCACATAGCCTCCGTGCTTAAGTAGCGCCCACTCTAGACTTGAAACCAATTGATGAGGCGAAAACCGCAACATCGCTTTGTTTAAGCCTGACTTTTGTTTAACCCGTTGACCTGGCTCTTCTATCGTCCCCTTGGCACTTGCTGTCATATTACGTACTTTCAAATCCTCGACATAGACCATCCCGACCGTGCGTGCAATGGCATTTGCCGTTTGTTGACAGAAATCCTTACGAATGTAGTGAAGTTTTTGATAGAGCTTTTGGACCTGCGCCTTCAAGCGTCGACGCTTGCGGCTGGGTTTTGTTTTATCAAAGGCTTGAGCCAAACCACACTTCGCCAACTGACGTCGCGCCTCGTAGTTATGGCTAAGAACCCTCTGCTTTTGAGCAATTTGCTTTTCTATAGCCTTGATGCGATCGGTATTGATTTGATAGACCTGACCATCTGAGGTAGTGACGGTTTGGGCAATGCCTAAATCGATCCCACACTCACCGGCAAGTGTTTCAAGCGGTTGGTAGTTTGTGATCAACTTCGTGATCACCGCAAACCACTTCGTCCCGTCACGCTTGATCGTTACTTGACGAACAAGTCCCTCGGCTGTGTCTCGACTTTTCCGATAACGCACAAACC
>CALESB010000012.1 GCA_937906995.1 uncultured Sutterella sp.
TGGTTGTATTTCCAGTGAAAGTAGGACATTGTCTGGCTCCCCATTTAAAAAGCCTCGAAGGTAACCCTTCGAGGCTTTTTCGTAACTGGACGTTCTCAAATGGGTATTTTCAAGCCTAGTGTTATAAAATCTCTGCTTAGGTTTGAACCATACTTTTATTCAATGTTAGGTCACGCATGATTTTTCGACGTGCACTTGTTTCTGAACTCGCTAATACAGCTGGCGCTGTATTTACTGTGATTTTCTCGATCGTTTTAACGATCGGGTTGGTCCAGATTTTGGGCATGGCTGCCGGTGGTCGTATTGATAGCGGTACGGTCATGGAAATGGTGGTTTACCAGGCCTTGGTTAATCTTGCCCCATTACTTAGCGTTTCTCTTTTTATTGCAGTACTTATGACACTTTCTCGCAGTTGGCTTGAAAGTGAAATGGTTGTTTGGTTTTCTTCTGGCGGCATTAGTCTGCTATCCTGGATTCGCCCTATTCTTCGCTTCAGTGCCCCAATTATTTTATTGATTGCAGCACTATCTTTAGTGATTTCTCCTTGGGCAGAAGGACAGAGCGATATGAATCGCGCTGTGTATTCTCAGCGTGATGATGTGGATCGTCTGACACCTGGGCAATTCGTTGAGATCGGTGGCGGTAAGCAAGTCTTTTTTATTGAAGAAGTTTCAAAAGATGGCTTATCCGTCAAAAATGTTTTTCTAACTCAAACCGATAAAGACCGCGAAATGATTATTGTCGCTCACTCTGGTCACGTCGAAGTAAACGAGGCAGGTGATCGCTACATCTATCTTCAAAACGGTCGTCGTTATGAAGGTGTTGCTGGTACAGCTAAGTATAAGATTTCTGATTTTGATACTTACGCTGTTCGCTTAGATATCAAGCCTGATCAAGCGATGCAATTGCGTAGCGTTGATGTGGCCCCGCTGCCTATTCTGATGGCTCGTTCCGATAATAAAGAAGTCCAAGGGGAACTCTTATGGCGTATTTCTTGGCCTTTTGTTGCATTTAATTTAATGCTCATTGCTATTCCTTTATCTTTCACGAATCCTCGTGCAGGACGAAGCTTAAATGTAGTGATTGCGTTATTGATCTTCGTTTTGTATCTAAACGGTATCAGTTTAGCTCGTACATGGGTAGAACAAGGGGTAACCTCCTTGCCCGTTGCGTTGGTTCTTCTTAATGGATCGTTCTTTGCTTTAGCCTGCATTCTTTTTGCGCGTCGAACGGTAATGCAACGCTGGATTCCGCTTTGGATGTATCCGAGTCACTGGCGGAGATAGTCGAAATGAAAGTTGTTACCCGCCATTTAACAAAAGAAATTCTTCAAGCAACTGGATTTGTTCTTCTTGCTTTGATTGCGCTTTTTGCTTTTTTTGACTTAGTTGGACAATTAGGTCGTATTAGCAAAGGCTATACCTTAATTGATGCGTTCATCATTACAGGGTTGCGCCTTCCTATGCGCATTTATGAAGTCATGCCGATTGCCGCCCTATTAGGGGCAGTCTTCGTTATGAGTCAGTGGGCGGCACGCTCTGAATTCACGATTTTGCGTGTAGCAGGTCTTAGTCCGGTTCGCCTTGCAGGTATGCTGATGGTACCGGGTTTGATTCTTATGACGTTGACTTACGGTTTTGGTGAGTTTATTGCTCCTTCGTCAGATGTCTATGCTCGTGAATACCGCGCTTTTATTCAAAATCGTACCATGAGTGTTAGAGGTTCCAGTACGGGTGCGTGGGTTCGAGAGGTCACTCAATCTCCCACGGGTGAACGAAGCGTGCGTTACATTAACGTGCAGAAAATTACCTCTGATCAAGAAGCCCAAATTTGGCGAGTTTATGATTTTAACAGTAAACAAAATCTCACCCGTATAGTAACTGCTGATAGTGGAACTTGGGCTCATAAGCAAGGGTGGCTTTTAAAACAAGCCGTTAATACTTCTTTGCCTATTTTGTCTGACTTATCTGTAACTCCTATTTTGGATAGAGTTATGGTTTCTCCTCCTGTCAGTATGATGTTAAAAACGAGCATTGACCCAAGTATTTTCAGTGTCATGATGCTTAAGCCTGAGAATATGTCTATGCGAGCTTTAGCTCACTACGTCACTCATTTGCAACAGACACAACAGCAATCTGGACGCTACGAGATTTCACTTTGGAATAAGGCTTTTTATCCTGTGGCTATTTTGGTGATGATTGCTTTGGCAATGCCATTTGCCTATATGAATACTCGCTCAGGTGGAGTCAGTATTAAGATCTTTGCTGGTGTGATGATTGGCTTAGGCTTTTATACAGTGAACAATTTGTTCTCGTATATTGGCATGCTGAATACTTGGCCACCACTGTTAGTTGCACTTGTTCCTACAGTCATTATGCTGATTCTAGCTATGATTGGGATGTGGATGGTTGAACGTCGCTAATAGAAAAAATAAAAGGATGAACTTGCATGGTTCATCCTTTTGTTTTTATTTTTTGAAAATAATGGTCTTTTTAAACCATACTTTCAATGGTTGATGTGATGGAGTTTTTATCGGTTCAAATTGCATTGAGCGTATGGACTTCAATGCGGCCTCTTCAAAGCCGAGCTGAGGCAAGTCTTTTGTAAGCACTTCGGTTTGTTCAACTCTGCCATCAACTCCCACCAAAAATCGAACTGTTACTTTGACCGGCTTTGAATAGCCAATCGAGCGGGCTTGTTTTGGATAATGAGCTGGACGTTCAAATAAGATTTTATAGTCTAACCCTTTGGAGCTCATAGCAGTAAAGGAGCCATCACCGTTGGACAAGTACGAGCCAGAGCCCGCAGCGGTGCCAGTTCCTTTGCCCAGGCCTGATACCACTTTTCCCTCCTGTCGACTATGAGCGCCTACTGAGCCAGCAACTCCCCCTAATCCGCCTGCACTTGTTTTTGCTTGTCCAGTTGCATCACCTTCCTTTGCCGTATGTTGAGAGACCTTTTTGTTTAGCTTTTCCCCAGTCAGTTTTTTGGCATCATGTCGCTTCTCCAATGGATTGTCTAACATTGTTTTTGGAGTCGGCACTTTCTTTTCTGTCTTTTGGATGGAATTTGCCTGAGTAGAAGAAGTTGAGAGTGTTTTGACTTCATTATTCTTGTGCGGGACTGCTTTTAAGGGGGCAAAGTTTTTTTCATTTTTAAGTTCCTCACCATGTGACTGAGAGGTAAGAGTTTTTGAGATAAGTCCTTCTTGGCGCTTTTGAGCCGTGTCATTTGTATTTTCGTCATTCTTACTGGTAGGACTTAATCGACGATTGTCACCATTGGTGCCTCCATCGCCTTGTGGTGATTGCATGTGGGCTTGACCTTGGCCTCCTATTTCACCGCCACCAGCACCCACGAGATCAAGAGTAATCATGCCATCAGCACCAATGCTAGGCTTGTTGGACGCGAAAATGGCAATAGCTGTCAAAATTGCGACATGTATTGCAACGGAAGCACCATAAGCGGAAAGCCAAGGACGTTGTTTGGATTTATCCATTATTGTCCCTGTGCTGCAATAGAGATTCGATCAATGCCGGCTAAACGGACGGTATCCATCACAGCAACGACCTTACCGTATTGAGAATCAACGTCACCCCGTAAAACAATGGTGAGCTTATCCGTTTTTGATTTCTCTTCTACTAAGCGCTTTTGCAAATCACTTAATGTAATGACATCTCGTTCCAAATAGATGGTTCCGTTTTTGTCGATACTAATGGGCAGTGTTTTAGTGGTATCCACTTTAGCTACCGCGGCGGTAGGTAACTGCAATGCAATGGTCTTTTGCGTCACCATGGTTAGCATCGAGAGCATGAAGAAAACGAGTAAAAAGAAAATGATGTCAATCATGGGGATGATCATGATGGCAGGCTTTTCTTCCACGTGTAATGAACGTAAACGCATTTAATTGACCTTACAAGAGGCTAAAAAGTGATTTGCACCCGTTTCAATATCCGTGATTAAACGATTGGCAAGCTGACTTAACCAAACGTGCACGATGAGAGCCAAAATAGCGACAAAAAGACCAAATGCCGTGGCAATGAGAGCTTCGGCAACGCCGCCGGTAATGGCAAAGGGCTGGCCATCAGAAATAGATAAAACATCGAAGGCACTGATCATCCCGGTAACGGTTCCTAATAAACCAAGCAATGGGGAAAGCGTCACAATGGCACTTAAGTAATTTAAGTTAGCGCGAATGCTTACAGCAGATTGTGTTAGAGAGCCTTCTAAGTAGTCTTTGAGATTGATAGGGCTGTGGCTTTTGTCGATGACGTCAGCAAGAGCCTCGCCTAAAATGCCTCCAGCTTGATGGCATAGAGCTTTTGCCTCTTGCATTTTCCCAGTACTAACAAGTAAAGGCAGTTGACGTTTAAGAAGGGCCATATCTGTTGCGGATTGTTGATAGAAACGAAAGCGCTCTACAGCAATGGCTACAGTAATAATTGAGGCCAATAATATTGGCCACATGACATAGCCCCCCGCTAAAAATAGGTGAAGTGCGCTAGACATAGTGATAGTGTCCTTTAAAAAATTAGTAAGTGCCCTTTAGGCCGATAAAGAAAGCTCGTTTTGCACCAGGTACAACTGTTGAATATGCGCTTGCACTTTCAGTTTGATATTCCCAGTATTCTTCATTGGTGACATTAGTGACGCCAGCATAAACATCGAGCCAATTTTTGGGGCTCCATCGCATGGATAGGTCTAACAAACCATAGGAGTGAAAGACGCCACCGGTTTCTGCATCATCTTTTTTCATAAAGTTGTTGTAAGAGCCAAAGCGTGTGTATTGACCAGACACAGAGAGGTCATCATTAAAGTTATAGGTCGCTTTGAAACTCGCCTTGTGTTTGGGCACTTTTTGTAAGCCACTTGAGGCGTAGTCGATGGAAATGTTCTTATCCTCTAAGAATTGGCAACTCTGAGCATTGCGGCAGCGGGTCTTCCCCATGGTGTAAGAGTAGGATTCTTCTAGCGAGAGTTTTCCAATGGTTTGAGTTAAAACTAAGTCTGCACCCCAACGACGAGACTTCAATAAGTTCATTGTTTCTCGATTCAACCCTTCATCACTCATGAAGAGAAAACGGTTCATTTGGTTATTGGTTTCGGATAACCAAGCTGTAAGACTAATTGTTGAAAAGCCCAATTGATCTCGAATACCAATCTCGTACATATTGAAGATTTCGTCATCGGCTTTCGTCGCTGACATGACTTTGCCATTGGGCGTTGCGATTGAGTCTGTAATTTGAAGACCATCAGGAACCGTATAGCCCCGTTCATATCGCGCATAGATGCGCCCCGTGTCACGATAGTTGTAGGCAGCAGATAATTCAAAAGCAGAGTTCCAACGATCAGACTGGTCAGAACCTTTACCTTCTGTGGTATCAGCTTTATCAAATTGCCAACGTGTTAACTCTCGACGCACACCTTGTGTGAATTCAAAGTTATCCCATTTGATGGTATTTAAGGCAAAAAGCGCATAGGTACCCTTGTCATAGTCGTAGTGCAAAGGTATGGCTTCATAAATCTTCCCGTGCTCATCTTTGCCTTTGTATTTGTAGTTGTTATAGGCAAGACCCGCTTTTTGACGAGTGTAATCAAGGCCAATTAAAAGCGTATTGTCGTTGAGGTAATTCCAGTCTAATTTTGCTCGAACACCGTGACCATCATGGTCCATGCGTTTATTGTCATCATCAATACCAATGTAGTAGCCATCGTTATAGAAGATGTCAGTGCTTAAATGCATGGTGTTGGAAAGGTCATTGAGGTAGCTGACATTAACAGTGTCAAGTTGTCGGTCACCAATTAAGTAATCTTTGACGGTCTTGGTGATCTTATGGCCTTGACCATCTAAACCAACGGTGATTTCTTTATCTTTAGGACGATAGTCTTCTCCAAACTCTTTAATTTTGGAGATACTGACATTACCAAGGTATTGAGACTCTTCTTCCAAGCGACTATAGCGAACAATCAGCGATTGACTTGGCGTTAAGTTCCAACGCAAACCGCCAGCAAAGTAGTTGGAGTGACGGAAAGTATCAACAAAATAGAGATCGCGATCTAAGTGTGCGTAGGAAAGATCGTAAGCGAATCGATTGTCATCAAATGTGCCGCCTAAATTACCATTAATGCGATAACCCTTGCTGTTATATTCTGCAGCCAAGGAGGACTTAGGGTCAGACATGGATCGCAAATTAGTGGTGATATTTACGATACCACCAGAAGCGCCAGAACCATAGAGAACGCTTCCACCTCCCGGAATAACTTCAATACGCTCAAGTTGCTCAACAGGAACAACATCATAATTGGTGTGACTGGGGTGATTAACCAAAGTCGTGATGGGAGCACCATCTAATAGCACTTGAATATTGCGAGTGGCTTGGTCTGCACCTTGTCCGCGGATGTCAATATCTCCCATACCCGTAGAGTTGACATTGATACTGGGAACTGAACCTAAAACATCAGTAATGGTTCGCTTCCCTTTTTGTTGGATGTCTTCCTTTCGAATCACGATGATTTCTTTCGTGTTTCTCATGCGTTCAATTTCAACATAGTCCGGTCGAACATAGCTGTCTTGAAGTTCGATATCCTCATCCAAAGGATTGGATGAAGCATAGGCGGGGTGGGCAAGAGCAAGTAAAGCAAAAGCTAAACTTGTTGATAAAAGTGTTGGGCAGGTGGAGACAGATTCTGGCATTTTTCGTTTTTTTGGAATACGTAAAACAAACTTGATGGAAGTATAAGGTATGTTTTACTGAAAGTTATTGTTTGTTAGCCCCGGAATTTAAAGGCTAATTATTAACTAAAAGTTAAGGGGGCTAAAAAATGTCTTATAAAAATAAATAAAAAGTTCTCTAATCATTCTTAAGATAAATTTAAAATTTTTGTGACAAAATTTCACAATTGTTAAATTTTGGATACGCGCTCTTGTTTGTAAGACAGTCAAAAAACAAAGAGCGCTCTTTAATCCTTAGGAGAAAACATGTCCAAGATCGGACTCTTGTCCCGTACGACCGTGGCTTTATCTGTGGCTGCGGCTTTTTCAATGCCCACAGTGGCGCTTGCCAATACGGCTCCTGTTATTCAAGCTCAAGACGTTATGGTGACGGCAACGCGTTCAGAGAAAGCTTTGGCTGACGTGAATATGTCAGTCTCAGTGGTGACTTCTGAAGATATTGCTCGCGCGGGTTACACCAAGAGTGTTGCAGACTTGTTGGAAACAACGGTACCGGGTTTGCGTGTTCGCAATGATGGCTCTCAAGGTTTAGACCGTATCACCATGCGTGGTGAAGACGCCTTCCGTACGCTTGTGATGGTTAATGGTCAACGTATTACGGAACAAAAGTCCATGTCCGGAGCACCGGTGTTGATCGATCCCTCTCAAGTGGAACGTATCGAAGTGATCCGTGGTCCTGCCTCTGTGCTTTATGGCTCAGATGCCATTGGTGGCGCTGTAAATATCATTACGAAAAAAGGTGCAGATAAACCTGTGAGCGCAACGGTTTCTGCTGGCTTTGATGGCGCAGCTGACGGTAAGGATGGCTCAGCAAGTATTAGTGGCTCTTCTAATGGTTGGAATTGGCGCTTAGGTGTAGCAGGAAAAGACTATGGTCTTTTAGATACGCCAATTGGTAAGGCTGAACACACAGAATTTAAGTCAAAGTCTGCCGATGCCTTCTTATCTTATGACATTGATCCTGATAAGACGATTGGTTTGACGTTGAGTCATTACGACTTAGATTTCTGGACGGGTGACCAATCTGTGCCTGCAGATGATTTTTGGGTACATGTGCCAGAGTGGAAGCGTACGCGTGGTGCAATTTTTGGAGAGTTTAAGAATATCTCCGATACCTTAAGCCGTGTTCGAATTGATTTGTCCCAAGAGCGAAACGCAAAGAAGATGGATAATCATGTCGTTACAAAGATGAATCCGACGGATATTATGAGTCAAATTATGAAGCCATCATCTTCCAAAGCCATGCCTCCTCAGATGGGAGGGATGCCTCCAGGAGTAGGTGGGCCTTCAGTAGGCATGCCAGATCTGGGTATTGTTCCAGTCACTGTTGATAATTGGACGGATAACACGACCGATACAACAGCATTTAGCATTCAGACCGATTGGAATTTGACTGACAGTCATTTTATGATGATTGGTTATGAAATGACTTATGACAAACTCAAGGCTTATAGTACGAGTAACATCGTGGCAGAAGATGTTAAGTTCGCCCCGAATAGGCCCGGTATTTCGGTAAGAGTACCAGTGAACAATAGCTACGAAGGTGATCAAATTCGACATGCTATTTTTATTGCCATGGAAAGTACATTTGCTGATGATTGGGTTGCAAACTATGGTGTTCGCTATTCTTTCGTTAAGAGCAATATGGATATTCACAAGTCTGCCATTAATATGTCAATGGGAAGTAAACCTGTTCAAGTTGCAGGCTCAACAACATCGCATGACAATTCTGAGGGCAAGGCGGTATTTAATGCAGGCTTGAGTTATAACGGCTTTGATAATTTGTCGTTGCGTGCCAATTATTCTCAAGGTTATCGTGCTCCGATTTTGCAAGAACTCTTTATTGATTCTTTAATGGGAGGGCGCTTTACATATGCAAACCCGAACTTAAAGCCTGAAACAACGGATAATTTTGAACTTGGTGCTCGGTACCAAGATTCTGGTTTGATGGTTGATGCTGCAGTCTTTTACTCTGAAGCAAATAACTACATTACAGCTGTAAATCGCTCAACAACGGATACGTACATGTTCCAGTACGACAACATTGCTAAGGCTAAAACGTTAGGCTTTGAAATGACTTCAAGCCTTCGTATGGGTGACTTTGAGCCGTATACTTCCGTGACCTTGCTCAGTCGTGAATATGAGCAAGATGGTGATACATCCAAGAAGACTGGCACACCTAAGGCAAGTGCTCGCATTGGTGTTCGTTACTTTACAACAGCTATGGAGGCTGATTGGAATGCAGATCTTTATGCAGTAACGCAAACCAAGAGTGAGGAGTATGACTTTAAGAATAAGACGACAAGTTCTTATGCTGGTTTTACGACCTTTAACTTGACGGGTGGTGTCGCTTTTGGCCCAGATAAGGCTTATCGTTTGGATGCTGGCATCTATAATATTGGTGATAAGCTCTATCGCTACAATGGCGGCAAAATGGATGACTTTGTTCGAACCGTCTATGAACCGGGTCGTCATGCGGCTGTGAAGTTTACGGCAACGTTCTAATTGATCTTGTCGTTAGTATTGGAAGTAGAAACAAAGAGTTCACTTCCAATACTGAAATCTAACAAGAGGCTTGTGACGATATCGAGCGGTCACAGGCCTTTTGTTTTTATGCGAGTGAAAGTAAATGGAAACGATTATTTCGAGTTATGAGTTAATTGGGCCGGCTGGTGTTGCTTTGATTTTGTTAGGCATCTACGCTGTTTATCGTGCCATTTGGCTCACGCTTTATCTCAATAGTGTTTGGAATAACTTCCGCAAAGATTTTCTAGAGATTGAAAAAGGTAAAAGCCAATGCCTGAGAAATCTTGATCGAGAAAATGCCAATCCTTTGATTCGAATTATCTATGACATTGTGGTTTCTCAAGCAGCTCACAGTGACAATATTCGTGGGGAAGTCGCTTATCTCTTCCACCGAAATTTTAAGTGCGTTAATAATGGCTTGATTTGGTTAAAGGTGATTAGCGTCATTTCACCGCTTTTAGGTCTTTTAGGTACCGTTTTTGGGATGGTCGAAGTCTTTCAGTCGCTTTCGTTTGCCCAAGTGCCGGATGCTGATGTGCTTGCGAATGGGATTTGGCAGGCGTTGATCACGACCGTGATGGGTCTATGCATTGCTATTCCAACGATGATGGCTTACTACGCTTTAGTCATGAAATTTAGAGGCATGCATATTGAAGCTGTCGAGCACAGCTTCCGAGCATTAAAAATGGTTCAAAAGCTGAAAAAAGAGCATGCTCAATTATTGGAGGATGATCACTAATGAATAATCCTTTTGATGTTGGAGGCTCTCCGTTAGATGAAGAGCCTCAAGTGGATTTGACGCCGCTCATTGACTGCCTGTTTATGCTCATCATCTTCTTTGTGTTGACGATGAGTTTTTCGCGTCCGGTTTTAGAAATTATTCTGCCTGAAAGCCAAACAGCTCAATCTCACAAGGCAGACCGTCAGGTGAGTGTTTATGTGACTTCTGATGGGCAGTATTTAATGAATAAAAAGCCAACGGACTTAAAAGCCATTGAGGCAGAGCTCGCAAAAAACGATAAGGCGATATTAAATATTCACATGGATGCAAAGGCAAGCTTCGATCGCTTTGTGCCTTTGGTGGACTTGGCTAAAAGTAAGAATGAAGGACGTTTTGTCATAAGTACGCAACCGAGTAAATAGTCATGAAAGAGATTCGACGCTGTCCAATTACAGGGCGTTTCCGAGCTAAGGAGTTGAGTCGAGATAGTTTCCACTCACCCGAAGAGCGTGATGCATCGCGTAAAGCCAAGGTCTTAACGGCAGTGGTAGCGGCAGCGTTTGCCTTTTTCCTTTTTGTTCATGTTCCGATGAAGATTGCTCAGCTCAATCAGCGATTAGCGATGCAAAATGTCGAAAAACCGACGCCAGATTTGAATATAAAGCGTGAACCGTTAAGGATTGAGAAAGATTGGGTTTTGATGACAATGCCTTCAAGTAGTTGGCAAATTACCGTAGAAGAACCTAAACCCGTCGAGGTTAAAAAGCCTGAAGCTAAGCCACAACTACCCAAACCAGAGGTAAAGCCAAAGCCACAGCCTAAACCCAAAGTAAAACCAGTGAAAAGTGCTGGTAGTGCAAAAGTGGTTGCTCCGCAAACAACGGGAGCGTCAAAAACAGTGACGCAAACGCAAATTGTTTTTGATGAAATCATCACTATTATTGAGCGTTATAAGCGATACCCCGATCGAGCTCGTTCTCAGGGTTTAGAAGGTCGGATTATGCTCGAAGTCAATATTTTGGCTGATGGTTCGATTGGTGACTATCAGCTTCAAAAGGGAGGACATCCTCTATTGCGCAGAGCGACACTTCAAGCAGCTAAACACCTTAAGGGAGTCCGAACGCAAGCCACTCAGGAGATGAAGCTTGTGATTCCCATTAACTACAATATTCAGTAAACAAAAATGGCACCAAAGTTTCGATTTTGGTGCCATTTTGTTTGACTTATTTTTTCTTAAGCGCTGCGTGCATTTTCTTAAAATCATTGAGCGCTTTTGCGGTATGCGTTTTCTTTTTCATCACATCAGACGGTGTGCCTTGGGCAACGACTTGTCCACCTTCGTAACCCCCTTCGGGGCCCATATCAATAATCCAATCGGCTTGGGCCATGATGTCAAGGTTGTGTTCAATCACTATGACGGTGTTACCAGCATCGACTAACCGGTGCAATACGGCAATGAGTTTTTCAACGTCGGCCATATGCAACCCTACCGTTGGTTCATCCAAAATGTAGAGTGTTTTGGGAGCACGGTAGCCACGACGCGTGACATCATCACGAGCCTTGATGAGCTCGGTGACAAGTTTGATGCGCTGAGCTTCGCCTCCCGATAGAGTGGGAGACGGTTGCCCGAGGCTTAGGTAACCCAGCCCCACGTCTTGCATCAGTTTTAAGGCATGAGCAACAGAACTTTGCGTGTTGAAAAATTCCACCGCATCGTCAATATCCATGGCTAAGGTTTCACCAATCGACTTACCTTTCCAGAGTACTTCCATGGTTTCTGCGTTGTAGCGTAAGCCGCCACAGGCTTCACAGGGAACCTTCACATCAGGCAAAAAGTTCATTTCAATGGTACGTAACCCCTGTCCCTCACAGTGCTCACAGCGTCCGCCTTTAACGTTGAAAGAAAAGCGAGAGGCATTGTAACCACGAGCTTTTGCTTCATTGGTTTCGGCATAGATTTTGCGAATCGTATCTAAAAAACCGACATAGGTCGCAGGGCATGAGCGAGGTGTTTTACCAATGGGTGTTTGATCCACTTCTAAGACGCGATCGATCCATTGAACGCCGTCCATACTTTCGCAAAGCTCTCCCTCATAGGGTTTCTTTTGTGAAAGTGCCTCACCGAGGGCTTTTAGTAAAACTCCTCTGGCAAAGCTACTTTTGCCGGAACCCGATACCCCAGTGAGCACCGTAAGACGCTCCAAAGGAATTTGAACCTTATCGGCCTTTAAGTTATTGAGATGAGGTTGATTGACGGTGAGCCAATGCGTTTCATCGTCAACTTTGCGTTTGGGTTTAAACGTATGGGCAATCGGTTGTCTCAAATAGCGACCTGTCAATGAGTTGGGGTCGGCCATAATGTCGGTAACATTGCCTTTAGCGATAATTTCACCGCCACGAACACCAGCGCCCGGTCCCACATCGATCACATAGTCGGCTTCTCGAATTGTATCTTCATCGTGCTCGACGACTAAAAGGGTATTGCCTTTTTGAGTGAGCATTTTCATGGCATCTAGCAGCAGTCGATTATCTCTTGGATGTAGCCCAATAGTGGGTTCATCTAAGATGTAGCAAACCCCTTGAAGGTTAGAGCCTAATTGACTGGCTAAACGAATGCGTTGAGCTTCGCCACCCGATAATGATGGAGCTGAGCGATCAAGCGTGAGATACCCAAGTCCCACTTCCTCTAAGAAAGCTAAGCGAAGACGAATTTCTTTTAATGCATCTTCGGCAATATCAGCATCTCGCCCTTTAAGTTTGAGCTTGTCAAAGAAAGAGCGTGCCTCAGACACTGTTAAATGAGCAATTTCGGAGATGTTTTTGCCTGCAAAGCGAACACTTCGAGCCACTTCGTTCAAACGCTCTCCGTGACACGTTGGACAAGTCTTTGCCTGAGCATCCACCCATGCGTGTTCTTCACCGGTAGCTGTTTCATCAAAGCCCTCAATGAGTTGGCCGGTCCCAAAACAGGTGGGGCACCATCCCATTGAAGAGTTATACGAAAAGAGGCGAGGATCCAGTTCAGGGAAGCTACGAGCGCAAATGGGGCAAGAGCGATGCGTGGAGAAAATTCGTTCGGTATTTTCCTCGTCTAAAACACTGATCACACCTTTACCGATTGTGATGGCTTCTTGAAGAGCACGTTTGAGTGCTTTTTCATCATTGGGATTGACCTCAAGACAAGCAACGGGTAATTCAATGGTGTGATCTTTATAGCGAGCCAGTTTGGGAAAGTTTTCTGTAGAGACAAACTTACCATCAACACGAAGCTCTTTATAGCCCTTTTTATTCGCCCATTTTGCGAGATCGTTATAGATCCCTTTACGCTTCATCACAAGGGGAGCTAATACCCATAGAGTTTGACTTTTATAGTCGGTGAGAATTTCAGAGAAAATGGTTTCAAAGGATTTCGGAACCACTTCAACATCACAGTCCGGGCAATATTGATGGCCTAACTTCACATAAAGCAAACGCAAGAAGTGATAAAGCTCCGTCATGGTTGCAACGGTGGACTTACGACCGCCTCGAGAGGTACGTTGTTCAATTGCCACTGTTGGAGCAATACCCGTGATACTGTCGACATCAGGTTTACTGGCTGGTTGCACAATGCTGCGAGCATACGCATTTAAAGATTCCAGGTAGCGTCGTTGCCCCTCTTTAAAGACAATGTCAAACGCTAATGTTGACTTACCAGATCCTGAAGCACCAGTCACCACTGTGAATTTTCCATGTGGGATATCCACAGAGATATTTTTAAGGTTATGCTCCTTTGCACCTCGAATTTGAATAGCATCGGGCACAGTCACGACCGATGACGAAACGTTGGGAGCATCACTTGTGAAGTAGGGAGAGAACACTTTTTGTGAAAGCGTTTCTCGGTAAGCTTTTAGTGCCTTGCCCGTATAGGAGGTTGGGTGGTTTATGAGGCAATCTAAGGTGCCTTCTACAACAACACTGCCTCCATCTTCGCCGCCTTCAGGTCCCAGGTCGACGACCCAGTCTGCGCAGTTAATCACGTCAAGATTGTGCTCGATGATAATCGCAGTATTACCTCGATCAATAAGCTCTTGCAAAGACTGCATCAGTTTTTCAATGTCATCAAAATGCAGCCCCGTTGTGGGCTCGTCAAAGATAAAGAGATCGTTTTTCTTTGCTTGAGAATTCTTTTCAGCCAAAAAGCCTGCAATTTTGAGGCGTTGAGCTTCACCACCAGACAATGTAGGAACGGGCTGCCCCAACTTGAGGTAATCTAACCCCACTTTTCGCAAAGGTTCTAAGCGAGCTAAGACGGATTTGTCTTCACTAAAGAATTCACAGGCTTCAGAAACAGAAAGATCTAAAACTTGGGCAATGTTGAGTTCTTTATCATGGCGCTTTACGGTGATTTCTAAAATCTCAGGACGATACCGAGTGCCATTGCAGGCAGAGCATCTCAAATAAACGTCTGATAAGAATTGCATCTCAATATGCTCAAAGCCATTGCCACCGCAAACCGGGCAACGACCATCACCCGAATTAAAACTAAAGGTGCCGGGTTTGTATTCTCTCGCTTTCGCCGCATCCGTTTGTGCAAAGATGGTGCGAATGGCATCAAAGGCGCCAACGTAGCTTGCGGGGTTGGATCGAGTGGTTTTGCCAATCGGGGACTGATCTACAAATTGAACTGAATCGATGTGTTCGTGGCCGGTTAAAGATTTAAAGGCCCCTGGGGCTTCAGTGGGTTCCCCCTTCGCTTTCATGAGAGCAGGAACTAAAACATTTTGAATCAGTGTGGACTTACCGGAACCCGAGACACCTGTGACGACATTTAAGCCCCCTAATGGGAAATGAACATCAACATTTTTTAGATTATGTGCTGTGACACCCGACAAGGTGATGGTCTTGTTGGAATCAAGGGCACGTTTTTCGTGCATGGCATTGATACGTTGACGTCCGCTTAAGTAGCGTCCTGTTAAGGTGTCAGCTTTAATTAGATCATTCGGGCGACCTTTAAAGACCACTTGGCCACCTTTTTCTCCAGGGCCAGGTCCCATATCAAAAATCGTATCGGCAGCAAGCATCACTTGCGGGTCGTGCTCAACGACAACTAGTGTATTCCCACTGTCTCGCAAGCGCGTCATGACTCGATTAATGCGGTCCATGTCGCGAGGGTGTAAGCCAATAGAGGGCTCATCCAAGACAAATAAGGTGTTGACCAAAGAGGTGCCTAAGGCCGTGGTGAGGTTAACGCGTTGAACTTCGCCACCAGAGAGTGTGCGGCTTTGTCGCTCAAGTGTTAGATACCCAACACCTACATCCACAAGGTAGCGCAGCCGAGACAAAATTTCTTCGGTGACAAGGCAGCCGGCTTCATCCATTTTCCCTTCAGCTTTTAAGGCTTCAAAGAAGGTTAAAAGTCGAGATAAAGGCAGTCTCATGAGGTCATAAAGATTAAGCCCGGGCATTGCAGCTAATTGCTCATCAGACCACTTGGCACCCACGGGGCGATGTCGTTGAAACGGTAGACCTTCTAGTGCGAGATCGGTTGCGTTTTTGCTACCAACACGCCACAAAAGTGCTTCTGGTTTTAATCGCGCACCGTGACAATCGGGACATTCTTGATAGTTGCGATAACGAGACAGTAAGACACGAACATGCATCTTATAAGCCTTCGTTTCTAGCCACTCAAAAAAGTGTTTAACACCGTACCACTGCTGCGTCCATTTGCCCTTCCAACCAGGCTCTCCATTGATAACCCAATGCTTTTCTTCTTCGGTTAAATCTCGATAGGGAACATCTAAACGGATGCCGTCTCGCTTAGCATACTTTTTTAAATCTTTAAGGCAATCTTCGTTGGTCTTAGTATTCCAAGGCTTAATCGCCCCATCATTTAAAGAAAGGCTTTGATCGGGGATCACTAGATCGTAATCCACACCGATCACTCGACCGAAACCACGGCAGGTTTCACAAGCACCGAGTGGCGAGTTGAAACTAAACGTCGCATCGGTTGGGCGACTGTAGTGAATATTGCAGTCTGGACAGGCCAATTGGTCAGTAAAACGCCATGTTTTTTCTTCTGTTTCAGTTTGTGCATAAACCGTAACGTAGCCCTTACCAAATTTAAAGCAGGTCTCTAGCGCTTCAATGCCACGCGTTTTTTCGGCTTTACTGGCACGGAACCGGTCGGCAACCACTTCAAGTAGTTGGGTGCTGGATGCTTCTTCGTGATAAAGCTTTGTAAAGCCTTGTGCAGCTAAAGACTGCTTAATTTCATCCAAACTCATGCCACTAGGCACCTTGATCGAAAAGGTGAAATAGAGTCGGGGATCGTTATGAAGCTTGGCAAGGTCAACGACTTTTTCCCAAGCGGATTGTGGGGTATCCGCTTGAATTTCACGTCCGCATTCTCTGCAAAAGAGATGGGCTTCACGAGAAAAAAGAAGTTTTAAGTGATCATTAATTTCTGTCATCGTACCCACGGTTGAGCGTGAAGTACGAACGGGGTTTGTTTGGTCAATAGCAATGGCTGGTGGCACGCCTTCAATACGATCGACTTGTGGCCGGTCCATACGGTCAAGGAATTGTCGTGCGTAGGGGCTAAAGGTTTCAACGTACCGACGTTGCCCTTCAGCGTAGAGCGTATCAAAGACTAAGGAACTTTTACCCGAGCCTGAAACACCAGTGACCACACTGATTTTTCCCGTCTCAAATTCCACATCAAGGTTTTTGAGATTATTTTGTTTGGCTCCGAAAATTTTGATGTTTTTATTGATCACGATGAATTCTCTACACAACAGATACGAAAGGCCAACGCAAATAAAAGTGCGCAGTAAGAACTGATTTTAAAGGGGATAAGGAATGTTTGGTATGTACGGTTGATAGAGTCAATTAGGGGGATAGAGACGGATTATTGAACTTCAAAGAAGGGTTTGAAGAAGTGTTGCCTTTTAGCAACATAATAAGAAAAATGTAAGAAAGTTTGTTGACGAATGATCTACGGGGGGGGGCATTATGTGAGTGTTTTCTTATTGATTTGGAGAAAAATCATGAATAACACATACAAAGTTGTCTTCAACAAAGCACGTGGTGTTTTGATGGTGGCAAATGAAATCACAAGTTCTGTACAAAAGAAGGGTACAAAGACAGTAGTGGCAGCTGCGGTTGCAACTGCTGTTGCGCTGGCCTCCGGTTCCGTGATGGCCAAAACAAGTGACTTAGAATCCACGGTCGACCAAAAAGTTCAAGCCAATGATTGGGGTGGCTTGGCTTATGTGTACAATCAGACGAAAACCTACGACAAGATCAACTATTCCAACAATACGATTAAAGCCATTGCCAGCGGCGGTGAACAAGTGGCACTCTATGGTGCTGTTGGCTCGCTGTACATGTCTCAATTGACAATCAGGGACAGCCAATTTGTCGGTAACCACTCCACCATTGATGCAATTGCAAAGACTGCCGGTACGGACAGCAATAACACCAACACCATTAGCGGTGGGGTCATCATGATTAAAAACGGTGCCAATCACTTTGTGGATACCGTGTTTAAGGACAATACCGCAGAATCGACGGTAAAGGGTGATATTGGTGCTTTAGTTGCCGGTGGCGCCATCTATCAAGATGCTGTCATTAATACGCAAGACGGTACGAAGGAGTCCGCTTTGGTGATTGAAGTGACAGAAGGCAAGGATATTGCCTACACGGGCAACAATGTCACTAGCGCAACACCAGATGTCTACTATGGTCTCTACGGCACGGTTAGCACCTCTGCTGGTGGTTTTTTGTTCTTAGACCGTAAATCTTCTACCGAGTTCCGCGTGGGTAAAGATGCGACGTTACACATTGGTGATGCTAATAGCACAGGCAATATGGACAGCATTGCATCAGCTATCGTAATTGATAACGACAAGTCTAATTTAACTGGTTTCCAAAAGACCGGTCTCGGTACGTTAGAAATCAACTCCTCGTTAGACAAGTTCTACGGTACGGTAAAGGTCGCAGAAGGTACGATGGCTGTGACAAAGGCTTGGACTGTTATGAACGAGTTAGATGTCGCTGAAGGTGCAACATTGACGACAGGCGACTTGACGTTGGGCAACTCTCCTAAGTCCTTGACATGGAATGGTAAGGAATACAAGGAAGGTGACGGCAAGCTTATTACGACCTATGGTCAATTAACGTCTTCCGGTACGGTCACTGCTAAGAACGTTGCTTTAAATAACAAGGAAAACACACTCACGGTCCAAGCAGGTTCCTTCGCGTTAGATAACTTGTCTATCAAGGACGGTAAGGTGGCTGTTGAAGGCGGTACGATGGACATTAACGGCACTGTTAAGAACGAGAATGGTACGTTCGGTATGACCGGAGGTGTGTTAAAGGCCAACGGTGCTGTCGTGTTCAAAGACTTAGGCAAGGAAACCGTTGCTTTGAACGAAGCTGTTTTTGAAAAGACAGATCTCTCAGGCGGTTCTGTTGACGTGAAGGACTTCACGGGCGAATACAACCTTGCTATGTTGGATAAACTCACCCAATTGATGGGTGGTGCTAGTGTGGCTTTGCGCAATGGTCAATTAGTGGACTCTGAAGCTACCTTGGATAAGGTGGTTGATGCTCACGCAAACGCAGCTGGTGAACAAGTTAGCGCGGAAGTTGGCGCTGATAAGAAGATCACAGTGGCCAACGGCAATGACGCTAAGGTTTCTTCTATCCTTGTTGAAGGCGAAAAGGCTGAAGCTGCTGAAAGTTTTGAACTCCAAGGTGGTAAGTTCACATTAGCCGGTAGTGATAAGGCAGGTACGGAACTTGTTTCCGGTAACTTGGCTGAAGACTTTAAGGTCAATGTGGCCGATGGCGCTGAATTGGTGTTGGGCTTTGACGCAGACTCTAAAGGTCAACTCTCTCATACTGTGAGCGTTGCTCAAAACGCTGAAATGACGGTTGAAGCCGGTCAGTTTAATATCGCTCATGTAGAAGCTAACGGTACGGTTAACGTTAATAATGCCTCCACGTTAGTAGCCGACAAGTTAACAGGTAACGGAACGGTTTTAGTTGGTAACGAAGCCACAGCCGGTAAGCTCTCTGTTAAGTCCTTAGAAGGCATGACGGGTACGTTGTTTGTTGACCCGGTTTGGAAGGACGACGCAGCTCTCAACGTTGTGGGTAACGCTTCTCACCTTGAAATTGCTCAAGTGGGTAAGGATGGTTTAACAGCAGAAGTCATCGCTGGTCAAAACGCTTTGGTTAGCTTTGGTGCTACCTCTGAATCCGCTGCTCAAGCCTTCGAAAGCATCGCTTCGGCTCAAGGTTTAAGTTGGGGCAAGGACAACATCACAGCAGCCGCTTATGTTGACGGTACCTTGGCATTAGGTACGGGCGGTCTTGTGGTTGACGGTAGTTTAACTGCTCCCCAAGCAGCAACAGCAGGTACGGTGACGGTTGCTAAGAACGGTATGTTCATGCTCAACCAAGCCAATACAGGCAAGGCTGTCGTTGATGGTGCTATTTCTTTAGCTGAAGGTAGCTACCTTGGTGTTGTCAACGCAACGGAAGGTGCTTTTGATTTAGCTACGGGTACAGTGACGGACGCAGGTGCTACAGTTGTGACGGATAACCCGTTTATCGTTGGTGCATTGGATGCTGATAGCAAGAAGGTCACGACCAGCTTGGATAAAGAATCTGGTCTTGGCGCATTAGCCTCTACGGGTATCCAAGCAATGACGCGTCATGCTGACTTCGTGATGGCCGAAACAGTGGCTGATCGCACGTCGATTGACCAAGATCTCCAACCGGGTATGAACCTTTGGGCTACGGTTCGTGGCGAACGCTATGAATCCACGGAAATGGATAACGGCGGTACATTCCGTTCTGATATGGGTTATGGCACCTTTGGTGCAGATATGGCCTTGACGGATACGATCACGGCTGGTGCTGCTCTCCAATACGGTAAGGGTTCTTTGCGTAGCGATGTTTCTTCTATCCACAATGACATCGATAACTACGGCTTCACGTTCTACGCTACGAAGTCTTTCGGTCCGGCTAAGGTTGTTGGCGAATTGGCTTACTTGCAATCTAAGAACGACGTAACGTCTTCTCAAACAGCATTGAACCAAGAAGTTGATGCGAAGATCTACTCAGCTGGTGTTCGCGCTCAATACCAATTGACGACGGAACACTTCCAATTTGTTCCGAGCATTGGTGTTCGCGTTTCTCAATTGAAGACGGACGCTATGGATGTAGGTTCTGTCAAGGTTGATGACCAAGAACAAACGCTTGTTCAATTGCCAATCGCTATGCGTATCAATGGCTACGAACAAAGCGCAAGCTCTGGTTGGATGGTAGCTCCGAGCTTCAAGGTCGCCTTTGTTCCGACGTTTGGTGATAAGGAAATCACGGTGCTTGGTCACGACCAAGACGTGATTGACACGACGCCGGTGAGCGCAGACTTCGGTATCCGTGCTAAGAAGGGTAACGTGTTGTTTGACGCTAACTTCATTGTTGGCGGTGGCAAGGACGGTACGTCTTCTGTCGGTGGTAAGGTTGGTATGAAGTACGTCTTCTAATTAGCCTTTAGATAAACAAAAAACGCTGTCTCAACTGGGACAGCGTTTTTTTTGGTGGTGCGCTGGGCAAGCGCATGTTCTGGGGTGCAAGTCCCCAAGGTGCGGAGTTGGTCAAAATAAAACCGAAACCGATAGCTAAAGACAAGGTACAAACTGCGAGGAATGTGCTTATGTTGGATAAGAAGCCCATATTTTCCAAAGTCTTATTAGCGAGCTAGGGAAAAACAAGAGTAAGAGAATTGAGCAAGAGAGGTCTTGAGGTTTTCAACTTCTGGACCTCCGTTAATAATGGCCGTTGCCCAGTAAGAATTAGCTTTTTTAGGAACAAAATCAGAGATATTTTTACAGATGTATCGCTCACCGTAACTTGGATATGGAATGTAGACCAGAGGTAAACAAGATTGCCCAATAATGATTCAACATGCGAAAGAAAGGTTCAAGTTATTGCGAGTTGGGAATTCGATATAACTTTTTCTTATGGATTTGTGTGCTAGTACACATATTTCACAACTCATGATGTAAGACCGTCATCGTAAAAAGAGATAGATTTAAATCCTTTTAAACAATACGTTGCTTATAACTGTGAACAAAATTAAAAGTGATGCTCATGAGTTTTAGAAAGCTGAACAGTCTTTCTTGTAATAAATTTGAAGATAAGGTTTTCAGATTACTTTGTTTATCCTCGAAAATTTTGATGTTTTTATCGATTACGAGGAATTCTCTACACAACAGAAACGAAAGGCCAACGCAAATAAAAGTGCGAAGTGAAGACTGATTTTAAAGAGGATGAAGAGCGTTTGGTATGTACAGTTGAGAGAGTCAATTAGATGGATAGATACAGATTATTGAATTTCAAAGAAGGGTTTGAAGAAGTGTTGTCTTTTAGCAACAAAATGAGAAAAATGTAAGAAAGTTTGTTGACTAAAAGTTTGTGGGGAGGGCATTATAGAGGGGTTCTTTTACTCAATTTGGAGTTGACAATGAAAAAATCTATTTTGGCTAGCGCTGTTTTGCTTGCTTGTGCTTCCGTTTCGTATGCAGCTTCTAATATTGCACTAGAGGCTGTAGATAAAGTTTATGTTGAAAGCTTAGATTTGACGAAACCCGGAAACGCATATGGCATCTATGTAGCTGGCAAAGAGGGGGAAGGTATTAACCCTGTATTTGAGAGTGAAACAATTAGGGTTGCTAATGTCCAACGTGGTATTCAAGTTAAAAGTGGTAATTCAAAAGAAGTTGATTACGGCTCTTCATCTTTAACATTAGGTAAATCAGGGATAACGAAAAATATTGATATTTCAGCTACGAGCGCAAGTCATGCACTTGGAATTACAGTGATGGGAGCTGGAAATGATTCCAACTATTCGGGTCCTAAGGTTGATATTTCAACTGAAACATTAAAGGTTAGTGCCAAAGCAACGACAAAAGAAGGTTGGGCTTATGGTTTGCATGTGGCAAATAATTCAACAAAGGCTACAACAGAAAAGGCAACTTTAAATGTGAAGGCGAAGGATATTATTGTCGATGCAATTGGTGTTACCAACTCTAACGCAGTAGGTATCGTAGCTATGAGTCAAGGTGTTATGAACCTTGATGGTAATGTGTACGTTAATACACAAGGAGGTAATGGTAGAGCAATTGTGGCTAGAGGTAAATCAGAACTAAATATTAATTTATCTGGAAATAATACAGTTGTATTAAATGGTGATATTAGTTTTGATTATGATGCACCAACATCAGGCACACCAGTAGATGCAAATGTAAATGTTGTGTTGAAGGGTGATAAATCTTCTTGGACTGGCAACACCGTTGTCGCTTGGGACTGGGGCAGTAAAGAACCAAGCAAGGATGAAGCAATATTGAGTGTCAAAGGTTTGAAGTTGACTCTTGCTGATGGTGCAACTTGGACTCCGACACTAACTTCTGACGACTCGACAACTCAAAAGGAAGGTAGTAAGTACGTAGCTTTGAATAATCTCAAATTAGATGGTGGTGTTGTTAATGTGACGGGTGATGATATTGATGTCACTGTTGAAAACATGACAGGTGCTGGTACCGTTAACCTTGCAACGGATGGTACAACCGCAGGTAAGTTCAACGTTAAAGATGCCGATGAAAAGGCCTCTTTGAGTGTCAACTTAATGGATATCAAGCTTGAAAAGCAATTGACAGCCGATGAAATCAACGCAGACCAAGCTAAGAAG
>CALESB010000013.1 GCA_937906995.1 uncultured Sutterella sp.
ACTTGACGAACAAGTCCCTCGGCTGTGTCTCGACTTTTCCGATAACGCACAAACCTTAACTTCGGGACAAAGACGCGAGCGTTGACTTCGTCAATATCTTCTCTTTTAGGTTGCGGCAGTCGGAAACTATCACCATGATCTCTACTCTTAAAGCGTGGGAAACCTTTGCCATTCTTAAATGATTCTCGAATGGCACGATCTTGATCGCGCAGTGTTTGTTGCAAGGCTTGCGCAATGGGTAGTTTTAACCATTGGGTTTGGGCTTCACGCTTTAATTGCGTGAGCGCCTTGGAGCAGGCGTTGTAAGTCAAAAGCGACGGTTGAGGTAAGGGCTCGTGTCCTTGTTCAACGCGCTCTTTGTTTTGGTGATAGATGGTATTGCGAGACTCTTGAATGGCTTTTTGCTCGGCTAAGAAATGATTCCAAACGAAACGCACAGCTCCCGCCGTTTGACTTAAGAAACGACGTTGAGCGGTGTTGAGTTTCAGTTCGAATGAGTAGTTGAGCATCAGTTCCATATCTTTATTTTAGCAATAGAGATCAAATAACGATATTTTCAATTATTCAATTTACAAAGTCTTTCGACTTTGCTCCTTACATCCCCGTTTAAAAACAGGGGCTTTACGGAGGTTGCTGTAAAAAAACGGACATCTCCAAAAGTGATGTCCGTTTTTCTTTAAGGAATCAAAATCCTTTATTACTGGATATTCATGGCACCTTTTTTACGTCGAGCCAATATTAAGCGAGCAATCGCTACAACAGCCAAAGCACCCGCCGCAGCCGCACCGTAATGAACCATAGGCGTTTGAGGCACATGCTCTGCAATAAAGATATCGCTAGCTAATAAGCCACCACCGATCCACCCTAATAATGCACCACCTAAGGTGATAATAATGGGGAAACGATCGAAGAGCTTCAGAATAACTTGGCTACCAAAAACAATAAAGGGCACGCTCACCACAAGACCAAAAATAATTAAAGCCGTTTGATGGTCAGCGTGGGCAGCTTGCGCAGCTCCAGCAATACCGATCACATTGTCAATACTCATCACCAAGTCAGCCACAATAATTGTCTTAATTGCCGCTAACAAGCGTGTACTACCTTCGATATGTTGCTCCTCCTCATCATGAGGCACCAAGAGCTTCACACCAATCCAAATCAATAACAAACCTGCAACGAACTTGAGCATCGGCAAGCTTAACAAGTACACTGCGCAAGTGATTAAGACAACGCGTAATGCAATAGCGCCAAAAACGCCCCAGAAAATGCCTTGTCGACGTTGTTGAGGCGGTAAGTTTCGGCAAGCCAAAGCGATCACCACAGCGTTATCACCACCGAGCAAAATATCAATCATGATGATCTGAGCAACGGCACCCCAGTGCATCGTCGAAATAATCTCAGTCAACCATTCCATAATTTAAAGTTCCTTTATTAGTTATGATTTGAATCCAGTGTCTCCATAGACACTTTCAGGTTCTTTATTTTAAAAGGAAATTTCCGCCTGTGCTCCCCTCTTTTTGCAACAATATATTGGTGCATAGGGAGCGGCCTGAGTAATACTAATCAAGCCCTCGCGAGAAAGTTCCAAAATCGCTAAAAAACTCACGACCTTCGCCTGCATCGTGCTTTGTTTTTGAACAAAGTCATCAAAGCTCACAAAAGAAGATTTTTCTACTTCTCGAATCATTTCCGACATAAACTCATGAATTGAAAGCTCTTGCCTAGCTACCGTATGATTGACCTTTAAATTTGCGGTTTTCATCACCGATAACCAAACTCGTGCCAATTCTTGTGGCAATACCTTCGGTTGTGGAGCTTCTTCTTGCGGTGGTTGCCCAATATAGCCGCGCCAGAAACCATCCCCAACTGTTGGTAATGCATTTAAAAGTTGCGCTGCCACTTGGATTTTTTCGTATTCAGCCACCTCTCGCAAAATTCTTGCTGTTGGGTCTTCCTCTGTTTCCCCATCCTCACTAGGTGCAACAGGCAACAAAAGTCGACTCTTAATCATCATCAAGTCTGCTGCCATGACCAGATAATCGCTTGCAAGCTCCATATTATGCTCTCTGATCTGCTCAACGTATTGCATGTATTGGTCTGTCACTGCCGCTACAGAAATTTCATTGAGGTCTAGCCGTTGCTTGCGAATAAGGTAGAGTAAAAGGTCGAAAGGGCCCTCAAAAGACTCTAAAAAGAGTTTTAGGGCATCGGGTGGTATGTAGAGATCCTCGGGAACACTTAAAAGTGCTTCGCCTTTTAAGCGCGCAATGACAACGACATCGTCAAATGACGGTGTCATATCGGGTATTAAAGAAGGGTCTACATCAATTAAAGGATTATTTTCTTTCACAATGCGCCTTTTAAAGACGCCTTGAGGCGGATTGCTCCGCCTCAAGTTCTATTGTTCTAATACAAAGTGTTGAACACTGTATTAGTAGTGAGGCACATACATGCTGGCCTTAACAGCAGCATCCAAGTCCTCAGGCTTTTGTGCTGTTGCCACACCGTGGGTATAAGCCCATTCAGCGACTGCAACAGAAATTGACTCTGAAATCGGACGAATTTCGGACAAAGCAGGGTACAAACTGCCACGTTCCAAATCTTCTTCCGTTACCAAGTCAGCCAACTTGCGAGATGCAGCTAAGAACATTCCCGTCGGCATCGTCTTCGACTTAACAAAGGTAGCGGCACGACCTAAAGCAGGGAAAACATAGGCGTTGTTGCCCTGACGCGGAACGAACGTCTTACCGTTGTACTCCACCTTATCAAACGGAGAACCAGATGCAAACAATGCACGACCTTCAGAGAATTGATAGGCCATTTCTGCCGTACATTCGGCCTTTGATGTCGGATTAGACAATGCAAAGATAATTGGACGTTCGTTAATACGGCTCATTTCTCCGATAACCATTGAGTCAAACGCATTCGGCAATGCTGCAACACCCACGATGGCAGTCGGACGCAATTGTTGAACGGCTTGTAAGAAGCTTTCTGCAGGCTCTGCCTCATGAGCGAATTCCTTCTTATGAGACACTAAACCCGTACGACTTGCCGTTACCAAGCCCTTAGAGTCAAACAAGAAACAACGCTTGCGTGCTTCCTCAATTGACATGCCAGTCTCATCCACAATGGCTTCAGCAATCAAGTTTGCAATACCCGTAGCAGCTTCACCAGCACCCAAGAACAAAACGCGTTGGTCGGCCAATTTACCGCCAGTGACGCGCATTGCAGAGTAAAAGCCCGTCAAAGCAACGCAAGCCGTACCTTGAATGTCATCATTAAAGCACAAGCTCTTATCTTTCCAACGATTCAATAAACGGAAAGCATTGGCATTACCAAAGTCTTCAAATTGGATCAAAACGTTGGGCCAACGCTTACGACATGCTTGCATGAATTCATCAATCAATTCGTCATAAGCTGCGCCACAAACGCGTTCATGACGAAGACCCAAATACATCGGATCTGCTAAATACGCTGGATTATTCGTACCAACATCAATGGTCACCGGCAACGTCTTTTCCGGAGCAACACCAGCACAGGCCGTATAAAGGGCAAGTTTACCGATAGGAATACCCATACCGTTAACACCTTGGTCACCCAAGCCCAAAATACGTTGACCGTCTGTCACCACAATCACTTCAACGTCATCTTGACCCACATTGTCAAGTAACTCAGAAACATGGCCCTTGTCATTGATGGTGACATAAAGACCACGGGTTTGCATAAAGATATGGCTAAACTCTTGGCAGGCTTCACCGACTGTCGGCGTATAAATAATCGGCATCACTTCTTCAATGTAGTCAGAGACCACCTTGAAAAAGAGCGTTTCATTAGTATTGTGCAAAGCATCTAAATAGATGTAGCGTTGCAAACCAGTGGGGAATCTGCGCATGACCGTAATGGCACGCTTAGCTTGCTCGTCCAACGTTTCAACACGTGCTGGCAATAAGCCACGAAGACCGCTTTCACAACGCTCTTCTTCGCTAAATGCCGACCCGCGATTTAAAAGCGGGTTACGTAAAAACTTTTGGCCGAGTATAGAACAAGTCATTTTCGTTTTCTCTTAGTTAATTAAGGATAAAACAGAATCGAGGAATTTCCTCTCATGTATAACACGCTCATTTTAGCGTAAATACTAGGTACTAGTAGGACAAATACCTTTTCACTTCACTTACTTAATCTCAGCAATTTGCTTAAGCCGTTCTTTAGCAGTCTTTGCTTGATCACTCTTTGGGAAGCGTTTCACAATTTGATTCAAGCTTGTTTTGGCCGCCTCAATATTGCCGTCGGACAAATCAGCCGATGCCTTTAACAAATAAGCCTCAGGAACTTTAGGGGACTTTGGATACAAGCGAATCATATTAGCTGCGATCTTGCTTGTAGACTTAAAGTCACTTAAGGCGTAGTAAGAACTTGCTCGCCAATAATCAACATTAGGTAAGAATGCCGAATTGGGCCAAGCTTTCTTAAAGCTATCGAGTTCAGCGATACATGCTCTGAAATCGCGATCACGGAACTTTTGTACAGCATGGTCAAAATCACGACGTTCTGCAGGTTTAACAGTAATGACCTTACCATCTAGCTCAACACGTGCCGGCTCAATTTCCACCAAGCGTTTATCCAAAGTTTCTACTTTGCGTGTTAACTCTTGAATCTCACCCATCAGTTGTTGGTTTTGAGTTCGCATTTGCTCTAATTGCGAAATCATGCCCATTTGAGCTTGTTGAGAGGCTGACAATTGCTGACGTAGCTCTAAAATGGCCTTGCGAGCTTCATCGTCGGCAAAGGCCCAAGCATTACTAGCACTTAACCCAATGGCCATCACAGAAAGGGCCAACAGTGTTTGACGCATGTCTTTGTCGTTCCTTTTAAATTTAAATACTGTTAAAACAAGAAGGTCCGACACAAGTCGAACCTTCTTCACTTACCGAACTTATTGCGGTAAGTACTTAATGTCTACACGACGATTTTCTTGGTAAGCCGCTTCATCGTGGCCCAAAGCGCGGGGCTTTTCCTTACCGAAACTAACGCTTTCCATACGGTCAGCAGGAACGCCTAAAAGTTGCAAACGGTCCTTCACACTTTCGCTACGCTTTTGACCAAGGGCCAAGTTGTATTCACGACCACCGCGCTCGTCGGTATTACCTTCCAAAACAACCTTAGCATTAGGGTGGGAGGTCAAGTAACGAGCGTGAGCTTGCATCTTGTCTTGAGAGTCTGCTGACACAGAATAACTATCAAAAGCAAAATAAATACTTTGATGATTCAAGGGATGATCAGGATTGGTGGCCGGATCACCCATCATAGCGACATCTTCTTGAGCATTCGGGTTCAAATCCACAGAGGAGCAACCCGTCATTAAACCGGCAGCCATTGCCATGCTCACAAACAAAATTTTGGTCTTTAATTGCATTTTAGACTCCAAAAGAATCAAATTATTATTTTTCATTTAAGAGCGGACCCCATGTCGGCTCCCGGATATCGCCACGTCGGCCTGTCAATCTTGTACGAACTCTGCCATCAAGACTAACCGTTGCCAACACGCCTACACCACGCTCTTCAGTGGCATAGACCAATACTTTACCATTCGGTGCAAAAGTCGGTGACTCATCTCGAGTTGTATCAGTAAGTACTAACTGAGACATGGTGTTGAGGTCTAGCAACGTTACACGGAATGCCCCTGCTGTACGAGAAATAAATGCTAATTTGTCACCTTTAGGACTAATCGCAGGACTAATCGCGTAATCACAGTTATACGTAACACGCTCTGCTAATCGAGAGTCAACCGCTTGTCGATAAATTTGCGGGCTACCGCCACGATCTGACGTGAAGTAAACATAGCGGCCATCACTGCTAAAAACAGGTTCCGTATCAATGCCCTGACTAAAGGTGAACTTGCGAACGTTGGTTCCGTTGGTATTCATCAAATAAATATGAGTACCGCCACCCATTGAGAGAGCCACTGCCATAGTTTTACCATCTGGACTGAAAGCGGGTGCTGAATTATTACCCTTGAAACTTGCAACCAAACGGCGCTCACCCGTTCTAACATCGTGCAAATAAATAACAGGCTTGCCAGCTTCAAAAGACACATAGGTCAACAAAGCACCTGTTGGAGACCACATCGGGGAAATAATGGATTGCGTGCTACGTAATGCTGTTTGAGGATTTTCACCGTCAGAGTCAGATACAACCAACTCGTATGCTTTGGGGCCAGTTTGCAACACATAAGCAAGTCGTGAGGCAAAAATACCGGACTCGCCTGTAATTTTTTCATAAATGGCATCAGCAATTCGATGAGCTGTCAAACGTAAATCGTCTTTATTCACAACGAAACGTTTTTCATCCAAAACAGAAGCCTTTACGGTATCAAACAAACGATACATCACTGCATAGCGAGTTTCTGTAATAGCTTCCACAGTGCCTAATACCAGCGCATTAGCACCCATCGTCTGCCAGAAAGAACCACGTGGCTTTGTCAAATCCTCTTGTGGGATTTCTCCCATAACCTTAATGGCTCGGAATGCGCCACTTCGTTCAAGGTCAGCGGAGATAACCGCTGCGATGTCCACCGGTGAGTAATTGGTTCCTTGAAATTGGGGGATGGCAATCGGAAACTGATTGGCACCCACCCCCGTAATCTCAATGCGAAGTTGAGCCCAAGCAGGCGCTGCAACTCCGGTGGCAGCTGCCGCACTTGATGCTAAAAACATTCGACGATTAATTTGCATGACGAATAACCCTAAATCCAGCTGAAAAATTCACAGTTGTAGTCTCGATTGTAAAGGAAAAGAGGCGCCACACTCGCTGCAGACGCCTCTTTTTTCCTTTAGTAACGAAACAGAATCACTTCGTGTCTCGTTTTTGCAATGGCTTAGTGACGGAAGTGACGTTCACCCGTAAAGACCATCGTGATACCACGTTCATTAGCGGCTGCAATCACTTCGTCATCACGAACTGAGCCACCCGGTTGAATAACACACGTAGCACCGGCGTCAATCACAACATCCAAACCGTCGCGGAACGGGAAGAAGGCATCGCTAGCCACTGCCGTACCCTTTAAGCACAAGCCGGCTTCTTCTGCCTTGATGGAGGCAATACGAGCGGAGTCAACGCGGCTCATTTGACCAGCACCCACACCCATTGTCATACCGTCCTTAGCAAACACGATCGTGTTGGACTTCACAAACTTAGCGACCTTCCAAGCAAAAAGCATATCTTTGAGCTCTTCTGCCGTCGGTTGCTTTTCGGTCACAACGCGAAGTTGTTCTGCAGAAACCACTTGCAAGTCAGGCGTTTGAACCAAAAGACCACCACCAACACGCTTGAAATCAAAGTCGTTAGCATCCGTACCCATTTCAATGGTCAATAAACGGAGATTCGGCTTCTTTTGCAAAATTTCTAAAGCAGCTGCATCAAATGCAGGAGCCATGATCACTTCTGCAAACTGCTTAGCAATCATTTCAGCACAAGCGCCCGTCACCGGCGTATTAAAGGCTAAGATACCACCGAAAGCACTCTTAGAGTCCGTCTTAAAAGCCTTGGCATAGGCTTCAGCGCTATCTGCACCAACAGCGATACCACAAGGGTTAGCATGCTTAATGATCACGCAGGCTGGTTCATCGAATTGGCGAACAGCTTCCCAAGCTGCATCACTATCTGCGATATTGTTGTAAGACAAGGCCTTACCATGCAATTGCTTATAGCTAGCCAATAAACCCTTGCCAACATTAGCTTCACGATAGAAGGCTGCCTTTTGGTGCGGATTTTCGCCGTAACGCATATCTTGGACCTTCACCCATTGACGAGAGAAGCTTTCCGGGAAATCCTTCTTGGCATTATTGTCATCCAAACTCGTTAAGTAGTTGGAGATCATGCCATCGTAGCGAGCAGTATGACAGAAGACTTTCTTAGCCAAGTCTAAGCGAGTCTTTGCACTAACTTCGCCATTTGCCTTCAACTCTTCGACAACGCGACCATAGTCTGCCGGATCCACAACAACAGCAACACTTTCATGATTCTTGGCAGCAGCACGAATCATCGTCGGTCCACCGATATCAATGTTTTCGATAGCGTCTTCAAACGTGCAATCGGGCTTAGCAATCGTTGCTTCAAACGGATAAAGATTCACAACCACGATGTCGATTGGATCGATATTGTGATCGGCCAAAGCCTTCATGTGTTCTGGATCCGGGCGACGAGCCAAGAGACCAGCGTGAATCTTCGGATTTAACGTCTTAACACGGCCGTCGAGCATTTCCGGGAAACCCGTGTAGTCAGCCACTTCTTGTACTTCGATGCCAGCTTGAGCAATTAACTTAGCTGTGCCACCCGTAGAGAGTAAGTGGTAGCCTAAAGCTGCCAATTCGCGAGCGAACTCAACGACACCAGTTTTGTCGGAG
The DNA here is from genome assembly GCA_937906995.1 of uncultured Sutterella sp. Taxonomy (GTDB): domain Bacteria; phylum Pseudomonadota; class Gammaproteobacteria; order Burkholderiales; family Burkholderiaceae_F; genus Aphodousia. The sequence goes on from CALESB010000013.1 coordinate 8,403, forward strand.
ACACTTAACAATGCTTGTTTACGCATGGTAATAGTCCTAAAAAATTAAAAAGAAAAAATAAATTCTTCCCTAACCTCAGATGAGCTTGTGCACCCGAAGCTTTTTGTGCAAGGTATTTCGGTTGATCCCCAACAATTGAGCGGCCGCGCACTTATTATGGCCACAATATTTCATCACAAACTCTAAAAGGGGTTTTTCAACTGCACTAATAACCATTGGATAAAGCTCCATTGGTTGCGATCCTTGCAAATTCGCAAAATAACGTTGCAAACTACGCACAACTGCCGCTTCAAGATTGTCATCAGCAGACACAATAACCTCAGATTGTAGCTGTGCGTGTAAAGGATTAATTTGTCCTTGTTTTTGTTTGATTTTATCGAAAACCGCTTGATCAATCATTAATCATACCGCCTAATAATAAAAACGTTTGCCAGCATTAAGCAAGCCAACCTTGATTCGCAAAATATTGTTCAAGAAGTGCTCTTTGATCTCTGGCAGTGTCTACCCGACAAAGCACTTCACGGACGGTCCCAAAATTTTCAAAATCTTTAAGGTACCAAAGCAAATGCTTTCTAAAATTTCTTACTGCCGTCAACTCATCGTAATCTGCAAAATGCAAATCCCAATGCCTCAAAATCGCTCGAACCTTCTCCTGTGCAACAAGAGGCTCAGTGTCAGCCCCTGCTAAAGTAGCCTTCATTTCTTTGAAAATCCAAGGTTGTCCCATGACAGCTCTTCCAACCATCACGGCAGCTGCTCCCGTTTTCGTGAGAACGTCCAGAGCTTTTTGACCACTAGTAATATCGCCATTGGCTACTACAGGAATACTCACCGACTGAACAACTTCAGCAATCGTGTCGTACTCTACAGGGCTAATAAAGCCACCCGCACGACTTCTTCCATGTACGGTCAATAATTGAAAACCATTGTCTTGAGCTATTTTTGCAATGGTGACGGCATTTTTGTGCTGTTCATCCCATCCAGTACGACACTTTAAGGTAACTGGCACACCCGTATGACCTGAGGCTTTACCAAGAGCCTTGAGAATCGACTCGGCATGATCTTCATCACGCATTAATGCTGAACCACAAGCAACAGAACACACTTTCTTAGCTGGACATCCCATATTAAAGTCTATGACATCTGCACCGGCCTCAGCAGCCCAATAAAATGCTTTCTCTAAAAGCTCAGGATCAGCCCCTAACAGCTGAACCACTTTGGGACTTTCATCTGCAGCAAAGATCATGCGTGAACGACTTTTTGCCGTTTCACGAAGCTGAGGCTGACTCGCCACCATTTCTGCCACCGCATAATCGCACCCAAACGCACGACACATCTGTCGGAAAGCGCGGTCCGTTACACCTGCCATTGGCGCCAAAAAAAGCGGTCCCTTAATGCAATGTTTTCCTAAAGTAATCGTCATGGATTGAAAAAGAAGAAGTCCCTCAAAAAAGATTTAAGGGACTTTAATTGTAAAGACTTTGCCTAAAATTTGGGCGATTTTTTATTTCAATTAACGCGATTTGTAGAGCTTTGTAATTAAAACTCCTACATCTTGTATTTATCGTTTTCCTTTATTGGTGTCATGGAAGAGGAACTTCTCGATTTTGGCATCGCTGAGCAAGTGCCTCTAATGCTTGTGGTGTTCCTACATTCTCCCAAAAACCGTTAAACAGCTCCCCTGTTACTCGCTTTTGATCTACGAATTGATATAACCACGGAAAGAGTTTTTCAAATTTCGCCTCAACACCTTGGAAAATCCTAGGAGAATAAATACCTATGCTAGAAAATGTCAGCGTTTTACTGGTTTGGGTAACTAACCCATCCACCAACCCCATATCCCCTTGAGGATGAAAGTCTGGATTTGGAACCAAAACCAAATGAGCGTCGACCTTGCCACTCATAAGGCTGTCTCGTTTCGCAACAAGTCTCGAAAAATCAAAATTCGAAGCAATGTCTCCGGCTACCACAATAAAGGGTTCTTGCCCATCTGTAAGATACGGGAGCGCCTTAGCAATGCCTCCTAGTGTTTCCAGGGATTCATTCCAAGTAGGCCCTTCAATCGAGTACCGAAGATTAGCGCCCAAATATTTAGAGCCTAAAGTGGGTTCAAATTGATGTGATAAGTGAGCAGCATTGATAACGATGTCAGTTACACCTGCCTTTACTAGACCTGAGATCGACCAATCGATCAAACGACTTTCTGCCACTTTCAAAAGTGGCTTAGGACAATCAAACGTTAACGGTCTCATGCGTTTGCCAAGACCTGCAGCCAATACCAATGCTCTCACTTTTCATCCTTATTAGAACGTATAACCGAACTTCGGAACCGTTTCCTCAATTTGATCCATTAAGTACAACAACGGCTTTAATTCATCATAACGATTGGCTGTCTCGCGAACATAACCAACAAAGCGAGGAGTATCGGCTAAATACTTTGGCTTTCCATCTCGATAGTTAATTCGAGCAAAGATCCCCAAAACCTTTAAGTGACGTTGAATACCCATCCACTCGACGTCTTTCCAGAAAAGGCCAAAGTCTGCGGGCACCGGCAAACCAGCTTTTCGAGCTTTTTCCCAGTAACGAATTGTCATATCAATGACAAAGACCTCACCCCAACTGATGAATGCATCACGCATGAGGCTTGCGATGTCATAGGAGATTGGCCCATATAAAGCATCTTGATAGTCCAGAATACCCGGAGTTACATCAGAAGAAACCATCAAGTTTCGTGGCATAAAATCACGATGAACAAAAACTTTTTCTTGAGCAAGATTGTTTTGCAAAATACGCTCAAAACACATCTTCATCAAAGCATTTTGACGCTCATCAAGTGTCTTCTTGCGGTGCACATCAACGTACCACTGCGGGAAAAGATTAATTTCACGACTCAATACAGCGTGATCGTATTCTGGAAGAACTGAAGGCTTTGAGATGAGTTGCCACTGAATTAGCGCATCAATCGCCTTTTCAAAAAGTTCTCGAGCATTTTGTTCATTAAGGACATCCAAATACGTTTCTTTACCCAAATCTTTCAAAAGTAAGAAACCATGATTGACGTCTTGCTCATAAATAGTAGGAACATTTAACTGAGCAGACTCAAAAAGATGCGTCACCTTAATAAAGCTTTCTACATTTTCCTGAGCGGGTGGCGCATCCATCACCACATAACTTTGGCCATCGTCTGCCAAAAGACGGTAATAGTGGCGAAAACTCGCATCAGCACTAGCAACTTGCTCTGTTTGCAACTGTAAGCCATATTGAGGTGCAATACTCTTGAGCCACTCGTGGCGCAGAGCCTGACGATCAGTCATGAAAAACTCCATTCAGAAAAATCATGAATTTTTGCCAACCAAAAAAGAGGCAAATACTTGAAAAATAATGCTTGCGCAATTATAGCTGAGCGCCCGTGGGCTATAATGCAGGCATCATTGTTATAACAAACCGATACGAAATTCATGCCGGCTTTGAAACCGCACTCTAAAACCCAATTACCGCCGTTGAAAATGATTGTTGTGGCTTGCGTTATTGCCACTTCTGGCTTGGCTTACGCTCAAAGCCCTCTATCTCTTCGAACGGCTTCCAGTTTGGATGATTCCCCTGACATGATTCATGCGGATTCGGCCAGTTTTATTACGGCCGATAGCATGGAAACAACCGATGACGAAATTGTTTTGCGTGGTAACGCTGAAATTCGTCGTGCGGGGACGGTCATTCGAGGCGATGAAATTACCTATACACAGTCAACCGACACGGTTGATGTGGAAGGCAATGCCGTTGTTATCCGCGAAGGGGCTCGATTTGACGGTCCCAAACTGTCTTATCAAATTGAGACAGACTCCGGAGAAATGCAAAACGTCAACTATCAGTATGCCGCTCGAGGCATTCGTGGTAAAACGAGTTCGGCTCGTTTTATGAATGGCGTGAACACAGAATTCAAAAAAGCCACACTTACAACTTGTAAACCAGGCAGTAAAGCCTGGTGGATTGAGGCTGACTCTTTAGAAGTCGATGAAACCAATCACTGGGCAACTGCTCACGATGTAAGCTTTCACCTTGCTGGCATTCCTGTCATGGCAACTCCATGGGCAATTTTCCCAACTGGCACAGAGCGACAAAGTGGTTTGTTGATGCCCACACTTGGCATGAGTTCCACCCGTGGGGTAGATATCTCATTGCCCATTTACTGGAATATTGCACCTAACTATGACTACACCTTTACTCCTCGCGTGATGAGTAAACGAGGCATCTTGTTGGGTAATGAATTCCGCTTCTTGACTGAAAATGTAGGCGGTCAGATTACCTATGACTACATGCCTGATGACAAGGAAGCTAACCGATCTCGCTATGGCAGTACGGTTAAAACGTGGGCTAAATGGAACGGCTTTCATTTCCGCACGGACTATAACCGCGTCAGCGATGGCCGATATGTCGCAGACTTTTCTAGCGACATCTACAGCACCAGTGAATCCGTTTTACCGCAAGACTTTTATTTAACCTATGGTAAGGATTTTTGGAATTCATCCATTTCCGTACAAAAAAACCAAGTCTTACAACGCGATAAAGATGAGAATGGTCAATATAGCGACTACGCCAAACCGTATGAAATTGTTCCTCAAATTGACTGGAAAGCGTATTTAGCTGACTACTACGGCTTTGAAATTTCAAGCACTTTAGAGGTTGCTCGTTTTACACATCCAGACAAAGAAACAAAAGTCCAAGGCGATCGCCTATACATGCAACATAGCATCGCCTATCCGTTGCGTGGTGCTGGCTGGTTTATCACTCCTAAAACAATGCTCACTGGCGTTCAATACAGTCTTTCTGATATGAAGGACTTGAATGCAAGTTTACAAAACACTTACGATGAAAGCTCCCGATTCGCTGTTCCTACATTCAGCTTAGACACTGGATTAATCTTTGAACGAGACAGTTCATGGTTTGGTCGAGAAGCCACTCAAACTCTAGAGCCACGAGTGTTTTATGCATATACGCCATACCGCGATCAATCGCGTATGCCGACCTTTGACAGCTCCTACGCGGATTTAAGTTTTTCGAGCTTCTTTAGTGAAAACATTTTCACCGGTCATGACCGCGTCTCTGAAGCTAACCAAGTGTCTTTAATTTTGACATCACGCTATCTAGACCGTAAAACTGGCTATGAATGGCTTCGTGCTTCTGTTGGTCAACGTTATTATTTCCAAGACCAGGATGTCAGTCTCTCTACAAACAACCAAGTAGGAACTACGAAAAACTCTCGTAGTGACTTCTTAGGTAGTGTTTCTGCCAACATTACGAAAGATGTTGTTGCCAATACTTCTGCCCAATATTCAACATCTGAAAGTCGCTTTACTCGTGTGAATGCTGGCTTGCGTTGGCATCCTAAGCCCTCGGCTGTTATGGGTTTGTACTACCGTTACAACATTGAGCCAACTGCCCCAGAAGATAAAATCAAACAAATTGATTTTGCAGTGCAATGGCCCATTACGAATAAGATTTACGCTTTGGGGCGTTATAACTACTCGCTCTTTGACAATCAACCCGTCGAAATGTTGGGTGGCGTGGAATACGTTGCAGACTGTTGGGCACTTCGCCTAGTTGCACAACGTTACATCACGGCCTCTGACAAATATGACACGAGTTTCTTCGTACAATTAGAATTGACAGGATTGGGTTCCGTAGGTTCCAACCCCTTAGAAGAACTTCGTCGCAACATCCCGGGCTATCAAGCAGCTACTGCTATGCCAGGCCAAACCGGTTTATATGACTACTATGAATAAAGCAAAACTCATGGCGTTGCTTGCCGCCTTAACCGCAAGCGTTTGCTCGGCTCAAACCACGAAGGCTCCTCAACCGGCAGACCCTGTGATGCTTAACCGCGTTGTTGCTGTCGTCAATAATGATGTCATCACTTCCAATGAGTTGGAAGAACGTGCTCACGCTGCCGCTTTAAATCTTCGTCGTCAAAACATTAAATTGCCCCCGATGCCACAATTGCAAGCCCAAGTGCTTGAGCAATTGATTCTTGAACGCGCTATTGCACAAAAAGCTCAAGATTCTGGCATCCGAGTTGACGACGCTTTAGTTAACGTTACTATTGAGCAAATTGCCCGTCAAAATAAAATTAGCGTCGCAGAGCTTCGTCGTCGTTTAAGCTTAGATGGCGTTTCGTTCCCGCAATTTCGAGAAGAAATCCGTAATCAAATCATTGCCCAACGTTTACGCGAACGTGAAGTTGATGACAAGATCAATATTCCGGAAAGTGAGATTGATGCATTCCTGGCTGACCAAGCAGGCTTTAATGTCAATGATCGTATCGAATACAACGTTGCACAAATCTACATCCCAATTTCTGAGAGTATGAGTTCAGAAGACCTCTCCAAAGCTAAAGACTTAGCAAAAGAAATTGTTGATGAAGCAAAAGATGGTAAAGATTTTGGTCAATTGGCAGCGAGCTATTCCCGAGCTTCTGACGCATTGGAAGGTGGTGTCATTGGTTGGCGTACCTTATCCCAATTACCCTCTTCAACCGCTGAGGCTGTTCGTGAAGCTTTAAAGGAAAAAAGCCATGTTGCTATGAGCGTAAGCTCTGATGGCTACACAATTGTTAAAGTTACAGATAAGCGAGACGGGGTTCAAAATAAACTGGCAGGTGGTCCGGTCACGCAAACCCACGCTCGCCACATTTTGATGGCTATTACCCCCATGACGGATGAAGCCACCATTTTGTCTCGCTTACAAGACATTCGCAAACGTCTAGTTGAAGGCAAAGAAGACTTTGCCACTTTAGCTCGCCTTCACTCCGTTGATGGCTCCGCTACCCGTGGTGGGGACTTAGGTTGGTTGCAACCCGGTGACACGGTTCCAGCTTTTGAAGAAGCCATGCAAAAATTACCGATCGGTCGAGTCAGTGAACCAGTGAAGTCTCAATATGGTTGGCACTTGATTGAAGTCGTGGATCGTCGCCAAGAAGCAATGAACGCAGATCGTATGCGTTACATGGCTCGTCAAATGCTTCGTCAGCGCAAGTTAGCCGAGGCCACTGCCAATTGGCAACGAGAATTGCGTGACCGCGCTTTTGTAGAAATTCGCCGTGAATAACAACAACTTTTTGACCGCTCCGGTTGCGCTCACTACGGGTGAGCCGGCCGGTATTGGTCCTGAGATTTGCACTCGGGCGGTTTTTGAAACAAACCGCCCAGTTTGTTTAATTGGTGACCGAGATCTTTTAGAGGCTCAACGAAAAAAGTTCGCCTTGCCCGCGTGGCCTTCTCATGTCACCTTTAAGCATATTCCTCTGCACACCCCTAACGTAGAAGGTCAACTAAATCCTGAAAATGCAGGTTATGTGCTAGACGTATTAACAGAGGCTGCTCGAGGCTGTATGAATGGTACTTACAGTGCTTTATGCACTGCTCCAGTACAAAAAAGTGTCATCAATGATGCAGGCATCCACTTCACTGGACATACGGAATATTTTGCACATTTGGCCAATGTAAAAAAGGTCGTCATGATGCTTGTTTCATCTGACGAACCTGACGCACTTAGGGTAGCTCTTGTGACAACTCATGTTGCCATTTCACAATTAGCGCAATGCATCACTCGTGACAATGTCTCAGAGACTTTGAGCATTTTGCACCATGACCTGCAGGTGGCCTTCGCTATTGACGAACCACGTATTGCTGTCACAGGCCTTAATCCACATGCTGGAGAAGGTGGCCATATTGGCCGTGAAGAAGTTGAGGTTATCGAACCTGAAATTAAAAAAGTGCAGGCACTTGGCTGGAATGTCACAGGCCCACACCCTGCTGACACCATTTTTTCGGCTGCAAAATTAAATCAATATGATGCCGTCTTGTGTATGTATCATGACCAAGGCTTACCGGTCTTAAAACATATGAGTTTTGGCCAGGGTGTCAACATTACCTTAGGCTTACCTTACGTGAGAACATCAGTTGACCATGGTACGGCGCTTGATATTGCCGGAAAAGGTATTGCTAATATTGGAAGTCTTTTAACCGCTTTGCGCCTAGCGCAAACGCTTGCTAAAAATAGAGAACAAAATGCATAACGGATTAGCTGGACATCGAGCCCGTAAACGATTTGGGCAAAACTTTTTACATGATGAACATTGGATCAACCGCATCGTAAGAACAATTGATGCACAAAAAGGCGATACTATCGTCGAAATTGGTCCGGGCCAAGCCGCTTTAACACGCAAAATGATCGAAGCAATCGGTCATGTTACTGCAGTTGAAATCGACCGTGATTTGGCAGCCTGGTTAAAAGAAACCTTCCCAGACTCCTTATCTTTGATTGAAGCCGATGCTTTAAAACTTGACTGGGCCACAACTGTTTATCCTGATAAACGATTGCGTATTATTGGTAACCTCCCTTATAACATCTCTAGTCCCTTGCTCTTTCACCTCACCACGGTGGCAGACCGAGTGATTGACCAGCACTTCATGCTTCAAAAAGAAGTTGTTGATCGTATGGTGGCAGAGCCCGGTAGTAAAGTCTATGGACGGTTATCAGTCATGCTTCAATACCGTTATCGTATGTACAAGATGTTTGATGTTCCCCCCGGTGCATTCACTCCTGCACCTAAGGTCACTAGCTCTATCGTACGAATGATTCCCAAAAAAGTCGAAGAGCTCTTACCAGTTAATGAAGAACGGTTCTCGGCTATTGTTGCAGCAGCATTTAATCAACGCCGTAAAACGCTTCGTAATGCTGTCTCAAAGCTATTAACTGAAGATGATATTCGTGCTGCCGATGTTGATCCTACAGCGCGTGCTGAGAGCCTTAGCGTAGAAGCTTTTGTTCGATTGGCTAACGTCGCAAGTAGCATAAAAATTGAATCTTAAATAAAGAGAAGGCAGTTTCAAAAAACTGCCTTTTCTCTTTCTTCGTCTATCCTAACTTAGGCTAGCTTCTTTTTTAGTAAGTGAGTTTGGTGGTACCAATAAAGCCAGCTTAACCCAATCGCTGCCACAATCCAACTAACTGGATAGACTGCCATTAAAACCTGATAGTCTGGGTACTTCTCAAAAACCGTCCAAACCCAGATAATACGAACAGTACAAATGGAAGCAAGTGTCATTAATGCAGGTGGTAACGAATAACCATAACCTCGCATTGCATAAGAGACCGTATCCATAATGACTTGGATAAACTCTGGAATCACCACCCATAAAATACGTACAAAAGCCAATGCAACAACGGCTTCACTTTCAGTAAATAAGCCTAAAAGTTGACGACTAAAGAGCACAATTAAAATGGTCATTGAAATGGTCGCTGCAAAATTTAAGCCCATAGCGACCCACATGGCACGACGGCAACGAGCTAGATTGCCAGCGCCATAGTTTTGACTAACAAAAGTTGTTGCGGCCAACCCAAAGGCATTAATAAAGCAGTAAACATTAATTTCAATCGTAAATGCGGCAACAGAGCCAGCCATCACGTCTGGCCCTAAACTATTGATTGCTGCTTGAATAATTAAGTTGGAGATAGAAAAAACAGCGCCTTGCAGCCCAGCTGGCCAACCAATACGTACAATGGAACTTAACTCTCGTTTGTCCACGATACTGAGATGACGAACATCTAAACGTAATGGCCCATCTGTCTTTATTAAACGGACAAATAAGATACTTGCCGCTAAAAAATTAGCTAACACTGTTGCTGCAGCGACACCTCCAGCTCCCATCCCCAATACCATAACAGCAAAGAAGTTACCCGCAATATTGAAAATACTGGCAACAATCAACGCCCAAAGCGGAGTCTGCGTATCACCCTGACTTCTAAAAATAGCCGCTAAAAAGTTATAAATGGCAATAAAAGGAATCCCAATTAGAAATACTCTCAGGTAGCTTTCGGCGTGCGTCATCACAGAGTCTGGTACATCAAGCCAAGCAAGGATAGTGCCTGTGAAAGCCTCTCCCAGTAGACTCATAAAAATACCGAATACCACTGCAGTAACAAACGCTGTATGAACGGCCTGGTGAGCTCTTTCAAAATCTTTCATCCCTAGGGCTCGAGCAACAACCACATTCGCACCTAAGGCCAGACCCACACATAAATTAATAATGAGACCAATCACAGGCACATTGCTGCCAACAGCCGCCATAGCCTCACTAGAGACAAAACGACCTAAAACAGCAACGTCCGCTGCATTAAATAGCTGTTGTAGCATCCCTGTTAATGCCAGCGGAAGGGCAAAAATAATCATCTTGTCCCAGATAGATCCTGTCAACATATCTAATGATTTCGCCATCGCCCAATATTCCTTTCACTTATTCTTTTTATCTAACTAGCAAATTATCGCTCTGAATATATGAATTTAATTTATCCTTTCGGGCTTTTCCTAGTACGACTAAGGTATTTCCTACCTATCTGGGATTTCACTGAGACCTTAGAAATTAAGTAAAGATGTTGCCTTAGTGCTCAAAAGGCAACATCGGAATATAAACTCCCTTTAGTGCTTTTTTAGCCACCTCATACCCAGGATAAATTTCGGCTACGCGTTGCCAAAAACGAGGACTATGGTTCATCTCACTTAGGTGAGCCAATTCATGTGCAATCACATAATCAATGATTTCGGGCTTTAAATGCATTAAACGCCAATTAAGCCGTATACGACGATCAGAAGAGCAAGAACCCCAGCGTCCCTTTGCGCTTGACAAAGACCAAGAGTGATACTGGACACCAGCTGTCTCTGACAATGAACGGATACGTTCATCAAAATGCTTTGTCGCAGTATTTTTAAACCACACCTGAACCCAGTCTTTCACACGAGACTCTTCCGCATCTTTGGGTAAATTAACATGTAGGACCCACCCATCATTGTCTGACTGCAAGATCGAATCCTGAATTGAAGAGCCGAGTTGAATACGTAACTGACCACCCAAATAAGGTAAAACAGCACCATCAACAAAACGAATTTGAGCGGTTCCTAACTCATTTTGCCATTGAGAAAACTGTTGTAATTTTTTACGAACCCAATCCGCACGTTCTTGAATCATTCGATCAATTTCTGCTTTAGAGACCCAACGCGGCGCTCGTACTGTTAAACCTTTTTCATCAACAATAAAACCCACAGTTTTTCGTTGTGCACGCTCTAAGCGATACTCCAAAGGAGCTTGATGAACATCAATACTTGGTTTGATAAGCTTCGTTTCTACGTCAGTTTTTTCTTCATTTTGAGCTGACACTGCCGAATCAAGAAAATCAAACAAAGCTAGCTGCTGAATGTCTTCCCAAAGGCCTGAAAGATTATTTTTTTTCATACAAGTGGGGAGAAATGACTCTCATCTCGGACTCAATCCATCCAACAAGCTCTTCTTGGATATCTTCAAATTGACGCCCTTTTGTCTCAATGGGTTTACCTACTGAAATGGTAATGAGTCCCGGCTTTTTAGCTATGCTATTTCTAGGCCAACATTCACCTGAATTCAAAGCAACAGGAACAATTTTTGTACCAGTTAACGCGGCAAAGCGCGCGCCCCCTGTCTTATAGTGTGGTTCAGCACCTGGTGCTGTCCGCGTTCCTTCCGGGAACATTAAGAGCCACCAACCATTCTTAATAAACTGACGGCCTTGACGCAAAAACTGAGAATAGGCATTCGCCCCTTTTTTTCTGTCGATTGCCATCATATTAAGAGTGGCTAAAGCTTGTCCAAAAACTGGCACATAGTGCAATTCTTTTTTGTACACAAAGCTCGTTAGATGAGGAACATTTGCAATAAGCCAGAAGATCTCCCAAGCTGATTGGTGTTTACTAAGAACCAAAACTGGTTCCGTTGTAGCTGGAAAGTTTTCCATGCCACGAACCTCATAACGCATGCCACAAATAAGCCGACCACACTCCAAAATAAGGCGAGCCCAAGAACGCCCTAACCGGTAGCGCCAAGTCAACGGGCCTGGGTACAAAATCATTAAAACAATGGCTAGCGGTATTAACGTAATCGCTAAAACAATGTAAAAAAGCCAACCGCGAAGTACATGCATCCGTTTGATCCCGAAAATAAAAAAAGCTCTCGTTTAACACGAGAGCTTTTTGCTTTAACGCATTAAACCTTAGTTAGCCAAACGAGATAATTCAGCTACAAGGTTCATTGTACGATGTAAACGAGCCAAAAGGGCCAAACGATTTTGACGAATTTGGTCATTTTCAACGTTAACCATGACATCTTCAAAGAATTGGTCAACAGGGGCCTTCATCGGAGCCATGAGCTTCAAGACATCCGTGTAGGCAGCATCAGCGTACAAAGCTTGAACTTGCGGTTCAACTGCCACCAAAGCTTCAAAGAGAGCCTTTTCTGCATCTTGCTCAAACAAGCCTGCATCGACTTCCTTAATAGCTTCCGTGCTCTTTTTAAGGATATTACCGATACGCTTATTGGCGGCAGCCAATGCTTGAGCTTCCGGCATTTGAGAGAAGGCACGAACAGCTTCTAAGCGAGCCGGTACTTCCAAAACTGTAGCGGGATTAGCTGCCAACACAGCATCGACTTCTTGAGCGCTGTAGCCCATGTCCTTAAACATCACACGCAAGCGATCTTCAAAGAAGGCCAACAACTCTTGGCGAGAGTCCTTCACACCCGGTACCGTTTGCATGGCTTCGTAACCGATATCAACCAATTGGCTCAAAGAGACATTCAATTGTTTTTCGATCAACATGCGAAGCACACCCAAGGCGTGACGACGCAAAGCAAACGGGTCCTTATCACCCGTAGGCATTTGACCAATACCGAAAAGACCTGACAAGGTTTCAAGCTTATCAGCCAAAGCAACAGCCAAGCTAACAGCCGTCGACGGTAAGGCATCGCCAGCAAATCGGGGTTGATAGTGTTCACGAATGGCCTTGGCCACATCTTCGCTTTCTCCATCATGCTTGGCGTAGTACTCACCCATAATGCCTTGCAATTCAGGGAATTCGCCAACCATCAACGTCAAGAGGTCAACCTTAGCTAATTGAGCAGCACGAATGGCTTCGTCACGATTGGCTCCAATCAAATCTGCTACACGAGCTGCAATGGTCTTAACGCGTTCCACACGTTCAGCTTGGGTACCAAGCTTATTGTGATAAACAACGTTCTTCAATTCAGGAATACGGCTTTCCAACGTTGTCTTCTTGTCTTGGTCATAGAAGAACTTAGCGTCAGCCAAACGAGCACGAACCACACGAGCATTACCAGAACGAATAGCATCGCCACCGTCCTTGGCTTCCAAATGAGAAATCAAAAGGAAGCGATTCATCAAGTGACCTTGAGCATCCTTGATTGCAAAATAACGTTGGTTTTCTTGCATCGTCAAGATCAAACACTCTTGCGGCACTACCAAGAATTCTTCTTCGAAGGAAGATTCGTAGACCACCGGCCATTCCGTCAAAGCCGTCACTTCTTCAATAAGGGCTTCCGGCATAATGGCTTCGCCACCCATGGCAGCGGCCATTTCATGGCACTTTTCAACGATCTTGGCACGACGAGCTTCAAAGGAAGGCATCACCTTACCTTCCGTTTGCAATTGCTCCTCGTAGCTATCTGCAGATTTGATAGACAACATGCCTTCCGTATGGAAGCGGTGACCCATCGTAACGCGATCTGCCTTCAAACCCACAAATTCAACTGGCACAACATCAGAGCCATAAAGAGCCATCAAGTGCTTAACAGGACGCACAAAGGAAACTGTCGTTTCACCATCGGACAATTGATAGTGCATCACCTTAGGAATCGGAAGGTTATTAGCAGCTTCTACAATAGCCGTTTGAAGACCAACTGCTAACTCAACACCAGGACGTACACCTTCGTAAACTAATTGTTCATTCTTGCCATCACTGACGCGTTGAAGTTCGCTAACTTCGGCAGAAATGCCCAATGCCTTCATCTTCTTTTGCAAAGCTGGTGTCGGTTGGCCTTCTGCATCTAAACCCACACGAACCGGCACTAACTTTTGCTTAAATGCTTGGTCGGGAGACTTCGGCAAAACATTCGTAATCAATGCTGCCAAACGACGCGGAGAACCGTAAACGGTCGTCACAGAGCCATCAGCCAAAAAGTTTTGGCTAGCCAAACTCTTTTCCAAATTCTTCGCAAACGCTTCAGACAACTTATGTAAGGCCTTCGGCGGCAATTCTTCGGTTTGTAATTCCACTAACAAACTAGTCATTTTCATCTGCCCCATTCTTATTAATTCTTTTTGAGCATCGGGAAGCCCAAACGTTCACGAGAGTCATAGTAGCTTTGAGCCACAGAGCGACTGATATTGCGGATACGTGCAATGTAAGCGGCACGTTCTGTCACACTGATAGCCCCACGAGCATCCAAAAGGTTGAAGGTATGACCAGCCTTTAACACCATTTCATAGGCTGGCAATGCTAAGTTCAAATCCATCATGCGCTTAGCTTCACTTTCAAAGTAGTTGAATTGGCTCAACAACTTTTCAGGGTCACTTGCTTCAAAGTTGTAGTGGCTTTGTTCCACTTCATTTTGATGGAAGACGTCACCATAGGTAAGAACGCGTTCCGTACCATCAGCATCCTTCCACTTCGTATAAACCAAGTCGTAGACGTTGTCGCAATTTTGCAAATACATCGTCAAACGTTCAAGACCGTACGTGATTTCACCAGTGATGGGCTTGCACTCCAAACCGCCGACTTGTTGGAAGTACGTAAATTGCGTCACTTCCATGCCGTTCATCCAGATTTCCCAACCCAAACCCCAGGCACCTAAGGTCGGATTTTCCCAGTTATCTTCAACGAAGCGAATATCATTGACTTCCGTGTCAATACCCAAAGCACGCAAGCTACCCAAATACAAATCAACAATATTAGTCGGAGCTGGCTTTAAAACCACTTGATATTGGTGGTGTTGGTGCAAACGGTTGGGATTCTCACCATAACGAGCATCCTTAGGACGACGAGACGGTTGAACATAGGCAGCACGCCACGGCTCAGGCCCTAACGCTCTTAAAAAGGTTGCGGTGTGAGACGTACCTGCACCCACTTCCATGTCAATCGGTTGCAATAAGGCGCAACCTTGTTGATTCCAATACTGCTGTAAGCGCAGAATGACTTCTTGAAACGTAATCATCGCCAAAGACCTTTGTTAAAAAATAGAGTATTACACCGTCACCAGTGCCGAATATTTAATTTTATGCTTTTTCGAAGCGCTTTAAAATACGAGGCGCGACAGCACCTACGGCAAACATCAAAAGTGCGCACAATAAAGCGATCCAATTACCGAATCGAACATAAGGTGTCGGCTCTCCTGTCACTGTTTGAACTTTGACATCTAAGACCGATTCAATATCCGTTTCCAAGCGAGAAACCACTTCCCCTTTTTCATTGATCAAACCCGTTACCCCGGAATTTGTCACACTTAAAATCGGGCGAGCTGTCTCAAGTGCACGCATTCTTGAAATTTGGAAGTGTTGCTCTGCTGCCTTTTGTGGCCCAAACCACTTTAAGTTTGATAAGTTAATCAACCATTGCGGATTACCATCCTTCCAAGCATCAATCCACTCTTCACCGAAAAGATTTTCATAGCAAAGATTCACACTGGCAGGATGCCCCGCTAACATCATCAACGGTTGATCTGCTGCGCCGGGCTTTTGGTTACTCATAGGAATTCGCATTGACTCAATAAACCAATTAAACCCCCAGGGCACAAATTCGCCAAAAGGCACCAAGTGGCGCTTTTCGTAATGTTGCAACTGGCCTAAATCATTAAGGGCTATCGCAGAATTGCTGAAATCACCGTTTTTGTCTTGCCAGAATGCATTAAAAAGTACCGTCTTCTTTTCATCCTTTGTCCAAGCCTTCAAGCGCTCGATTTCTCGAGTTGGGAAGTGCTGTAATGCAATCGGGTAGGCAGATTCCGGTAACATGACCACATCAACCGGAACCTTTTCAGCAGAGACCTGATCCAAATAAAAATACATCTCGTCAAAGCGCTCACTGATGGACTGCTGCAATAAACGAGGCTCGAAATTTGGTTGCACTAAGCGTACTGAGACTTCTCCAGCGGGCTTTGTCCAAGGCATTGACTGTCCAGTCAAACCCAACATAAAAATACAAACAGCCAGAATCGCCATACTAGCTCGATTGACCCATTGTCCACGAGCGGCCCAAATTGCACCAATCAAACCACATAACCAAACCGTGCCTAAAAGCACACCGAAACTCCCCAAAAACGGTGCAATACCGCTTAGCGGAGAATCGACCATTGCATAGGCGGGATTCATCCAAGGAAAGCCCGTCAAAAGCCAGCCTCTTAGCCACTCCATGATCGTGAATGCCGCAGGAATCGTCGCGCACAAACGCATCATTGGATCTTTAGTGACGGCATTTGCTGCAACAAAACCCGCAATGGGATAAAGGGATAAAAAGAGCGAGAAACAACACGTTGTCACATACGTCCACTCCAAAGGCATGTAGCCATAGTAATACATGCTAAAGTAAACCCAATTAATGCCTGTGACAAACCACCCAAAACCAAAAGCAGCAGCCCAAAGAGCTGTTTGCCAAAGTTTTTGAGTGTGTGCAATTAAGTAAAAAATAACCGTTAATGCAGCTGCCGCATAGAGCGGTTGGTTCGCGGGCGCAAAGGCACTGGATAAGCACACACCGCTCGCAAAAGCTAAGACAATACGAAAAAGATAGAATTTTTGTTCAGGTTTTAGGATCACTTTTGACCTACTTTCTCATCAATATGGGTAAGCTCTTCTAAAGGCGTTACTCTCTCCACCTTCAGTAAGCGGACTTGTCGTTCGTCTGCACGTAAAACCGTAAATCGAAAAGCTCCAATAACCACAGACTCGCCCGTCTTTGGCATATGTTCCAACCGGTCCGCAATAAGACCGCCAATGGTTTCACAATGGCAGCCCTCTTCTTCATTGATTCGCGTATCAAAATAAGCGTCAAACTGTTCAATCTCAGTGAGTGCTTTCACTCGCCAACAAGCGTGTTTAGCATCTTCCAAGATGTTGTCTGCATCTTCGTCAACTTCATCGAATTCATCATCAATTTCACCGACGATTTGCTCTAATACATCTTCAATCGTAATAAGACCAGATACACAACCAAACTCATCGACCACAATTGCCATATGGTTACGCTCTAGCTTGAAGTCTCTTAAGAGCTCATCTAGTGGCATGCTTTCTGGAATGTATTTAACCGCACGGAGGTGCTCTTTTGCTTGAAAGTTGGGATCAACCAAAAGATGCAACAGTACTTTGGCGTGCAAGATACCAAGAATGTTGTCACGATCACCATCGGCAATGACAGGGAAACGCGAGTGTTCCGTTTCTACCATGCGAGGCAACCACTCTTGCTGTGGCTCACTTAAATCCACAAATTGAATTTGAGAGCGAGGTACCATCAAATCACAAGCTCTCAAATTGGAAAAGCGCATCACGCCTTCCATCATCTGCAAGGCATTATCATCAATGAGCTTTTGCTCATTGGCTTCATGCAATGTGTCGATAAAATCTTCTCGAGTAGGAGTATGAAAGATCACCGAAAGACGTTCTAATAAAGAACGGTGCTGTCGAGGGCCTGATTGCGATGGAGGTTCGTGACTCATTGATTTAATAAATTAGAAAATAAGTTCTAAATAATAACAATCCCCCACCTAATAAGCAATAAAACGCCAATGAAAACAAGAGGTTTTCCTTATATTAGGGAGAAATACTAGCCCGCCAAACTGATAAGAGCA
Source organism: uncultured Sutterella sp. (assembly GCA_937906995.1). Taxonomy (GTDB): domain Bacteria; phylum Pseudomonadota; class Gammaproteobacteria; order Burkholderiales; family Burkholderiaceae_F; genus Aphodousia. The sequence goes on from CALESB010000013.1 coordinate 26,117, forward strand.
ACCCCCAAAGTCATACCAAGGACACCAAACAAGCGCGTTATTGTTAGGCGCTCTTTTAAAAGTAGGCCCCCAACAATCACCCCTAGCATCATTCCAACCTCACGCGTTGGTGCAACATAAGCTAATGGTGCTTGCGTCATAGCAAAAAGAACCAATATAAAAGCCAAGGGCGAGCCGACGCTAACAACAGCTAAACTTTTTCGAATCTGGGCTGAAGTGAAAAGCTCTTTTATCTCGTCCCTCCAACCTTTTTTCATCACGATAAAGGGCGTAAAAACCAAGGCTCTTACAAAAAGAGAAGGGAAATAAAAAGTAATAGGATTTAATCCTGTTGCTTGCTGAACAGCAAAGGCATCACAAAAGGTATAGCCCGCAATAAATAACCGTTAGGGAAAATCTAATTAAACCCAACTAAGCATATTTAAAAAACATAC
>CALESB010000014.1 GCA_937906995.1 uncultured Sutterella sp.
AATTTTATTATTTTGATCCTACTTGACAACCAAGAGGGTTCCAGAGATTTTTTTAGGAGTAATCGTTCAATTAAATATCAAATTGTGAGGTTGTGATGGGCTTACTACCTAGCAGTTTCATAATGGGAGTAAGCGTCTCTTTTTCTTTCAAGTTCAAAAGAAAATCAGCAATTTCTTCAACAACATCCTGTGAAAAAACCATACCAGCGATATTGCGATACTTATTCATGAGAGCTTCGTCGCTAACAGGGTTTTGTGGGGCGCCCAAAGGAAACTCTACACGTTCGGTGAATGAACGGTTGTCGTTAGTAATGATGGTAACAATCGGTTCGTCTTCATCTTTTTGTGTCGGATCAATCTCAAACTCAACGAGTTCCATTGCACGACGAATTCGTCCGTCATGGCGGTTGGTTCGAGTGTAGGCAGTGAGATTAGCAGCTCCAAAAACTAAACGTGCAGCAATACCATAGGCAATGCTCATTTGCGCAGCAGGCATAGGATCGAGCTTTCTACCACCACACATACCATGCACAAACGGATTAATTTTGATATGAATTTTTGCGATGTCACTAGGCTCTAATTTCTCATTGGCCATGATGAGGTTTACTGCATCAATAGAGGAGTGTGAGCTACGACATGAAGCGTGAGGTTTAATAGAGACGCGGCCTAATTTCCAATTTTTCCCTAAGTCCCGTAGCCAAGCCTCGGAATCTTGACTTTGAGGTGCAAACGTCTTAGAAAAACCACCCCAAACTTCTTCAAAAGCCATTTTAGGACCGCTAAAGCCTTCACGTGCTAAAAGACAAGCGAGAAGACCACCATGAGCAGCATTGCCGACATGCAAACGTTTATTTTGTGCACCGTCATGGACGAATGACCATTGACCGGCTGCAAAACTCGTTGCAATGCCTAAGGCAGCCTGCATTTTTTCTACATCAAGACCTAATAGACGTCCTACTGCAGCTGTTGCACCAAAAACGCCACATGTCCCTGTAGAGTGCCATCCTGCTCCGTTGTGAGGCTCATAGGCACCACACGCTTCCAATGCACGGCGAGCGAGATCGTAGCCTAAGACTACGGCAACAATAAATTCTTTCCCATCAATAGGGCGATCACACAAATGAAGCGCTGCAAACGCAGCTGGTACAACAACGGCACCGGAGTGATCACAGCCGTTCGTATCATCTAACTCAAAGGTATGCGCAGATGCTCCGTTGCTAAGGGCAGCATTACGTGCAGAAACCTTAATACCCTTTCCCCAGAGTGGAACGTCCCCGTTTTGTTCCCCACAGATCTTAAAAACTTCACCTAAAAGGCGAGTTTCTGGACTTACAGCTCCTGCAATACCAGCGCCAACGCTATCGAGGATGTGGCGTTGTGCTTTAGTGACAAGATCGGTAGGAATATCGTTAAATTTTGTCCATACAACAAAGCGAGCAAGTTGTTCGGAAATTAAATGAGGATTATTTTCTGGCATTTTAGATTCGGACAAGCAAAGTGTTAACGTCAACTAGCCATTCTCAAATTAAAAAAGTCTGGTGTCAATGCTTAGATGTTTATAAGTTTTTCAGAAAGTGATCAACGAAGGATCACTGTTTTCTTTTTTAATTGAGTGCATTACCAATGGATAATGTCGACAAATTATACGTGAGTAGCTGGATGCAGAATAGCTTTTATTGATTTAACCTTTAAACAACAATAAGTTGTTAAGTTATTTTGATAGTGATTAAGTTTTCTATTAATCGTTTTATTTTGTTGGATCTTTCCTATTTGTCGACTAAATAAAAAATCCCATCAGAAAAACACTGATGGGATAGTGAAAGTTAATTGCTAGGAATAAGACTTACTGTTTTGAATTTAAAGAAGCGATTTTATTTAAAAGTGCAGTCGTTGAGCGTTGGTGTTCAAACTGTACTGTGACTGTTTTTGCGCCCCATGTAGCGACCAACTTGGCTTCGGGAAGATCCTCGATGCGATAGTCGCCCCCCTTCACATAGATATCAGGGTGAGCTAACTCTACGGCTTTGAGTGGTACTTTGTCTTCGAATATTACGACAAGATCAACGCTTTCAAGAGCGGCTAAAACCGCAGCACGATCGTCTTGAGCGTTAATTGGACGTTCATCCCCCTTACCCAGCATTTTTACGGAAGCATCCGAATTAATGGCTACGACTAAACTAGCGCCCAATGCACGGGCTTGGGCAAGGTAAGTAACATGGCCACGATGCAAAATATCAAACACACCGTTAGTCATAACAATGGGATGAGGTAAGGATTGGGCACGTTCATTGAGGTGCTCAAAGTCGGTAATTTTGCTTTCAAAAGCAGGCGTAGGTAATTTCGTGCTCATGCTTGAGTTTCCAAAAAAGAGGTAACGGCTTGGCGTAAATTCAAAGCAACAGACGTGCATTCAGGGACTGCGCTTGGGAGTTTTTTCCCATCTTTGCCAACGAGAATACGAGTAGGGACACCCGCGGCCAAGGCAGCCTGCATGTCACCTTGTTTGTCCCCAAACATCAGACTATTGGCCATATCAATGTTTAATTCTTTTTGAGCCTGTAAAAGCATGCCAGGATGAGGTTTGCGGCAATCACAGTCACATCGATAAGCGTCGAGTGCTTTTTCTGGATGATGGGGACAGAAATACACGGCAGAAACAGGGGCCCCTGCTTTTTCGAAAACTTCTTTCATCCACTCAGTGAGATGATGAAAGTCATCTTCAGTGTAGTATCCACGACCAATACCACTTTGGTTCGTAACGATAACTAATTTAAAGCCAGAGGCTACAAGATCAGCACAAGCTTCTAATACGCCATCGATAAACTCAAACTCTTCAGCTTTATGCACATAGGCGTGATCAATGTTGATCACGCCATCTCGGTCTAAAAAGGCAGCTTTAACGCTCATCGGGCTTCTGCAACTGTTAAAGAATCTTCAACGTTGGGGTAACGTTCTAAGAGGAAGCGGACATAGTCTTGGGTACCCTCTTGAACCGTACGGAAGTGCACGTCGCAACCTGCTGCACGAAGCTTTTCAAGATTGGCTTGCGTGTAAGCTTGATACTTGCCCTTTAAGGATTCGGGGAACGGAATGTAGCGAATTAAACCTTGTTCAACAGCCTCTTCCAAGCCCAATGCACTTTGGCCTTCGGCGTGGCGCAAGCCATTGATGACACCTAAAGAAACGTCATTGAAAGGTTGAGCACGACCCGTACCGCAGTTATAAATGCCCGTGACCGGTTTGTCGAAGAAGTGAAGGTTAACGGCAATCACGTCATCGATATAAACAAAGTCACGTTCTTGAGCGCCATTGGCGTAGCCCAAGCAACCCTCAAACAAACGCACATGACCTTCTTTGCGCATTTGGAAGAATTGGTGGAAGGCAACGCTGGCCATACGACCCTTGTGTTGTTCGTGAGGACCATAGACATTGAAGTAACGTAAACCAATCGCGGGGGCCTTCACTTCACCCTTGGCCATCTTTTGACGCAACACTTGGTCAAAGAGGAACTTTGAGTAGCCATAAACATTTAACGGTCCCTCGTAACGACGATCTTCAATAAAGGTCGTGTGGGCGCCGTAGGTGGCTGCCGATGAGGCATAAATGAAAGGAATGCCACATTCTTGTGCCCAGTTAAAGAGCTCCAATGTATAGCGGTAGTTGTTCTCCATCATGTAGCGGCCATCGGTTTCCATGGTGTCGGAACAAGCCCCTTGGTGGAAAATTGCTTCCGGTTTGGCAATTTTTCGAGCCTTTACTAATTCAATGAAGTCGCGCTTGTCAAAATAGTCGCTGATATGGCATTCAGCTAAATTTTGAAATTTTTCACTCTTGGAGAGGTTATCCACGGCGATAACGTCGGTATAGCCGCGTTCATTTAAGGCTAAGACATTGTTTGCGCCGATAAAGCCGGCAGCCCCAGTGACAACGATACTCACTTACTAATCTCCTAGGAAAGTTTTTCGCAGCCATCGGTAAAAAGCTCGTCGTAGCTGACCGTGGCTGTGCCTAATTTACCGACGACAATGCCACCGGCACGGTTGGCAATGCGCATAGATTCTTCTAATGATTGTCCCGTTGCAATCATGCTTGCCATGACTGCAATTACCGTATCACCAGCACCCGATACGTCGTACACTTCTAAAGCTTGGGCAGGGACAGACGTTTGACCGTTGGCAGTGAAAAGTGTCATCCCTTCTTCGCTTCGGGTCAACAAAATGGCTTCAAGTGCGAGCTTTTGACGCAAGTTTTGAGCGCGTTCAATTAAATCCTCTTCGCTTGTCCACTCACCGACCACTTGAGCTAACTCTGCACGGTTGGGTGTGATTAACGTTGCACCCTTGTAGCGGTCGTAGTTATTGCCTTTGGGATCAATCAAAATGGGGATGTTTTTAGCACGCGCTAACCCAATCATTTGAGTGATATGGTCCAAACCACCTTTGCCATAGTCTGATAGCACAATCACATCGACGTTATTAATGATGTTTTCGTATTCTGATAAATGATTGGCTAAAACGGCTGTTGTCGGACGATTTTCAAAATCTGCACGCAACATTTGCTGTTGACGAGCAACGATGCGAAGCTTGACCGTTGTTTTAATTTCTGCGTCACGATGCAAATGGGGAATGATTTTATTTTCGTGAAGAATGCGTTCAACACTTTCGCCCGCCTCATCGCATCCAATCACAGATAAAAGCTGGGCTTGAGCTCCAAGAGCTGCAATATTGACTGCGACATTTGCCGCACCTCCAAGTCGATCCTCACTTCGCGTAATGCGGACAACGGGTACTGGAGCTTCGGGAGAAATTCGGTTAGCATCGCCAAACCAATAACGATCAAGCATTGCATCTCCGGCAACCAAGATCTTCTTTTGAGCAAAAATATTATTCACGCTCAATTCCTTAATACGTATATTCCTGAGCTAATTCTAAGCATCAGAACGCATTTTTGCTTTATCTAACAACGAAAAATCATCAAAATTCAAAGCTTGAAACAAATAAGAGAAAAGACTTTTTCGCTAGCGGTGTGAGAGAATTAGCAGTATTGAATTTATTTAAGGTGGGTTATCAGGTTTAAACCTGCAAAAGCGTTAATTATGTCTGAGACAATTCCTTTTTTATCTGAATCATTATCCCAATGTGAGTTAACGGCTTGTGGCTTAACGTTAGATATCGCTCGTCAACGTCTGACATCGAAACAGTGGAATGAGCTTGTAGATCATGCTCAAAAGGTGGGTGTGATTGAAAAGCAGACAAACATGATGCATGGTGCTGTTGTTAATAAGACAGAAAATCGACAGGCCTTGCATACATCTTTGAGATCAAAAAGCCCTCGTGCTCCTTATTTTGACGAAGTGCAAAGTGCACTTGGTCGAATGAAGCAATTTGCGAAAAAAGTGCGTAATGGCCAATGGAGAGGAGCGACTGGTAAACGTATTACAGATGTTATTAATGTTGGCATCGGAGGCTCTGAAATGGGACCTCATGCGGTTTATCATGCTCTTCGAGATGTTAAGCAGGATATTCACCTGCATTTTTTATCTGCTGTTGATGGCATTCTGGTGGATCGTATTTTGAATACGCTTGATCCAGAAAGCACCTTGGTCGTAGTTTCAAGTAAGAGTTTTAGCACTCGTGAGACGATGGTTAATGCTCAGACAGTTGATCAATGGTTAGGTAATGCAGGTATTACGTCTTTTGCTGATCGGGCCCAGCATGTTGTCTTGGTGAGTGCTAAAACCGACGCATACAAAGAAATGAATTTGCCCGAAGAAAATCTTTATCCCATTTGGTCTTGGGTGGGGGGCCGATTCTCAGTCTGGGGTGCTGTGGGTCTTCCTTTACTAATCGCATTGGGTGACGAGAAATTTCAAGCCTTCTTAGATGGAGCTGAAGAAATGGACCTCCATATGCTTGATACGCCTCTTGAAAACAACTTGCCAGTAACTTTGGCACTTTTGTCGTATTGGAATGCAACACACCATCATATGCAGGCCCACTGTCTGTTGCCCTATGATGAGCGACTTCGCATGATGGTGGCATGGTTGCAACAACTCGAAATGGAAAGTTTAGGTAAGACCTATACGCCAGAGGGAGGTATTGTTCAAGGGCCGACAGGACAGGGTATTTGGGGCGGTCACGGGAATGAAGCCCAACACTCTTTCTATCAGTGGTTACGTGAGGGCACAGGACGAACAAGTATTGACATTGTGTGGTGCGATGACCCTGGTCACAACCATAATCATCACCATTGTGTTTTAACGGCTAATGCGCGTGCACAAGCACGGGCGTTGGTGACGCGTGAAAGTGGTTATTCGGAATACTTCAATGCAGTGACCGCAATTCGTATCAGTAAGCTTACCCCTAAAACACTTGGTGCGATGATGTCGATGTATGAGCACAAGACCACTATCCTAGCGACGCTTTACGGCATCAATGCTTTTGACCAACCTGGTGTTGAGCTAGGTAAGCGCCTGTGCCGTCAGGTCGAAGCCCAGGTCCTAGGGGAGTAGAGATGGCCGTTAAGAAAATTTTGATTGTTAAAACCACGTCGATGGGTGATGTGATACATGCGTTGCCTGCGGTGCATGATATTGCAAGTGCTTTGCCAGGCGTTCAAATCGATTGGGTGGTAGAAAAGAGTTTTTCGGATATTCCCAGGTTGAGTCAGCATGTCACATGTGTTCACGAGGTGGCTGTGCGTCAGTGGCGAAAACAATTGTTTAACCGTCAAACGTGGCAAGATATTGCTAAAGTTAAGGCAGCATTAGCAGGCCAAAACTATGACTTAGTCATTGATTTACAAGGGCTCTTAAAAAGTGCACTGGTTGCTAAGTGGGCGTGTTCGCCAATTGCGGGCTATGATGCACAAAGTATTAAAGAGCCCGTGGCAAGCCGCTTTTATGATCAAAAATTTTCTATATCAAAATCGATGTTAGCCATGACGCGCTGCCGAGCATTAGCGGCAGCAGCGCTCGGATACAATTATCAAACTTTACCCTTGTCTTTTGGCATGAAAGATTTACAAGGCTCTGACGGCAAGAAGCCTTATGCAGTCTTTCTCGTCAATACGAGTCGAGAGACAAAACTTTGGGACGAAGCCCGTTGGGTTGAGATGGCTCAAAACGTTCATAAAGAAGGTCTTAATGTGCGTTTTTTGTGGGGTGCTCCTGAAGAGCATGAACGTGTGAGACGGATTGCACAGCAAGCAGGCGACTTTTGTGAAGTTATGCCTCGTATGCCTATTGGTGAATGTGCTCGATGCATTCAAGGGGCAGAATTTGCTGTGGGTGTGGATACTGGCTTAACTCACTTAGCAGCGGCAACCGCTGTACCGACCGTTGGACTTTTCTTAGATTTCCCAATTGAATTGGTCGGTTTATCAGGCGAGCATGTGATTAGCCTTGGGGGTGTAGGCGCCAACCCGACGGTTTCTGAGGTTTATGAAGCGCTACAGAAGGTTCGAGATGCAAATATCGCCTAAAGGTTATCGTTTTTTAGTCCCGTTGCTTTTGCCATTGGCGGTTCTGTACCTATTGTGGCGAGCCAGAAAGCAGCCCGATTATCTTAAATATTGGTCTGAGCGATTTGCATGGGGGAGCTTCCCAGCACCTCGGGTAGGGCACCCTCGTATTTGGATTCATGCTGTAAGTGTTGGTGAGACCAATGCGACTCGACCTTTGGTTCAGGCCATTTTGAAAAAGTGGCCACAGTGCGACATTTTGTTGACACATATGACTCCAACGGGCCGCGACACGGGTAGAAAGATTGTGGAGCTAGCCCCGGATCGAATTCAACAAGCAATGCTGCCTTACGATGCGGTTTTCGCAGTGCGTAAATTTTTGCGTCAAACGCAACCCCTGATGGGCATTGTGATGGAAACTGAAGTGTGGCCAACATTGCTTGAAGAGGCGCGTGTTAATCAGATTCCGATGGTGTTGGCAAATGCTCGATTGTCAGAAAAAAGCTACAACCAAGCAATGAAGTTTGAGTCTGTAATGCGCGATGCTATGGGAAAATTTTCTAAAGTGTGTGCACAAAGTCAAAAAGATGCGGATCGACTGCTATCCCTTGGTACTGTTGAGCCTGAGGTGGTTGGAAGTTTGAAATTTGACATTCAGCCACCCAAGAAGTCACTTCTATTGGCCAGTGATTGGAAGTCACAAATCAAAGAAAAAATTTTGTTGATGGCAAGTACCCGTGACGGTGAGGAACAACAGTTTATTGACGCAATTGAAGCTTTTCGAAAAGAGGTTCCGAGTGTACCTGTGAAGTACCTTTTGGTTCCACGTCATCCACAACGATTCGCAGAAGTTGAGCAAATGCTCAAGAAGTCCTCCTTGCGTTATCAAAAACGCAGTGAGTTAACGAGTGTTCAAGACCTAAAGCCCGAAACAGATGTAATTTTTGGCGACACAATGGGAGAAATGTTTTTCTTTTGTGCTTTAGCTGACGTGACATTAATGGGTGGTAGCTATGAAAATTTTGGTTGCCAAAATGTCATCGAGCCAGCATCTGTAGGGGTTCCCGTCATTGTGGGGCCCTATACCTTTAATTTTGCAACGGTCGTTGAGCGAGCCATTGAAATGGGGGCGATTGAGCAAGTAAAGAACGCCAAGGAAGGTGTAGTACTTGCCCATGCTTGGTTAGCAAATGATCAAGAGTTGGCAAACCGCAAAGCAAACGCTCTTGCCTTTTCTCAAGCCTATGTCGGTGCAACAGAGCGTCACATGAGAGTATTGGAGCATTTATGGTCAAAGTAATTCCAAATATCTTGACAATTGCCGGTGTTGACCCCTCTGGGGGCGCCGGAGTATTTGCAGACATTAAAGCGATGTCAGCTTTGGGTGGCTATGCCTGCGGAGTTGTAGCCGCATTGACTGCTCAAAATACACGAGCAGTGACGGGTGTCTTGCCGATTCCAGCAGAGTTTGTGAAAGCTCAGTTAGAAACCTTGTTTGAGGATGTGCACATTGACGCGGTCAAAATTGGTATGTTGGCAGACGTTGAAGTCATCAAAGTTGTGGCAGATGTTTTAAAGCAATATCAGCCTAAGTTTGTTGTGCTTGATCCTGTCATGGTTGCCAAGAGTGGCGATCGATTATTACCCGAAGACGCCGTCGATGCTTTAAAAGCTTATCTTTTACCGCTAGCAACGGTGTTGACTCCGAATTTGCCCGAAGCGGCTGCACTAGTTGGCCAAAAAGAAATTACATCTCAGGAAGAAATGTTGCCTTTAGCCAAGGAACTTTTAACCTTACTTAATAAAGATGCATGGTTACTTTTGAAAGGGGGACATCTTTCTGGAAAGGATGTGCCAGATTTACTCATTCGTTCTGGTGAGGCCTTTCTTTTTAATGGTGATCGTATTCAAACGAAAAACACCCATGGTACGGGCTGCACGATTTCTTCAGCATTGGCTACGCTTTTGCCGCAGTGCGAAAGTGTTCCTGAAGCAACTCGACGCGCAAAAGAATACATTACGGCGGCGATTGCTCACTCTGATGAGTTAAATGTTGGAACAGGTCATGGACCCGTCAAACATTTTTATAATTTTTGGTAATCTTGTAAGTATTTGAAATATAAGAAATTCTTTTATTTTCTTTAATTTTTTTATAAAAAAATAAAAATTTTTATAAAAAATACTTGCAAAGCCTAAAAAACTGCTGTAATATTCCAATTCTCAGGCGGGTTAGCTCAGTCGGTTAGAGCAGAGGAATCATAATCCTTGTGTCCGGGGTTCGAGTCCCTGACTCGCCACCAAATTCCAAAACCTCAGTAATGAAAGTTACTGAGGTTTTTTCGTATTTGTCCTCTTGAAGTGTGTATGAATTTTTGGACACTAGGTATCTAAAGCTAAATCGATTCCACCATACATCCAACGGAAAGTTACTACAGACTCTGTAAGTCAAAAAAAAAGCCACTTTCGTGAGAAAGTGGCCTGCAAACAATAGCTGCTTAATAATTCAATGCGGCTTTAAGCTTTGGGAATAATCAAAATTGGAAGGTCGCACGAGGATAGAAGTGCTCGGGTACAACTGCCAAAGACCAAAGACGTTAAAGCGCTACGACCGTGAGTGCCCATTATGACCAAGTCAGAATGATGGTGAGCGTGGTGTAATAAGTCAATTTCAGGGTCGCCAAAGAGACATGTCTTCTTTACTTCAACACCGGCATCTTTAAATTTTTGCTCTGTAGGAGCAATGATTTCTTGGAATTCTTCTTCGCAAAGGTCTGTCAATTTTAACTTCTCATTAATTGTCTCTTGGCTAATTTGCGAGGGCATGACAGCGCGAAGGTCTGACAAGACGCTAACCAATTCGAATTGTGGATTGGGTCCAAAGAGTACTTTGGAGTTAAGTGCTACTTCTGCGCACTTGGGGCCAAACTCTGAACCGTCAACGGCAATGGTCACTTGCAAGTTTTCGTCGCCGATATAAGCGGTTCGGCGGCAAATCAAAACAGGGCATGTTGCAGTGGAGATAACTGATAGAGAAACGGAGCCCATGTAAAGATTTTTTAAAGTGCTCATACCGCGGGCACCCATCACTATTAAGTCAAAGTGATTTTTGCTGGCATATTCTGGGATCAGTTCGGCTGGGTGACCGACAAACATCTTTTCAGTGACCGGTAATCCGAGTGCCGAAATATCACTGGCAATGGACTTAAAGATACCTTTGGAGGTGTCTTCATAATAGGCGCTCATGTCAAAGTCGGGCTGCTCTGTGACTCGAGTATTGAGTGGGACTTGGATGTATAAAAGTTCAATACTAGGCTTAGTGGCCAAAAAAGACTTGCGAGAGGCAAGGAACTTCAAAGCTTCGCGGCAGTCTAGGCTACCATCAACGGGAACTAATACACGCATATGTCACTCCCAATAATGATGAAATTTTTTTTGACTCGTAAACTTCAATTGATACTGTTTAACTGTCTTTCTATCAGTGTACGCCGTTTTTTCAGAGGAATGTGAATATTTTTTGTCAGCTAGATAGCGATTTGATCCTCTTGTCTTTTAATGCTAGTTATAGGCAAAAATCTTAGAAAAATCATAGGAAAATGATGATCCTAAGGGATATAATTAGGACTTTCTTTGACCAAAAAATCAAGATACTATGCAAGATTTGTCGCAAATCATTGCCGAAGCTAAGAGTGCTTTTGCTCAAGCCTCAGCTCCGGCCGCTTTGGAAGATGCCAAGGCGAAATTTTTAGGAAAGACGGGTTCCATCACGGCTTTAATGAAGGGCTTATCTAAATTGACGCCCCAAGAAAAACGTGAAATGGGGCAAGCTTTGGGTGCTGCAAAGCGTGAAATTGAACAAGCTTTGGAAGCCCGTCGTGAAGAATTGGCTAATGAAAAGTTAGCTGCGCGTTTGGCTGCTGAAGCTTTAGATGTTACTTTGCCTGGTCGTAAGTATCCGCAAGGTGGCATTCATCCGGTGATTGCTACGCAAATGCGTATTGAAGAAATTTTCCGCTCCATTGGCTTTGATGTAGCTGATGGTCCCGAAATTGAAACGGATTGGTATTCCTTTACAGCATTAAATAATCCGCCTAATCACCCGGCTCGTTCCATGCAAGATACCTTCTATGTGGATATGAAGGATGAGACGGGCAAATTGCTGCCTTTGCGTCCACACACTTCACCGATGCAAGTTCGCTATGCTCGCACGCATGAAGCACCGATTAAGGTGATTGCACCGGGTCGCACCTATCGTGTGGATAGTGATGCAACGCACTCTCCCATGTTCCATCAAGTAGAAGGCGTTTGGATTGATACAAACGTCAGCTTTTCTGACTTGAAGGGTGTTTATACCGATTTCTTACGTCGATTCTTTGAAACAGACGATTTGGTGGTGCGTTTCCGTCCAAGCTACTTCCCGTTCACGGAACCCTCCGTTGAAGTGGACATGATGTTCACGAGCGGTCCTAAGAAGGGACGTTGGTTGGAAATTTCGGGCGCTGGCGAAGTTCATCCTAATGTAGTTCGTAACTATGGCTTGGATCCTGAAAAGTACATCGGCTTTGCATTCGGTTCCGGCTTGGAACGCTTGACGATGTTGCGCTATGGCATTGATGATTTACGTTTGTTCTTCGAAGGCGATTTGCGCTTCTTGAAGCAATTTAATCGTTAATCGTTCGTTATTCGTCAATTATCAAAGAGAAGAAAAATGTTATTTTCTGAAAGTTGGTTACGCTCTTATATCAATCCGGAATTGACCTCTGACGAGCTTTGCGAAGCTATGACGATGGCCGGTTTGGAAGTTGAAGAAGTTAGCCCCGTGGCCCCGCCTTTTACTGGCATTGTTGTGGCTGAAGTGGTTTCATGCCGAGATCATGAAAACTCTGACCATTTGCACATTTGTGAAGTCAATGTTGGTCAAGAGGAATTATTGCAAATCGTTTGTGGCGCACCGAATGTGCGTGCAGGTATCAAAGTCCCTTGCGCCATGATTGGTGCAGTTTTGCCGGGTGATTTTCGTATTAAGCAAGCAAAGATGCGTGGCGTTCTCTCGCAAGGGATGTTGTGCTCTGCTCGTGAATTAGGTATTACGGAAGACCACAGTGGCTTGTGGATTTTGCCACAAGACATGACTGTGGGTGAGGATATCCGTACGGCTTGTCATTTAGATGATAAGAAAATCGAAATTAAGTTAACGCCTAACCGTGGTGATGCATTGTCCTTGATCGGTGTGGCACGAGACTTACATGCTGTCACTGGTGCACCTGTTAACTTCCCTGAGATTGTTCCGGTGCAAGCCAACTCTGATACGAAGATTGAGTTGGACGTCCAAGCCGCAGATCTTTGTGGCCGTTACACGACGCGTCGCATTGATAACCTTAATGTGAAGGCTGAAACACCTCAGTGGATGAAGGATCGTTTGGAACGCAGCGGTCAACGTAGTATTTCTGCTTTGGTGGATATTTCCAACTATGTCATGTTGGAAATGGGTGTTCCTACCCACTTTAGCGATGCCGATAAGATCGTCGGTGGTAAGTACACCGTTCGTTGGGCCAAGGAAGGTGAAAAGATCGCCTTATTAAATGGTCAAACGGTGGATTTAGATGCTGGTTTCGGTGTGATTTGTGATGCAAATGGTCCGAAGGTTATCGCCGGCATTATGGGTGGCGAAGATACCAAGGTCACAGATGACACGACGAGTATCTCTATTGAATCTGCCTTCTGGCATCAAAAGGCTATCCAAGGTCGTTGCCGCCGCTTGAATTTCTCTACGGACGCGGCTTATCGCTATGAACGCGGTGTAGACTTTGGTATTACTGAAGATGTTTTGCAATACGTGACGCGTTTGGTTGTCGATATTTGTGGCACAGACGAAACGAAGGTTGGTCCAGTTGTAGACGTTGTGACTGAATTGCCTGCTCGTGAAATTGTGACCATGCGTGCAGATCGCGCCCGTAAGGTTATCGGTATGGATATTGATACTGAAACGATGGCCGAATGCTTCAAGCGTTTAGGTTTTGAATTCACGCTTGAAAACGATGTCTTTAGTGTCAAGAGCCCAAGCTATCGTTTTGATATCGAAATCGAAGAAGATTTAATCGAAGAAGTTGCTCGTTTAGTAGGTTACGAAAAGTTGCCTGACGTTCCGCCCATGGCACGTGCTGCAATGAAGATGCGTGCAGAAGACACTCGTACTGCGCATGATCTTCGTCGTCAATTGGCTCTTCTTGGCTACCAAGAGTTGGTGAATTTTAGCTTTGTACCTGAAGATTGGGAAAAGGATTTTGCTGGCAACACCAATCCGATTCGTTTATTGAATCCGATTGCAAGCCAATTGTCCGTTATGCGTTCCCAAATGATTGGTGGTTTAGTTGATATTTTGAAGTACAACCTCAATCGTAAGGTTACCTCAGCCAAGTTATTCGAAGTGGGTCGTGTCTTTATGCATGATGACTCTGTCGTTACGACCGAGTGGAGTGTTAAGGGCGTTTGTCAACCCGTGCGTGTGGCTGGTCTTCTCTATGGCGACGCCATGGGTGAACAATGGGCAGTTAAGGCTCGTGGAGTGGACTTCTATGATGCCAAGGGCGATGTTGAACGTTTGTTGGCACCGCTTAATGCTCAATTTGTTGCAAAGACCTTCCCTGCTTTACATCCGGGACGTAGTGCTGCAGTGGTGCTCAATGGTCAAGAAATTGGTTTTGTGGGTGAATTGCATCCGAAGTTGCAACAAACGTACGGTTTGCCGCACGCTCCGATCGTGTTTGAACTTGATGTCGAACCGATTTTGAAGACCATGGTGCCTTGGCATAAGGCTGTGAGTAAGTTCCAACCGGTACTGCGTGATATTAGTGTTGTGGTGCCCTCAACGGTTACCTTTAATCAGTTGCAAGCTGCTGTTGAACAAGCTGCTCAAACCGATGCTCGCTTAAAGAGCTTTGAGTCTTTGAGTTTATTTGACCTTTATCATAAACCTGCTGAAGACGGTCAGCCGGCTGAAGCCAGTATGGCGTTCCATTTGGTTTTACAACCAACTGAAGAAGCCTTCTCTGGTGACGATGCTGATGCAGCTCTAAAGGCTGCAATCGAAGCATTGGAAGCTGCTGGGGCAACCTTGCGTCAATAGTAGAGCTTGAGCGGTAACAAGCCTTAAGAGAAGACGCTTTTGAATTCTCTTAGGGCTTTTGCCGTGAATAAAAATATAAATAAAATCAAAGCAAAAGTTTTTCTTTGATACAATCGAACATCATTGAAATTGCTAATCCAAGAGAGATCGAGATGGATAATACGAAAACGATGACGAAAGCCGATTTGGTTGAGATGCTTTTTAACCGCATGGGGATGAATAAGCGTGAGGCCAAATTTATGGTCGACGCCTTCTTTGATGAAATTCGTGTGGCTTTGGAAAGCGGTCGTGCAGTTAAGCTTTCCGGCTTCGGTAATTTCCAATTGCGAGATAAATCGCAACGTCCCGGTCGTAATCCGAAGACCGGTGAAGAAATCGCCATTACAGCTCGTCGAGTGGTTACTTTCCATGCTAGCCAAAAGTTAAAGGAAGCCGTCGCAAAGACACATCCTTCCTTGAAAGAAGACGCTGAAATTTAACCATCAGGAGGCAAAAGATGGCTTCTGAGGAACCCGTTCGCATGCTCGAAAGCGAGCCGAGTTCATTTGAGCTCACGGAACTAGAAGCTCCAGATGAGGAGCTTTTAGGGAGTTTTTTGCCCATTGGGGACGTTGCTAAGTTAATTGGAGTGAATCCGTCGGTATTACGTTTTTGGGAGCAAGAGTTTCCACAATTGCGCCCAACAAAACGTGGGAATCGTCGCTATTACGGTTCAGAGGACGTAGCGCTGATTCGTACAATTCAACATTTGTTGTACGAAGAGCACTATACGATTTTGGGAGCTCGTAATAAGATTCACGAATTACAAGTACAAGACAAGGCACGTGAAATCCTTGATGAAAAGGCAGGTAGCCCTTTGCCTGTTGTAGAAACTAAGAAAGTTGTCGTACAAACTGATATGTCGCCCATTTTGGAAGAATTGCGTGCTATTCGCGCGCTTTTGACGGCACAAAATCAACCACAATCTAAAACTCAAACCTCTGTGTTTGAATTCGATCAAGCACAGGAGGAAGCGGTCGCAAATTTTTCCCTCGTCTCTGAAGATCTCCGTGTCATAGCGGCCTACGATGCGCACGCTAAAAATGAGGAGACGGTGCTCGAGACACAAATGAGCCAAGAGACGATCGAGGAAACGTTAGCCCCTCATACATTTGATTTAGGTGCTTTTGGTGCTGATAGTGATAATGCTCAAAACCATTTACAGAGTGTGCAGGAAGAGGCGATTGCTGACTCAGCAATGGCCGATCCGGTTGCAGATGAAGTAGTGCAAGAGAGCGTTAATAAGATTGAAGAACAAACATTGCCGTTGGCTGAGCCAAGCCTGATTGAAGGTTTGCAGGAGCCAGAGCAAGTTGAGGTAACAACTGAAACGATTGAGCCAAAAACAGAACTTTCTGTTGATGCTTTTCTCAATACCGACAGGCCGTTACCCACACCTCCGGTGAACTCACAAGCTCAGTCGAATGTGCAACGAGAAAAGCCTGCTGCAGTGGGACAAATGGATAAACCTCGTTTGGCTGTGCCACCGTTGCCAGGACAAAGACCGACTTTTACAATCGGAATGAAAGTTCCTAAATCGCAACAACAGTCGTTAACACACATTGCTCCTTTCTTGTGGAATAAGAAATAAGATTGATGAGCAAGCTCAAAGGGATCAATAGATATATTGGTCCCTTTTTGCAAGAGAAGTGACGATAGACTCGATGGTATAAATATAGGCGGAGTTTCTTGAAAATAAAAAAACTTTCGTGTAATATTTCAATCCTTGATGTCGGGGCGTAGCGCAGCCTGGTAGCGCACTTGCATGGGGTGCAAGGGGTCGCGAGTTCGAATCCCGCCGCCCCGACCATCATCTGAAATGAGAGTTAACTTCGGTTAGCTCTTTTTTGTTTCTAGAGTATCTTCCTTTACTCCCATTAACATTTCCCAGAATTTCTATTGGGATGTTTTTCCTTGTCTAAATCTCGAAACTGTTCTACTTAGTTCTTTTGGGCCAGATAGCTAACAGTATCAGTGATATCCATTTCTACACTGACGGCGCTATAAATTGTGCCGCAAAGACGATTAAATAATGACTGCAACTCAAGGTGTAGGGCACTCGTTTCGATGGCGCTAGGAATGCCAATGGCTACTCGCTGCATATGAGATTGGGTCAAGCTCAAACCACCTTTAAGAGCGTTATTGCGTTCTTCTCTAAGTTGTTGAGTTAGTCTTTCTCTTTGTGCTTCATCTTGAGTATCAATAATGGCTCGCAAGATCACCAAGCACTGAGAGACTCGTTCGTGGTACAGCAATAATTCCTTTAAACCCGTAGGGCTAAAGTCCTTATTTTTGGCGCATTTTTGCTCTCTTAACACTTCTATTACTCTGTCCATGACAGAAAGCGTAAGCTTGAGAGAACCGTTAACGCTTTTTAAGTTTTGCCAAAGGATTGCTTCTTTTTGCACTAAGGGTTCTTGAATAACACGTGATAAGAACAAACTGATGGTTTCACAGTGTTTGCGGATATAGTTTTCCCGATCGATCAGTTGCAAAATTAACCCATCTTCAGGGTTGCGGTTAAGAAGTTCTGCAGTTGAATTCCAAAAGTCTTGAACTTCTTTTGTACTTTGACCCAGTTCACGACGAGCGACATCGAGTGAGACGGAAGCTGAAACAAAGTTTTCTTTAACAAACAGATTTTTTGCAGATCGAGGAATCAAAGTATTTTGGGAAGGGTTGGGTAACAGTTTTTCTGCCAACTTCGCCATCGGGGCAATAAAAAGTAAACCCGTGATGCCACTGGCAGTATTAAACGCTAAGTGAAAGTAAATTGCAGCGTCAGGGATGTTTGTAAAGAACCTTGAAAGAGGGGCAACTAATGTTAGGCACAGGGCTCCAAGGACAATAAAACTTAAGCGATAAAGTCCATTGACAGTTGGTCCACGACGTCCAAGATGGCCAACAGGCAACGTTGTGATGACTGCGAGTACAGTACTTTCGATATTTGCGCCTAGTACGATCCATAAAGCCGTAGAGACGGGTAATACGCCTGCGCTTAATAGGCCTTGGGTGATGACAACAGCGGCTAGGCTAGAAAAGCATCCCAGTGCCAACAAAGAGCCAGCTAACATGGCCAGGAGAGGCATATCGGCAAGCGTCTGGAAGATCGGAATAAATTCAGTGCTATTGCGAAGTGGTTGGGTGGAGGCAATGATTTGCGCCAATGCCATCATAACGAAGCCCAGGCCTAAAAGAATGCGTCCAAATTGGCCAGAACGTTTTCTTGGGGTATTGTAGAAAAAGAAAAAGGCCCCACCCATGATAAAAAGGGGAGCAAAGGCAGAAATGTTAAAGCTTAGGATGCGCGCAATGAATGCGCTTCCCAAGTCAGCTCCCATAATGGCGCTTAGGGCAATGGCTGTTGTAACAACGCCTTCGGATTGAAGGCCTGCAACCAAAAGGGTGGCAGCAGTTGAGCTTTGCAAAAGGCTTGAGAGACAAAAGCCAGCAATAAAGCCCTTAAAACGGTTTTGTAATTGGTGAGAAAGTACGTCTCTTAAGGCTAAACCAAAGGTGCGCAACATGGCAGTTTTTACCATGTAGGTGCCCCATAGTAAAAGGGCAATGCCACCGAGAAGTTGAATAATCGGATGCATACAAAGCCTCCCAAATTAAGCTTGTGGGACTTCGTCGCGGTTAAAGAAAGAGCTCTTGTAAGTCAGAGAGGTAGTTCCAGCCGGTTTCAGTAGCCACAATGCGGTTTAGCGGATCTGGCATTAATTTGAAACTTTGAGCCTTTTTCACGGCATTTTCAATATCTTTTAATGTCAAATCTGTTCTTTCTAACAGTGTATCAATGCTAACACCCTCTTTGAGGCGAAGAACATTTAACATAAATTCAAAAGCCTGTTCTTCTCGATCAACTAAGTGGGATTGACTAATAGCGGAGTCGTTGAGCGCATGACGCATAAAACTGTCAGGCTGCGCGTAACGAACTTCTCGTAAAATTTTTCCGTCTTTTGTTGTAATTTTGCTGTGCGCGCCGGCTCCGCAGGCTAAGTAGTCCCCAAATTGCCAATAATTTAAATTGTGCTGACAGCGATGACCTGGTTTTGCGTAACCAGAGATTTCATAGTGCTCAAAACCGTGAGATTCAAGCGTGTTCACAACAGTCTCTTGCATTTGAGCACAAACATCTTCATCGGGAATATTTTCTGGTGTCTTTTTGGCAAAAATCGTATTGGGCTCGATCGTTAACTGATAAAAAGACAAATGCGTGCTATCGGCCTTTAGTGCTTCTGAGAGGTCAAATTCGAGCTCAGAGAGCGTTTGTGACGGTAATGCATACATCACGTCCAAATTGAAGTTGTCAAAGCACTGGTGGACGATTTCAATGGCTTGCCAAGCTTGGGTTCGGTTGTGAATACGACCTAGTCGCTTAAGTTTATCGTCACTAAAACTTTGAATTCCCATCGATAGGCGATTAACGCCCGCCGAACGATAAGCTTGAAAGTGTTCGCTATCGATGGTGCCGGGATTGGCCTCCATCGTAATTTCGATATTTGAATCAAGTTGGTACGTCTTGGCAACTTCGTTTAAGAAAGTTTCTAAGGCTTGTGGAGGGATCAATGAAGGTGTCCCACCCCCAATGAAAATGCTTTTTAGAGGGCGATTTTCAATTAATGTACGACTGGCCTTCATGTCGGCAATGAGGGCCGACATGTAGGTTCGCGTCGCCTCGGTTTGGCAAGTAGGAAGAGCGTGCGAATTAAAGTCGCAATAAGGACACTTTCTGACGCACCAAGGCCAGTGCACATAAAGCGAGAGTGGGATGTCTTTAGCGATCATAATGCCCAACGACGCTTCATTTCTTCGATTAATTTCACCATGGCAAGGCCGCGATGGCTGATGGCGTTTTTCGCTTCTGTGGTCAGTTCTGCAGCCGTTTTACCTTCATTGGGAAGATAAAAATATGGGTCGTAACCAAAGCCACCGTCACCTTTAGGTTCATCAATGACTTCGCCATACCAACGACCTTCTGCAATGATGGGTTCAGGATCTTCGGGATGACGAACGGCAACTAAGACACAAGTGTAGTGAGCTGCACGGTTCGTTTGACCTTTTAATTTTTCGATCAAAAGAGCGTTATTTTTAGCGTCATCAGAGGGCTCACCAGCAAAGCGAGCAGATAAAACTCCGGGTAATCCACCCAAGGCATCAACGCAAATACCAGAGTCATCAGCAATGGCCGGCAATCCCGTTTCACGGGCGGCATGGCGTGCTTTCGTTAAACAATTTTCTAAGAATGTACCGTAAGGTTCTGGAGCAGAGGCAACATTAAATTCACCTTGCGGATGCACATCAACATTTAATGGTTCAAGTAAACGATTGAACTCACGAAGCTTGCCTTTATTGTTACTAGCGAGAACGATTTTCATAAAATTTATCCTTTAAGCAAGGGCCTGACGTTGTGCTTCAATGAGTTGAGCAATGGCATCTTTAGCCAACTGTGTCATCGTATTCATTTCTTCTTGGCTAAAGGGTTCACCTTCTGCAGTTCCTTGAATTTCAACAAAACGACCATCAGAGGTCATCACAAAATTCATGTCAGTGCCACAGTGGCTATCTTCTTGATAATCCAAGTCCACAACGGGGGTTCCATCATAAATGCCAGCACTAATAGCTGCGACATGTCCCTTCAATGGTGACTCAGCGATTTGACCCTTTTCAATCATGGTTTGAACGGCCAAAGCCAAAGCTACCCAAGCACCCGTAATAGAGGCACAACGCGTGCCACCGTCGGCTTGAATAACATCACAGTCCAATTGGATCGTAAAGCCAGGAATTTTCGTACGATCAACAATAGCGCGCATGGAACGGCCAATGAGACGTTGAATTTCTTGAGTGCGACCAGATTGTTTACCCTTAGCAGCTTCACGATCGCAACGCGTGTGTGTAGCACGGGGTAAAAGACCGTATTCCGCTGTAACCCAACCTTCAGGTTTATCTTTCATAAAACGAGGCACACCTTCAGTCACAGATGCCGTACAGATAACTTTGGTTTCGCCTACCTCAATGAGCACAGAGCCCTCGGCGTGTTTCGTGTAATGGGTTGTGATACGTACCGGTCGCATTTCGTGCGTTTGACGACCATAAGAGCGTTCTAACATGGTGCTTGTCCTCAAAAATTTCTAGAAAATTATTTATTCTTAGATGTGTTTTTCTTGTTACGGGGTTCAAAAATCATTGAGCCTCCCATTGCATTGGTCCAAGGCCCAACTAAGCGCGGATGCGTTTCCCAGTGCTGTCCGTTGTCGTGGCTCACGCAAAATCCTTTGTTGGTTTGTGCATATAAAACGCCATCTCTTGCATCAATGGCAACAAACATACCGAAATCTTTTCCGATGTAACGCGGATGCCAAAAACGACCTTCTTGGCTTGCGACATAAATGCCCTTTTCACAAGCTGTCAATAAAGCTCCATTAAAGGACAATAAAGAGAAAAAGTGTCCGCAGGTAGAGCCTTCGTAGCGCATACGCCAACGAGCACCCGAGGCAGCTTGATAAATGCCCTTGTTGGTACAGGCGTAAAGCATATTGCCAAAGCTTTCAATATCAACGTAGTCTTCCCCTTTCCTTTGGGGACAAACCTTTTCAAAGTTAGGACTATCTAAGTCAGAAGCAAATAGCCCAAGGCTTGTGACAACATAAAGTTTGTCACGGTGTACCGTTAAACCAAAAAGCGTGCCCAAAGGGTCAGCCTCATCTTGATAGAAGATGTGCCAATTTTCACGTTTGTCGAAGCTTCGTTCAATACGATTAAACAAGTAGTTGAGGCGAAAGCTTCCCTCATTGCTATCGATAACTAACGGCATAAGTCAAATCCGGGAATTTCAAAGAAAAGAACTTCAATATTGTAATTCGGCAGTGTAAGTTTACACTGGCAAACAGTGACGGGAAGTACAAATCACAGAAAACATCCATCATCAAATAAGTAAAAGCAAATAAACCAGTTACGGAAGTGTGTTGTAAAAAAGATACATATGCAGTTTTAAAGTTGTTTTTATTGAAAGTCATTAATAATCAATTGGATATGCTGTTTTTTGATGTAGTTGTGTTTGGTGTCTTCATATAGGTGCACACCCCAATATGGTTGACTATTAGAAATGATTCGAGCAACAATGCCACTTAGGCAGAACAATTCTGCGTTTTCCCCTGAGAGGGAAACTTTCTTATACAAAAAGGTAGTACATCATGAAAAAAACTTTAGCTGCTGTCGCCGTGTTGGGCGCATTTGCTGGTTCCGCTTTGGCTGCTGACGTCACCCTCTACGGTAAGGTTGACTTGGGTCTCCAATATACCCATACTGAAATCGACTTCCACAAGTCTGGTTTGGATACCTTGAAGTCTGACAACTATGAAATGAAGTCTGGTGGTAACTCCACGTCCCGCATTGGTTTGAAGGGTGTTGAAGACATTTCTGAAGGTGTTAAGGTTGGTTTCCAATTAGAACAAGGTATTAAGGCAGATAAGAATGCCTCTACGAGCTTGTTCGATCGTGAATCTCGTCTCTATGTTGCTACGGACTATGGTACGTTGCACATGGGTCGCTTTGGTCGCTTGGATGCAGGCTCTGGCTCTCTTGATGGCTTGGGTGACTTGGTTGCTACGGGCACGGGCTACGGCGACATCGCTGATCTTAGCACCATCTTCTATGTAGCTGATCCTTCTCGCGAAGCTAACTCTATTGCCTATACCTCTCCTGTGTTTGCAGGTGTGAAGCTTTCTGCTATGGCTTCTTTGGGTGATGGCGAAGCTGACATCATCAAGGGTGTTAAGGGTGAAGGTTCTTCTGATGTGAATCGTTACTATGGTTTAGGTCTCGAAGGTTCATGGGGCCCCCTCGGAGCTGGTTTGCTTGTCAGTACAGAAGATTGGGCTGATTCCGTTAAGGATCAAGATGACTCCTTGAACTTGACTGCCGGTGTTAATTATGACTTTGGTGTCTTGAAGGCTTATGTTGCTGGTAACTACTATGACCCGGGTATTGACGATTGCAACCGTTGGGGTGTTGCAGTTGGTGCAGAGGCTCCGTTAGCTGGTGGTAACCTCGAAGTCACGGCTGGTTATGGTAAGGTCAAGGCTGGTGATGCCAAGTCTAAGGCTGTGATTGTTGGTACGATGTATACGTATCCGTTGAGCAAGCGTACGTATGTCTACGGCGGTATGGGTTATTCTACGGCTGATGACGTTGCTATCGAAGTCGATACCAAGAAGTTTGAAATGGCCGATATCAAGGGTGCACAGGCAGTCTTTGGTTTGACGCACAACTTCTAATCTGATTCTGTAAATTTCAGATTTACTGATTAGATAAAAATAAGGCCTCAACGGTGACGATCGTTGGGGCCTTAGTCTATCTAGAGCATTCGTATCAATTCTAATCTCTCGCAGGTAATGAGCACTAACGTGTATCATTACGTCTGATTCTATTTGTCTAACCCGATGATTGTTCAAACAATTATCTTTTTGTGCACCGGATGAAAACCGTGACCGCGAAAAAACTATTCCTTCGCAGCTTTGGCTGCCAAATGAACGACTACGACTCTGAAAAAATTGCCGATCTTTTAAAAGAAAAATCTGGCTATGAACTCACAGATAAAGTCGAAGAAGCTGATTTAGTCGTCTTTAATACCTGCTCTATTCGTGAAAAAGCCCAAGAGAAAGTTTTCTCTGATTTGGGACGCGTTCGTGAAGCTAAGAAAGAGGCCGGGAAAACCGATATGTTGATTGCTGTGGGTGGCTGTGTGGCTAGCCAAGAAGGCAAGAAGATTCTTTCTCGTGCTCCGCATGTCAATATTGTCTTTGGTCCTCAAACGTACCATCGTTTGCCGGCAATGATTGAAAAATGTGAGCAAACGAAAAAGCCCCAAGTGGATATTTCTTTCCCCGAAATTGAAAAGTTTGATCACTTAGCAGAACCCCATGCACAAGGTGCTTGTGCCTTCGTTTCCATTATGGAAGGTTGCAGCCAATACTGCTCGTACTGCGTGGTTCCGTATACGCGAGGTGAAGAAATTTCTCGTCCTTTGACGGATGTTTTATTAGAGGTGGCTAAGCTTGCTGCACAAGGCGTGAAGGAAGTAACGCTTTTAGGGCAAAACGTTAATGCTTATCGTGGTGAGACACCTGATGGTGAAATTGCAGACTTTGCAATGCTCTTAGAGTACGTTGCTGAAATTGATGGTATTGAACGTATTCGTTACACGACTTCTCATCCGAAGCACTTTACGCAACGTTTGATTGATGCTTACGGCAAGATTGATAAATTGGTTAATCACGTGCACTTGCCAGTTCAATCGGGCTCTGATCGTATTTTGGCCGCTATGAAGCGTGGTTATACGGTGTTGGAGTACAAGTCCATCATTCGTCGTTTGCGTGCTGTACGTCCCGATATTGCCATTGCAACGGACATTATTGTGGGCTTTCCTGGCGAAACACAAGAAGACTTCGATGCAACGATGCAATTGATGGAAGATGTGGGCTTTGACGCAAGCTTCTCTTTTGTTTATAGCCGCCGTCCTGGAACGCCCGCAGCGTACTTGCCTGACGATACGCCGCAAGAGTTGAAATTAAAGCGTTTGCAATTGTTGCAAGCCAAGAATGAAGCGAAGGCTCATGAGATTTCTGAATCCATGTTAGGGACCACGCAACGCGTTTTGGTTTTAGGACCCGCTCGTCGTGGTGAAGGCATGATGTCTGCTCGTACAGATAATAATCGTGTGGTGAACTTTAAGGGTGATGTGAGCCTTACTGATCAAATGGTATTGGTAAAGATTACAGACGTCTTCCCACACACCTTAGGTGGCGAATTGGTTCAAGGTGAGGCTTAACAGCAATGAGTAGTGAAGAAAAGGTTTTGTCCTTAAGTTTGGACTTGGAAAATTCAGATCTCGCTGCTTTAGTTGGTCCTATGGATGCGAATTTGCGCCAAATCGAAATGATTTTGGATGTCTCTATTTCTCGTCGTGGCCACAATTTCCGAATTGCAGGTGAAACACAAAAAGCACGCGAAGCATTTGCTGCAATCCAGGCATTTGCGGCTAAAGTGCCGCAATTAGATGGCGAATTAACGACAGATGACGTTCAACTCTATTTCGTGGGTGAAGCAGCTAAAAAGCTTGATGGGGACTCTGTCAATACCCCCACTCTTCATACCAAGCGTCGAGAGTTACAAGGTCGCACCCCGCGTCAAAATGACTATATTCAAGCCATTTTGGATCATGACATTGCTTTTGGTATCGGGCCGGCGGGTACGGGTAAGACGTATTTAGCCGTAGCAGCTGCCGTTGACGCTTATGAGCGTGATCGAGTCGAGCGCATTATCTTAACGCGTCCTGCCGTGGAAGCAGGGGAGCGTTTGGGCTTTTTGCCGGGTGACCTTTCTCAAAAGGTGGATCCCTATTTACGACCGCTTTACGACGCCTTGTTTGATCTTTTAGGCTTTGATAAGACGCAACGCTTACTCGAACGTCAAACGATTGAAATTGCGCCTCTCGCTTATATGCGTGGTCGTACTTTAAATAACGCTTTTGTCATTTTGGACGAAGCGCAAAATACCACGCCAGAACAAATGAAAATGTTCTTGACGCGTATTGGTTTTGGTTCAAAGGCCGTGATCACGGGTGACGTGACACAGATTGACTTACCTCGAGGAACACGCTCTGGTTTGGTTGAGGCACAAAATGTGTTGGCTGGTGTCCGTGGTATTGCGATGACTTACTTTACGGCTGCTGACGTTGTGCGTCATCCGTTAGTGGCTCGTATCGTTCAAGCCTATGCCAAGGCCGATGAAAAACGAGCTCAAGAGCGCGAGGCACAACGTAACGAACATCATCGAGATTAAAAATGTCGAAATTAACGGTTCAATTTATGGAAAATGGCGAGTTTGACTTGCCGAGCGAAGACACAATGCGTACTTGGATCGAGGCTTGTATTGAGCGCGATACAACGTTAAATGTGCTCTTTGTTGACGAAGATGAAGGCTTTGCTTTGAATAGTCAATATCGCCATAAAGACTACGCGACAAATGTTTTAACGTTTGACTATCAACACGAACCTGAAGCGATTGCTGATTTGGCTATTTGTGTGCCAGTGTTGGTGCGTGAAGCCAAAGAGCAAGAAAAGTCCTTTGAAGAGCATTTGGCACATTTACTCATTCATGGGGCGTTGCATGCTCACGGCTACGATCACATGAATGACGAAGAAGCCGAAGTGATGGAGACAAAGGAAATTAAGGCGCTAATGCAGTTAGGTTTTGATAATCCTTACGCAGATCGCGATATTTAGTTTAGTCAAAGCCGAGGGGGAGTTTTCCCCCTCTTTTCTTTGGTTAAATATTTTCGGCCTTAGGCTCTTTTTTGAGTTGAATCGGTACGAGTAGCATAAGGCCTATCACAAAGAACATCCCTGTTGCCAATAAGGCAAAACGATGGTCATTATTGGTAACCCAAGTTAGGATCCCGTAGGTCATTGGACCGATGATATTGGCAACCCATAAGGCCATATTCCAGAAAGAATAAAATGCCGCGGTTTGAGAGCTGGGGGCTAAGGCACCCACTAAGGCTCGACCTGCGGATTGGCTAGACCCCATTGCAATACCAGCAAGGTTAGCAGCGATCCAAAACACAGGTTTTGTTTCGGCAAAATACCCAACACCAATCATGCCTAACCACACAACAAGTGTGAGCATTAAAGCGTATTTGTGACCAATGCGGTCTTCGATATAGCCGAATGCAAAAGCACCGATAGCCGCAGTGATATTGACGAGCAATACCATGAAAATGGTTTCAGCTTCACTAAAACCCATCACTTGATTGGCATAGATAGCAGCTAGGGTGACAACTACGGCTATGCCGGCTTGGAAAAAGAGCCCACTTGCAACTAAATAAGCAAAGTTTTTGTGTTGTGGCAATGACTTAAATGTTGTGACTAACGATGCTTGAGATTCTTTGACCAACGTTAAGAATCGAGCATGTGTGCGAGGCGTTGCACGCTCTTTGAGCCAAAGAGCCAATGGCGTTGCAGCAATCAAAAAGACGATAGCAGTGACCAACATTGTGTAAGGGACATAGTCTTGGGCTTGTGCGCCATTGGCTTGCATGATGCTAACAATGACTAAACTAATCCCAAGTGTTAAAAGACCTCCACAATAGCCAAAACTCCATCCCCAACCCGAGACCTTCCCCAAAGACTCAGACGGAGCGAGTTCCGGTAAAAAGGCTGAATTAAGGGTTTCGCCGACGTTATAGCCAAAATTACTGATAATCACCATGATAACGGCGAGAAAAATGCTTCCATCGCCTGTGTAGTACAGTCCCAAGGTGCCAAAAATGCACAAGAGACTCATTAAAATAACCCAGAATTTTTTATTAGCTTTAAGGTCTGCTGCCGCACCGATAAAAGGCATCAACACAATCGAAAGAATGTTGCTTGCTGCAATGACTGTTGTCCATAAAAGTGTCGCCCAAGAGGCATTCCCACAAATAACACCTACAAAGTAAGCATTGAAAACAGCCGTTAAAACAACGGTTGTATAACCGGAATTAGCAAAGTCAAAAGCCGACCAAGCCCATATTTCTTTTTTGCTAACGCCTTCTTTTAAGTGTTTTGAGGAGAAAAGTTCCATGGTGATTAAAGCGACTAAAGGTGAGCTAATGTACGGATATGAGCAATAACTGAGCGAGCAAGACTTCGTCGCTCATAGCCGCCTTCTAAGACACTGACAATACGTCCTTGACAGACTGCGTGGGCAATGTCATCAATGATGCGCGTCATATGCGCATAATCTAAATCAGAAAAATCCAATTGGGCCATGACTTCATTGGCATGAGCATCAAAGCCAGCTGAAATTAAAATCAATTCAGGTTGAAGCTTTTGGATGATGGGTTCCCAGACATTACGGATAATTTCGCAGGCTTCGTCGCCTGTTGCTCCTGGAGATAAGGCTTCATTGTGAATATTATTGGCTGAAAAGCCGCCTCCCACATGTGGGAAAATGCCTTCTTGGAATAGCGAAAAGAAATCAATATCTTTTCGATTTTTCACAATGTCTTCAGTCCCATCGCCATGATGAGCGTCAAAATCAATAATTACGACGTGTTTAAGTTTTAAAACCTCTACAGCGTAAAGAGCGGCAATTGCAACATTATTGAAGATGCAAAAACCACCTGCACCATTGCGATGCGCATGGTGACCAGGAGGTCGAACCATACAAAATGCATTACGAAGTTTGCCACTCATGATTTGGTCAACGGCGTCTAAAACGCATCCTGCCGACTCAAAAGCAGCATTAAGTGAGCCTGAGCAAATCGCTGTGTCTTCACTGATATAAGCGATTTCCTTTGGTAGCAGGGGAGTTTTTTCTTTGACTAATGAAAGATAACTTTCATCATGTGCCCGAAGAATATCGGCTTCTGTGGCTTTGCGTTGACTTTCAATATGGTCAAACGCTTGATAAAGACCACTCGCAACTAAGCGCTCTTCAATCGCCTCAATTCTTAGCGGTGATTCGGGGCTTCGCTCATCAGTGATGTGTTCAAAGCACGAATGATGGGAAAACAGACCAGTAGGCACAATCAATCTCATTAGCAACAACTAAGGTTAATTTTAATGAACTTGGGTTCAATTTTTGCTGAAGAATATTGAAAGTTATCAGAAGATAAGGGATTTTCACGTCTTGAAGCAAAAATTGTTCATTTGGAAGAGGAAAACGCTTTTGCAAGGAACATGACAGGCCGTATAATCGTCACTTCACATACTGAATGTTTCAAGGAATTGATCATGCAAGAAAACGAAGAATTGTTGGCTCCGGAACCGATTCACTTTACGGATGCAGCCGTGGCAAAAGTCAAAAGCCTGATCGAAGAAGAAGGCAATGATCAATTAAAGTTGCGCGTTTTTGTTCAAGGTGGTGGCTGTTCAGGTTTCCAATATGGATTCCAGTTCGATGAAACGGTCAACGATGACGATGCACAAATGGTAAAAGATGGCGTTACGCTTTTAATTGACTCATTAAGTTATCAATATTTGGTGGGCGCAGAAATCGACTTTAAGGAAGATTTAACGGGTGCACAATTTGTGATTCGCAATCCGAACGCTGTCACAACGTGTGGTTGTGGCTCTTCTTTCTCAGTCTAGAAAGCAGGGTAAAGGGCCCCTAAAATTCGTGGCCCAGCCGCATGCGTTACAGCCGGGAGATTCCCGGCTTTTCTTTGTCTGAAGCAATATGCAAGCCAGGCAAAGGCCATCGATTCAACGTGCATGGGATGCACGCCTAAATCTTGCGTGTTATGGACTTGAAGTCCTTCACTTCGTAAGTCCTCAAGGATGAGGGGATTAAAGGCCCCTCCACCGCAAATAAAGACCTCTTTGATGCAATGATCATTATTTTTAATGGCACTGCTAATGCCATAGGCCGTTAATTTTGCCAAGGTTCTTTGAACGTCTTGCGGGGCAAGGCACTCAATATTGGGAAAGCGATCTTTGAGCCAATTTAAATGGAAATACTCTCGCCCCGTGCTTTTGGGAGGTTTGCGCGAAAAATAGGGGTCTGCCATCAATGCTTGTAAAAGCGCGTCGTCGATTTGACCCATAGCGCCCCAAGCGCCATCTTTGTCGAAGGTGTGCCCAGTTTGTTGGGTACACCAATTGTCTAATAAGGTATTACCAGGACCACAGTCAAAACCTGTCACAGACTCAGGCGTTAAGAAACTAACGTTAGCAATGCCACCAATGTTCACAATGGCCCGTGGTTCATTTGAGCCAAAGATGGCCTGATGGAAGGCAGGGACAAGGGGGGCACCTTCACCGCCGGCAGCCATATCACGGCTTCTAAAATCAGCGATAATGTCAATACCAGTGAGTTCAGCTAATAATGAAGGATTATTTAATTGAACTGTGAAATGATCCTGAGGGCAGTGCCGAATGGTTTGCCCATGAACGCCAATACTATCAATCTCACTAGCAGTTAATTGCAGTTTATCTAACAACTTCTGTGTTACGTCGGCATAAACATGAGCTAGTAAAATTCCTGCTTCTCCCATTCGTTGGAGCTCATTATTACCAGGCGTCAGAAGCGAAGTCAGCGTTTGACGTAACTGTGAAGTAAAGCCCATACACTCATGACCCAAAAAGCGGATCTTATTTTCTTCAAATGCACATGCAACAGCATCCGCACCATCAAGGCTTGTGCCAGACATGATGCCAATGCAAATAGTGGGACGATGAGTCATGCTCATTATTTCTTCGATTGAGTTGGCGGATTCTTATCAGTAGCAGCCTGAGCAATGGCTTCTGCCTTTTCTTGAGGTTTAACTGACTGAATACGATTAATGAGTGCAAGACGTGTTGTTAACGGCTGAGCTTGAGCAAGAAGCGTTTCAAGCTCTTCGTTCGTTAAACGGTCTTTGTCCGGGAACTTAACCTTTAAGGGGTTTACCTGTCGGTTGTTCACTCGAAGTTCATAGTGTAAGTGAGGGCCAGTGGCAAGGCCTGTTGCGCCAACATATCCAATCACATCGCCTTTTTTCACTTTTTTGCCAACCTTCATGCCGTCTGCAATTTTAGACATATGGGCATAAAGTGAAGTACGTTCACTATCGTGAGTAATAACGAGATAATGACCGTAGCCATCGTGGTCAAAGCGTCGTCGGGTAATTGTGCCGTCAGCGGCTGCATAAATTTTATTACCCTTTGCAGAGCCAAAGTCGGTGCCTAAATGTGGACGTAACACGCCGGTGACTGGGTGTCGTCTCATAGGCATAAAACGAGAGGTAACACGCGCTCCATCAACGGGAACGCGGATAAAAGCCATTTGCGTGGTTTCACCGTCAAGACCATAAAAACCACCGTCAGCAGTGCCATCGTCTGCCCAGAATGTTTCAATTGTTTGGCCTTCATGTGTTAGGGCTAAAGCCAAAATTTTTCCAGTACGAACAAAGTCACCTTCTAAGAACTTGCGCTCATAGATTAAACGGAACTCATCACCAGCAGATAGTGCAAGGCCGTTTTTAAACTTTCGTTCAAAGGCTTGTGAAATTTGGGCAATCACATTGTCTGGAAGGCCTGCGTCTTGAGCTGCTTCCCAAAGAGTTGTTTTTACAATACCACCAGCCATCGCTTGGCGAGTGTCATATACAAATGGCGTCGCTTTAATTGTTAGTTTTTCGCCTAATCGAGTAATGGTGACCATTTTGTCATCTTGGTCACGTCCCCGAGCTTCTAAGAAAATCTTCATTGATTGAAGTTTTTTATCTTGCGAAACTTTGGCTTGAACATAGACACCTTCTCGAGGCGTAGAAAGTGCCGATGCCAAGGATTGTTGGCGAACAAACTTTAGTGCATTTTTATCGTCGATGTTTAATCGAGAAAAAATGGAGCCTAAGGTGTCATTGCGACGAATAACAGTCGTGTGTGTTACTACAACACGACGAGTTGCAACCTCGGTAATTCGTTCAGCAATCGCAGGAACGGGGAGAGCCGTTTCAATCATTTGCTGATTAGCACGAGCAAGGTACTCTTCATCATCAGGATTGAGAGTATAAGCAGCGATACCAACAGACAGTGGAAGTGCCGTACAGATACCGGCAAGAGCAGCGCGTTGATAAGGACTGCGCACAAGGGCTATCCATGCGCGACCAATTGCCTGCAGGGTAGTTAAAACCCCGTAGCCAATAGTGCGTAAATTCTTTGCTAAAACGCTTGGTGCAGACATTGAGAGCTTGGATAGACTAAAATAAGCCGATACGGTAAAAGAAGATGAGGCGTATTGTACCCTAAAAGTTAGTTATCGCCTGTGAGTCCTTCTTTTTAACGGATTGTTTTTGTAAAAGTTTTTGAGGAAGCCATGAGCGAATCGGAAAAGAAATACCCAGTCACAGCGCAAGTGAAAGAAGCGTTGGAGACCATCAAACGCGGTGTAGACACTTTATTGGTTGAAAGCGACTTTGAACAAAAGCTCGCTCGTTCTATGGCTACGGGTACGCCGTTGCGCTGTAAGTTAGGTTTAGACCCGACAGCACCAGACATTCATATCGGTCACACGGTGGTACTAAATAAGTTGCGTCAATTGCAAGATTTGGGCCATCAAGTGATTTTCTTGATCGGTGACTTTACTGCTGCTATTGGTGACCCGTCTGGCCGTAATGTAACGCGTCCGCCGCTTTCTCGTGAGCAAATTGAAGTCAATGCAAAGACTTACTTGGATCAAGCTAGCCTTATCTTAGATCGCGAAAAGACGGAAATCCGCTATAACTCTGAGTGGTGTGACAAGATGTCCGCCACAGACATGATTCGTTTGGCATCTCGTTATACGTTAGCTCGTTTGTTGGAACGTGATGACTTCGCTAAGCGCTATGCTGAAAACGCTCCGATTGCTATGCATGAGCTTCTTTATCCTTTAATGCAAGGCTACGATAGTGTGGCATTGAAGGCTGATTTGGAATTGGGTGGCTCCGATCAACGTTTCAATCTTTTGGTTGGACGTGAGTTGCAACGTCAGTATGATCAAGAACCGCAATGTATTTTGACAATGCCTTTGTTGGTTGGCTTAGATGGCGTGAATAAGATGAGTAAGTCTAAGCATAACTACATCGGTATCACTGATGCAGCTAACGACATGTTCGGTAAAGTGATGTCTGTCTCAGACTCCTTGATGTGGGACTGGTATGACTTATTAAGCTTACGCAGCAATGCTGAATTAGCTCAATTGAAAAAAGAATGCAGTGAAGGTCGCAATCCGCGTGATGCCAAGGTTATGTTGGCTAAGGAAATTGTTACGCGCTTTCATGATGAAGCTGCTGCAGATGCTGCTGAAGCTGAGTTTAATAACCGCTTCCGTGCTGGCGAAATGCCCTCTGATATTCAAGAGATCTCAGTTGCAGCTCAAGACGGTGAAATTGGTATTGGCAAGATGATTAAGGAGGCTGGCCTTTGTGCTTCAGTAGGTGAGGCTAACCGCAATATCGATCAAGGTGGTGTGCGTCTTGACGGTGAGCGCGTTGCAGACCGCGGTTTGAAGTTAGCAGCAGGCACCTATGTCTTGCAGGTCGGTAAGCGTAAGTGGGCGAAAGTAACGGTTAATTAATTTCTCGGGTACTACCGCCGAAAGAAAAGCCAAGACGTCCACCTAAGCGGCATGTCTTGGCTTTTTTGTTGAGAGAGGAAAAAATGATAGGGTTATTGCAACGAGTAAGTGAAGCGAGTGTGACGGTTGAGGGAGAAACCATTGGCGCCATTAACAAAGGATTATTGGTGTTGGTTTGTGCTCAGAAAGAAGATACGGAAGAAAATGTCGAAAAACTAGCCAAGAAAGTTTTGGGTTATCGTATTTTTGAAGACGAAAACGGCAAAATGAATAAAAGCGTTACGGATGTTAATGGTGAGCTTTTAATTGTTTCTCAGTTCACATTGGCTGCTGATACATCACGAGGATTGCGTCCCAGCTTTACGCCGGCAGCAGCCCCTGATGTAGGGCTTCGTTTGTACGAGGCTTTTGTAAAGCTTATTCGTCAGTCTGGGCTTAAGGTGCAAACAGGAGAGTTTGGGGCTCATATGAAAGTGGGCCTTGTCAATGATGGTCCTGTGACGATTTGGTTGGAAGTTTAGGAGAAATCATATGAAGTTGATTAGTCATGATTTTGAGCATGGACAATGGATTCCGCCAGAGTGTGCTTATGGGCGATTAAACAATGGTGAGTTTGCTCTATCAGATAATCTTAACCCACATTTAAAGTGGAGCAATTTACCTGAAGGAACAAAATCACTGGTTATTGCGTGCATTGATCCAGATGTTCCGACAGATCGTGAAGCTCTTAATGCGGATGGTGAAATTCCAGAGGATCAACCACGTCGTGATTTTGTGCACTGGTTAATCTGG
The DNA here is from genome assembly GCA_937906995.1 of uncultured Sutterella sp. GTDB lineage: Bacteria > Pseudomonadota > Gammaproteobacteria > Burkholderiales > Burkholderiaceae_F > Aphodousia. Next base: position 33,500 of record CALESB010000014.1, read on the forward strand.
AATGTCAGTCCTGAAGTTAATGAAATTCAAAAGGGTGAAGCCAGTGTTGGAGATGAAACAACAGGCAAAACCTTTGAAAAATTTGTTGGCGTCGAGGCATTAAATGACTACACGCGCAACGCAGAGGTGCATCGCGGTTATGATGGCCCCTGTCCTCCGGGATTTGATGCGCGTTTACATGGCTATGAGTTTATGGTTTACGCCTTGGATGTGGATGCGTTGGATTTGCCGGATACGGCTTCATGGTTGCAAGTGAGAACAGCTATGGCAGCACATGTCTTGGGAATGTCGGTTTTGCAAGGCATTTTTAGTCTGAATCCACGCCTGCAAGAGTAAAGAAAATAGTGAGTTGAATGCAATTTGATCAGCCACAAGAAGTGGGAAAGGCGTACAATAAAAGTTGGTTTTTCTCAATATCTTGTGGTTAATGCTCGATTGTGTCGAGTAAGCTGGCCGGAGGCTGTTATGTTTTGTCCGTTTTGTAAGCACGAACAAACTCAAGTGATTGACTCTCGTACGAGTGAGGATGGTACAACCATTCGTCGTCGCCGTCGTTGTTTAAAGTGTGAGAAGCGATTTACGACTTATGAGCGTGTGGAACTGTCCATGCCATCGATCATTAAGCGAGGTGGTGGACGTTGTGAATACGACCAACGTAAGCTCAGAGCTTCAATGATGTTGGCCCTGAGAAAGCGACCAGTTTCCCGTGAGCGTATTGATGAAGCGGTTAATCGCATTGAGCAAAAAATGTTAGCTTTAGGTGAACGAGAAATTCGTAGCGATCGTTTAGGCGAATTGGTGATGGAGCAATTGCGCATGCTCGATAAAGTTGCTTATGTTCGCTTTGCTAGTGTCTATCGTAATTTCGAGGACGTTAAGAAGTTCGCAGACGTAGCTAGAGAAGCTTGATGAACGATACGCAATGGATGAAAAGGGCGCTAGAGTTGGCGCAGTTAGCTCGACCCATTAGTCCACCTAATCCCAGTGTCGGGTGTGTGTTGGTTCGAGATGGTTTGGTATTGGGCGAGGGATTTACCCAAGTCGTGGGTGGTGACCACGCAGAAATCCAAGCAATTAAAGATGCTCAACGACGCGGTTATACGATTGAAGGTGCAACCGCTTACGTTACCCTAGAGCCATGTTCACATTATGGTCGGACTCCGCCTTGTGCACTTCGTCTTGTTAAAGAAAAAGTTGCTCGAGTTGTTATTGCGTGTCTAGATCCCAATCCCAAGGTTGCAGGACGTGGTGTAGCGATTTTAAAAGAAGCAGGCATAGAGGTTGTGACGGATGTTTTGTCACAAGAAGCTTGGCAAATTAATGCTGGCTTTATGACGCAAATGACTCAGCACCGTCCTTGGGTGAGACTAAAAGTTGCAATGAGCATGGACGGTTTTACGGCTTTACCTAATGGAGAGAGTCAGTGGATTACAGGCCCTCAAGCTCGTAATGACGGTCATCGCTACCGAAGCTATTGCGGTGCGATTCTCACGGGAATTGGCACTGTTTTAGCAGACAACCCTCAAATGAATGTGCGGTTTAATGGCTCTTTGGCTTTGCGTCAACCGCTTAAGGTGATTTTGGACAGCGAACTCAAGACACCAGAAAGTGCCCGCTTGTTTGACGATGGTCAGGTTCTTATTTGCTGTGCCCACATGCCCGAGCATAGAGTGTCTGTGCTAAAAGCACGAGGGGCTGAAATTCTGTGCTTACCCAATGCTCAAGGGCAGGTTGATCTCGAGGCCGTGATAAAAGAGCTGGCTCGTCGCAGTATTAATGATGTTCATGTTGAGGCGGGGGCAACTATAAATGGAGCCCTCATGACTTTAGGCTTAGTTGATGAGTTGCTCATTTATACGGCACCAAAGTTTTTAGGACAAGGGCGAGGTGCTTTTGTATTGCCTGAGTCTAAAAGTTTGAATGATTTAACCACGTGGCACGTTTTGTCGAGCGAAAAAATTGGGCAAGATGTGCGAACAATTTTAGTTAGAAAGGAAGCATAAACCATGTTTACAGGCATTATTCAGGCCATGGGAACCGTTCGTGAACACGAAGTTTTGGGCGACGGTGCACGTTTAACGATTGAAGCGCCGACGTTAGGACTGGATTCGGTTGCTGTTGGTGACTCTATTGCTGTCAACGGTGCTTGTATGACGGTTGTCGCTATTGAGGGCAATTGTTTCAAAATTGAGGTTTCAGCTGAGAGTCTTTCTAAGACTGATGGTTTAAATAAGCTCGGTGAAGTGAATTTGGAAAAAGCGCTTCGCGTGGGTGACCGTTTAGATGGTCATATTGTTTCAGGCCATGTCGATGGCGTTGGAACGGTTATGGTTATGGAGCCCAAGGCTGAAAGCTGGCATTTAGTTGTCCGTACTCCTAAGAGCTTGAGTCGCTACCTTGCCTATAAAGGTTCGATAACAATTAATGGCGTCTCTTTGACGATCAATGAAGTTGTTGATGTTGAAGATGGCACAGATGTTTCAATTAATTTGATTCCGCATACTGTTGAAGTTACAACGTTAAAGCATTTAAAGCCTCAATCTCGAGTGAACGTAGAAATCGATACGATTGCTCGTTATGTAGAACGAATGTTGGCAGTTCAAAACCAACAATAACGCCAGCTTTCAATAGTACGCAATAAGGAGAGCAGTGATGCGCACAAAACTTTTTAGCCCTTATCAAATTGGCGCGATGAAGATGAAAAATCGCATTTCTGTTCCGCCGATGTGTATGTATCAAGCCACCGACGGGATGTCCAATGTTTGGCACACAGTTCACTACGGGAAGCTCGCTGGTTCTGGTGCAGCATTGGTTTGTGTTGAGGCAACAGGAGTAACGCCTGAAGGCCGAATCACACCGCAAGATTTAGGGCTTTGGAATAATGAACAACGAGACGCTATGCGTAGCATGCTTGAAGCTATGCGTCGAGTCGATCGTTCAACCAAGGTGATTATTCAATTGAGTCATGCCGGTAGAAAAGCCAGTTGTTGGATGGGTGGGAAAAACGCCGATGTAGCTGACGGAGGTTGGGATATTATTGCTCCTTCAGCAATTGCAACGAGTTCGGCCCATCGCGTGCCAAAAGCCATGACGAAGGACGATATTGACGCCGTCATCCAAGCTTTTGCTTTGGCAGCTTTGCGCGCTCAAGAAGCTGGCTTTGATGGTATCCAGTTGCATTGTGCACATGGCTATTTAATGCATCAATTCCTTTCTCCAATTACCAATCATCGTACAGATGAGTTCGGTGGTTCTTTGGAAAATCGTATGCGTTTGCCTCTAATGGTTTTTGAAGCCATCAAGCAAGCCGCTCCAGAGCTAACGATCGGTGTTCGCGTTTCTGCTACTGATTGGATCGATGGCGGTTGGAACGAAGAAGAAAACATTATTTTTGTTAAAGAACTTCAGCGACTTGGTTGTGAGTTTGTCGATGTTTCGGCAGGCGGTTTAGCACCGATGCAAAAAATTGAGGTGGCTTACGGGTATCAGCTACCCTACGCTCAACGCGTTAAGGCTGAGACAGGTATGCCGACGCTTTGCTGTGGTCTTATTAAATACTCTGCCCAAGCAGAAACCATTTTGGTTCAAGGCGTTGCCGATATGGTTGATGTGGGTCGCATGATGCTTTTGGATCCTCATTGGGGGTGGCGTGCCGCTCTAGAGTTAGGAGATGACTCGGTGGAGTTACCGTATTCCTATGCTCGTGGTATGCGTCTTTGATGTAATTTAACGCAATCGACTGATTTTGTGATGGAAAAAAGCGAAAGTACTCATAAAATCGGTACAATATGCGCAATTATTTTTTGGTAACGAATTAAAACTGGAGACAGAAGATGTCCATGGATATCATCGAGAACTCTTTAGACGGTCGCGGCCTTCGCATCGGTATTGTTCAAGCTCGTTTTAACGAGTATGCCGGTGAAGGTTTGTTGAAGGCATGTTTGGCTGAATTGGCTCGTTTGGGAGTGGTCGAAGAAGACATTACTTTGGCTCGTGTGCCGGGTGCTTTGGAAATTCCCTTTGCTTTACAACAAATGTGTCAAACGGGTGAGTACGACGCTTTGGTTGCTATTGGCGCTGTCATTCGCGGCGAAACGTATCACTTTGATGTTGTTTCAAATGAAAGTGCTTCTGGCATCATGCAAGTCAGTTTAGAGTGGGATGTACCTATTGCTAATGCCGTGTTGACGACAGAAAATGATGAGCAAACCAAGGCCCGTTTGCAAGAAAAAGGTACGGATGCTGCTCGCGTAGCTGTCGAAATGGCCAATTTTGGCAAAGAATTTATGTTTGAAACTGAAGAAGACGAGGAATAAGCATGGCACAACGTCCCCATCGACCGAGCCGTGGTGCTCGCTCTTTGTCCCGCGAATTTGCATTGTTGGGCATTTATGAACATTTGGTCAGTGGCCTTGATGCCAAGACCATTGATACAACGCTTTTGAGCATTTTGAGTGAAGACGGTGAGCCCATTGCTGGTGCCACGATTGATGCGAGCGATTTTGAGCGTTGCGACAAAGCCCACTTTACTGAACTTTTGAGCGGTGTTATCGATAACATTGCCGAGCTTGAGGACATTTATAGCGCTCATGTCGACCGCGATGTTTCTCGTTTGTCTTTAGTTGAACGTTCTGTTTTGCTTTTGGCAACGTACGAATTGAAGCACCATATTGAAATTCCCTATCGCGTCGTCATCAATGAGGCTGTGGAGTTATCCAAGATCTTTGGTGGTAGCGAAGGCTTCCGTTACGTAAACGGTGTGTTGGATAAGGTGGCAGCCGATGTTCGTGCCACTGAAATCAAACACAAGTAATTCCTATGGGCACTAGCCCGTCAGAATTTGATCTCATCGGCCGATTTTTTTCTTTGGGAGTGACCAGTCACTGGTCCTCTCAAGGAATTGGCGATGATTGCGCCATTCTTAAAGTTGGTGATTCAACTTTAGCCATCACGGTTGATACCACTGCATTGGGTACTCACTTTTTGCTCGATGCCAATCCTCAAACAGTCGGTTTTAAAGCCTTAGCGGTTAATCTGTCCGATTTGGCAGCTGCCGCATCGACTCCTCGTGCCTTTTTCTTGGCAATTTCTTTACCCGAAGTAGATGAAGCTTGGTTAGCTGGTTTTAGTGCTGGGCTAAAACAAGCCGCAGAGCTTTACGGATGCGCCTTGCTTGGCGGTGATACGACAAAAAGTACTTTTGTTGGCGATATCCGAGCGCCCTCTACGATGACAATTACTGCACTTGGGGAAGTTACAAAACGTGCTTTGACGCGCCAAGGTGCCCAATTAGGTGATGACATTTGGGTCAGTGGGACTGTGGGTGATGCCTACGCTGCACTGATGATGAGAACACATGTTTGGTCTGAAAAAGTCACTCCGTATTTGGCTAACCGTATGGATTTGCCGACACCGCGAGTACAGTTAGGCCAGACGCTATTGAGTGAAGTAGCCAGTGCTTGTGCAGATGTCTCCGATGGGTTGTTGCAAGATTTGGGACATATACTAGAACGATCTAATGTAGGGGCAAAACTCTTTATTGATGCTCCTGCGGTCAGCGATGATTTAGCTTTATTTGATCAACAACGTCGCCGTCAGGCTCAGTGGGCAGGAGGGGATGATTACGAACTGGTTTTCACTGCTTCACCCTCCCATCGTGCACGCATTGTAGAGTGGAGCGAATTAAATCATTTACCCCTTTCACGTATTGGTGAAGTGGTTGGTGACGGCGTTGAGTTTTTTGACAAAGAGGGCTTAGAGGTAAAGGCTGACTTTAAGGGTTTTGATCATTTTCGAGAGTAAATAATGTTAGAAAAATACAGCTCTAATAATCCAGTTAATAAAGTCAGAATGACGGCAAGTTTTGCCTTCTCAAAACCCAGTCACATCATTGCCAGTTTTTTTGCTAGCGGTGTTATTCGTCCTGCACCTGGTACGTGGGGCACATTAGCAGGGTGGCTAGTGTATTGGGCGCTCATGCCTTGGGTCAGTCCCATGGTATGGCTTGTTATTGCTGCAGTTACCTTTGTTGTTGGAGCATGGGCCTGTGAAGAAACGAGTAAAGATTTAGGCGTTCAAGATCACGGCTCTATTGTGATCGATGAGGTTTTCGCAATTTGGGTAGTGATGGCACTTGTGCCTCAAACGCTTGCTTGGTTAGTTGCTGCTTTTGTTGCTTTCCGCTTTTTTGATATCGTGAAGCTGCCTCCAGCAAGTTACTTTGATCGTAAAATGAAAAATGGTGTTGGCGTCATGCTCGATGATGCGGTCGCTGCGCTATATGCTCTCTTGTTGCTTTGGTTAGCTCAGTGGGTAATGGGCTTCATTTAGGAGGAGCTATGGATCGTGAGTTACAGGAACTTGCCAAAGTATTAGGTGAGGTTGCATTAGAAAAAAACGCACTATTGGCCACGGCAGAATCTTGTACAGCGGGTGGAATTAGTTTCACAATCACTGATATTGCTGGCTCAAGTCAGTGGTTTGATCGCGGATTTGTTACCTATAGTAATGAATCGAAAATGGCGCTTTTAGGGGTCAATGAGCAAACTTTAAAGGTGCATGGAGCCGTTTCTGAAGAATGTGCTTCAGAAATGGTGCTCGGAGCAATAAAGCACTCAAACGCTAATTTGGCCGTTGCTGTGACAGGGATTGCAGGACCGGGAGGTGCTGTGCCTGGTAAGCCAGTAGGGACTGTTTATTTAGCCTGGTGTGAGCGTGGAAGCGCTCCAACAGTTGTTCGAGAAGTGTTTGATGGCGATCGGCAAGCTGTTCGAAAGGCGACGATTCGCCGAGCACTTCTTGGTTTATTAAAGTATTTACAAAACGCGTAGTGTTTAACTGACATGGACAATTGGTTCAATATCTTTTGCCTTATTGCATTAATTCTTTTAAACGGTGCGTTTGCCATGAGCGAAATCGCTTTGGTAACAAGTCGCCGAGCTCGCTTACAAGTCAAAGAAGACGAGGGAGATAAGGGAGCAAAAGTTGCTATGCAACTCAATGAGGAACCGACGCGAGCACTGTCCGCCATTCAAGTGGGCATTACCTCGATCGGTATTCTGTCTGGGATTGTAGGGGAGGCAGCCTTAGCTACACCAGTGGCTTCTTGGTTAACCGATAGCTGGGGTGTGGCACCAGGAACGGCTCACACACTGGGTCTAGTATTGGTTGTTGTTTTAGTGACTTATTTTTCTATTATTTTGGGAGAATTGGTTCCTAAGCGATTGGGTCAAATGAATCCAGAAGGCGTTGCCTGCCAAATTGCTCGCCCCATTAATGCCTTAGCCATTTTGATGGCGCCGTTTGTGAAACTTTTATCAGTTTCTACCAATCTTATTTTGAAATTAACAGGTAAGTCTGATTCTCAAGAACCAACTGTTACAGAAGAAGAAATCCACGCTGTTATTGATGAGGGAAGTGAGTCTGGCGTCATTGAAGCTCAAGAGCGTGATATGGCTCGAAATCTTTTCCGTCTGGATGATCGAACCATTGCAACGCTAATGACACCTCGTAGCGAAGTGGAGTGGATCGATCTTCAAGATGATGCGGATCTCAATGTTCGTAAGATTGTGACCTCTCAACACTCCCGTTTACCTATTGCAGACGGCTCTTTAGATGACATTAAAGGGTTTTGCTCGACTCGCGTTCTGTTACGTCAATTGCTTGAAAACGGTAAGGTTGATTTCACCAGTCAAATGGCAAAAGCTGCTTATGTGCCAGAGACTTTGACAGGTTTGGAGCTATTAGAAAACTTTCGTGATAACGATATTCCTGTGGCCATTGTTGTCGATGAGTACGGAACAGTGCAGGGTCTCGTGAGTCCTCGAGATGTTTTAGAGGCAATCGCAGGTGAGTTTAAGCCGGGACTTGGAGACGATTCTTGGATTGTGGAACGAGAAGATGGCTCGCTATTGCTCGATGGAATGTTAGCAGTGCCTGAATTAAAAGATCGTCTGCAACTAAAGAGTTTGCCACAAGAAAGTGAAGGTCGTTATAACACGTTAGCAGGTATGATTATTTGGATTATGGAGCATATTCCAACAACCGGTGAAGTTGTTATGTGGGAAGGGTGGCGTTTTGAAGTTGTCGACATGGATGGTCGCCGTGTAGATAAGGTTTTAGTTTCTCGAGTGCCAGAAGAAACGAAGCACGCAGTGGAGGCTTAAAACAAAGAGCAAAAATCTTAGGATTTTTGCTCTTTTGTTAAGACCCTTAAAGAATATCGTTCCCATCATTAAAGTATCAGTTTTCAAAGCGAAGTTTGAACAATTGGATTTACAATTAACAGTTATGGTGCCGATTATGAATCGGTAGACTTTTTATTCATTTCAAAGGGGTGTTTTATGGCATTGTTAATTAAAAACGCTCGTGTGTTTGCTCCGAAGGACTTGGGTGAACAAGACGTTTTGATGGTTGCTGAAAAGGTTGTTGCCATTGGCAAGGATCTTCCTTCAACTTTGCCGGGTACGGAAGTCATTGATGCCAAGGGGCAAATTATGACGCCGGGCTTTTTCGATCAACATATTCACGTCACCGGTGGTGGTGGTGAAGGTGGTCCGGTTAGCCGCACTCCTGAAATCATGTTGTCTGAATTGGTTGCTTGCGGTACGACCTCTTTGGTTGGTGTCTCTGGTACTGACTACACGACCCGTTCTATTCCGAACTTGCTCGCAAAGGTTCGTGGGTTAAAGAGTGAAGGCGTTAGCGCTTGGATGTACACATCTAACTATCGCTATCCGCCCACAACGATGACGAAGTCGGTTTCTGATGACTTATTCTTTGTGCCTGAATGCTTAGGTGTGAAGATTGCTTTGGGTGATCATCGTTCTTCATTCCCGACGATGCAACAAGTGTTGGCTTTATTGGCCGATATTCGTGTTGGCGCCATGATTGCTGGTAAGATTGGTTTCTTGCACATTCATACGGGCAATATCCCAGGCAGCTTCGATATGTATAAGGAAATCGTTGCTAAGGGCTTCCCGATTCGCCATATCCGTCCGACGCACTGTGGTCGTATCCGTCACGTCTTTGACGCAGCTGTTGACTTTGCTAAGGCTGGTGGCTACATGGATATCACAACGGGTGCAAGCTGTGCATTCGACAATCCTGCTATCGCAGTGATGACGGCATTGGATGCTGGTGTTGATCCTACGCATATCACGCTTTCTACAGACGGCCATGGTTCTGTGCCCCGCTTTAACGAAAAGGGTGAAATGGTTGGTTTAGGTGTTGGTGGTGTGAGCGGTAACTTAACGGAAGTTAAGCGTTTGATCGCAGAGCACAATATGCCGATTGAACAAGCTATCACCTTTATCTCTTCTAACGTTGGTAAGGCATTGAGCTTGCCGGGTCAAGGTGTTATTGAAGAAGGTGGTTGCGCTAATGCTTGCTTGTTCAACGATGCAATGGAATTGACTACCGTTGTGTCTCGCAACAAGGTGATGATGCGCAATGGTGAAATCGTTGAAAAGGGTACGTTTGAGTACTAATTCACGATCATGATAACGTGAAGCACGCAGGGGCAAAACTCTGCGTGTTTTTTTTGCTTAAAGGCAAGGAGCAGTATGGCTTTTTGGGATTTCTGGTGTCCGAAAAATCCAAGCTCTCCATACTCAATTTATAAAAAATCCCCATTTCTTTTATTAATCTAAGAAATGGGGATCAGTTAAAAAAGTAAAAAAACTAAAGCGGATTTCTTTACAACTTAAAGATTACGTGCGGCATTAATCTTTTCACAAGTTTCACGAGCAACTTTAGCGGCAGCTTCTTTGAAGTCTTCTTCAGCAGAAGCGTACAAAATAGCGCGACTGGAATTAATCATCATACCTGTCTTATTACCAGTGATACCGGCAGTGACGCAAGCATTGATGTCTCCGCCTTGGGCACCAACGCCAGGTACCAATAAAGGAAGATCGCCTACGATTTGGCGCACTTGTGCGATTTCGTTCGGGAAGGTTGCACCAACCACGAGACCTAATTGACCATTTTTATTCCAGGGGCCAGCAGCCAATGCAGCCACATGTTGGTAAATAGGTTTGCCGTCAGACATTAACATTTGAATGTCATTGCCCCCCTTGTTGGATGTACGACACAACAAGATTGCGCCACGATCTTCATATTCGAGATAGGGTTCAACAGAGTCAAAGCCCATGTACGGAGATAACGTTACGGCATCAGCGTTGAAACGCACGAAGGCTTCACGGGCATAGTGTTTAGCCGTTGAGCCAATGTCACCACGTTTGCTATCTAAAACGACAGGAATTGTGGGGTGATTTTCGTGAATGTAAGAAATGATGGCTTTAAGTTGTTCTTCTGCACCACGGGAAGCAAAGTAGGCAATTTGTGGCTTAAAAGCACAAGCATATGGTGCAGTAGCGTCAACGATAGATGTGCAGAACTCATAAAAGTCATAGTCCTTGCCCTTGAGATGTTTAGGCAAGCGATGAAAATCAGGATCGAGACCCACACATAACAGGGATTGGCTATCAGCCCAGCGTTTTTGTAATTTTTCAATAAAAGTCATTTTCTACACTCATGACAAACAAAATGTTAACTCGTAATTATAAACAGTTTGTTTACGCTATCCTCTTAGGTAAACCCATTGAATAACAGCATCGAGCGGGGCATCAGTGGAGGTAGCTCTCTGACCTTCGACAACACCAAAAAAAGCATATCGTCTGCCACTTTTGGCTTGGATGACACCGGCAGCTGACTTTACTCCGTTTAACAAACCTGTCTTAATATAGGCATTTCCAGGAGCAACTTTACGTTTTCTCATAGTTCCGTCTGTTGCAGAAACCGGGAAAGTTGCGACCCATTCTGGCATACGGGGGCTACGCCATCCATAGGCAATAATTTGATTCATTGCTCTTGCGGTTACGTAGCTATCTCGCGATAGGCCACTGCCGTTATCAACAAAAACTTTTCCTGGTTTAACCTTAACTTGCTGAGTGAGCCAAGTTTGTAAAGCACTGCGAGCCATAACGTAGTCAGCGGCTTCAGAAGCCCCATTTGCTTTGAGACCTAGTGTTAAATAAATGTGACGAGCCAACACATTGTTGCTGTACTTGTTAGTTAGACGACTAATATGGACCAAGTCTTCTGAATAGGCAGTGTATAAAGAGTTGGCATTTTCAGGGACTTTGCCCTCAATTACCTGTCCTTTCCAAGTAATACCCACTTCTTGAAATAACGGAGTTAAGAGTGCTTCCCAATACTTTTGGGGGTCATTGATAATATAAGAAAGCTTTTTGGGAGGACAGCTTTGAGGAAAGCCTCCCTTAAAGGTGGGTTTCCATTCATTGTCTAGATTGAGATCCAGTGCTTGACGCCAAGCGATACATTGTTTGGGGGTATTAGTGAGCTTAACTGTCGCGGGAGCACTTAATCCTTTTAGTGCTGGAGTTGTCGTGATTCTAGCAATACCGTTTTCTAGATCGGGCTCAATATCAAAGGTTACAGCCTGATAATTGAGAAGGGCTGCATCGGCCTCTTTCATATACGGACGTTGGATATCAGAACCAAAAGAAACGCTGCTTTTATCTGTTAAAAAATAAGATCGGTCAATGACAATATCACCATTAATCTTTTTGAGACCTTTAGTTTTTAGGACAGAAAGGTCTCGCCATAAATTTTCAATAACATAGGTTGGATCTCCTCCGCCTCGAATGTATAAAGGACCTTCCAGCGTGCCTTTTTCAAGGGTATTTTGAGACAAATATTCTGTTTTCCATCGCCAATTAGGGCCTAATGTTTCCAAAGCAGCTAAGGTTGTAATGATTTTTTCCGTGGATGCAGGAAGGACTTTTTTATCAGCTTGCCAATTAAGCGATAGTTTTCCTCCATCGAGAGGACGCACACTGACGGCAAGTTGTTTAGACGAAATTTTGTTTTTTGAGAGTGCGTTTTGAACAAAGGTGGGTAATTTTTGTGTTGCAGCTAAAGAATTAGTTGCAGAAAAACAAATAGATAAAACAAAAATTGGAAGTAATAGGGATGTTTTTATAATTTTTTGCATTTTGGCCCTTGAAAAAGAAAAAAGCATCCCCACATATGCCGTATACGAAGGAATTTTTGGGGATAGAAAAGGTTCTATCAATAGTACCGAAAATTCCAATGGTTAGAATCGTCCGAGAGATTGGAAATATGTGGCGATTCGTAAAAGATTTTTTGATAGTTAGGAGAAATCAAATGCAAATTCGTCCGTTGCATGACCGTGTGATCGTTAAGCGTTTGGAAGTGGAACGCACCACCGCCAGTGGTATCGTGTTGCCTGACAGCGCAGGCGAAAAGCCCGATCAAGGTGAAGTTTTGGCCGTCGGTCCTGGTAAGCGTGATGATGCCGGCAAGTTGATCCCGATGGATGTGAAGGTTGGCGATCGTGTTTTGTTCGGTAAGTATGCTGGTCAAACCGTTAAGGTTGATGGCCAAGAATACCTCGTGATGCGTGAAGAAGACATCATGGGCGTTCTCTGCTAAGAATCTATTGCATTTTGATCGAATTATTTTTGGAGTAATAAATGTCTGCTAAGCAAGTGCTTTTTGGTGAAGATGGTCGCGTTCGCATGGTTCGCGGTATCAACACGTTGGCTAATGCCGTTAAGGTAACCTTAGGTCCTAAGGGCCGTAATGTTGTGCTCGATCGCAACTTCGGTAGCCCCTTGGTAACCAAGGACGGTGTGACCGTTGCTCGTGAAATCGAATTGAAGGACAAGTTCGAAAATATGGGCGCTCAAATGGTCCGTGAAGTGGCCTCTAAGACCAACGACAATGCTGGTGACGGTACGACCACGGCTACGGTTTTAGCCCAAGCTATCGTTGTTGAAGGTATGAAGTTTGTTGCTGCTGGCATGAATCCGATGGATTTAAAGCGCGGTATCGACAAGGCTGTCGCTTGTGCTATTGAAGAATTGAAGAAGATCAGCAAGCCTGTTACGACCACCAAGGAAATCGCTCAAGTTGGCTCTATTTCTGCCAATAGCGATATCGAAATCGGTGAAATTATCGCTGAAGCCATGGAAAAGGTTGGTAAGGAAGGCGTTATCACGGTTGAAGATGGTAAGTCTTTGAAGAACGAATTGGACGTTGTCGAAGGTATGCAATTTGACCGTGGTTACTTGTCTCCGTACTTCATCACGAATCCGGACAAGCAAGTGGCTGTTTTGGATAATCCGTTTATCTTGTTGCATGACCAAAAGATCAGCAACATCCGCGATCTTTTGCCGATTTTGGAACAAGTTGCTAAGGCTGGTCGTCCGTTGATGATCATCACGGAAGACTTGGAAGGCGAAGCTTTGGCTACGTTGGTGGTCAATAGCTTGCGCGGTATCTTGAAGGTCTGTGCAGTTAAGGCTCCTGGCTTTGGTGATCGTCGTAAGGCTACGCTCGAAGATATCGCTATCTTGACAGGTGGTACGTTAATCACGAAGGACATCGGTTTGACGTTGGAAAAGGCTACGCTTGAACACTTGGGTCAAGCCAAGCGTATTGAAGTCAACAAGGAAAACACCACGATCATCAACGGTGCTGGTAACCCTGAATTGATCGAAGCTCGTGTGAAGAACATTCGCACGCAAATCGAAGCCGTCTCTTCTGACTACGATCGTGAAAAGCTTCAAGAACGTGTGGCCAAGTTGGCCGGTGGTGTCGCTTTGTTGAAGATCGGTGCTGCCACTGAAGTTGAAATGAAGGAAAAGAAGGCTCGCGTTGATGACGCTTTGCATGCTACGCGTGCTGCCGTTGAAGAAGGTGTTGTTCCTGGTGGTGGTGTTGCTCTTGTTCGCGCTAAGAAGGCCATCTCTGACCTCAAGGGCGACAACGAAGAACAAACGGCTGGTATCAAGATTGTCTTGCGTGCTATGGAAGAACCGATGCGCCAAATCGTTTCTAACGCCGGTCTCGAACCGAGCGTGGTTGTTAACGCTGTGGCCAATGGTGAAGGTAACTTCGGCTTCAACGCTCAAACGAGCACCTATGGCGACATGATTGAAATGGGTGTGTTGGATCCGACGAAGGTCACGCGTACGGCCTTGCAAAATGCAGCCTCTGTTGCTAGCTTAATTTTGACGACGGACTGCATGATCGGTGATTTGCCGGAAGACAAGCAACCGATGCCCCCGGCCATGGGTGGCATGGACGGTATGCCGATGATGTAATCTGATGGTATTACAACAAAATCCTTGATCTCCAAAGCGATCCAAGTCATAGCGACTTGGGTCGCTTTCTCTTTCGTAGAAAATGGCACAAACAGTTTATAACGTTCCCAATTTAAGGCCGGGAGAAATTCATCGAGCTGAAGAGGTAATTCACCGCTCACGCTTTATCGTAACTATGGCGCGTGTTACTAATGCTGAAGAGGCGAAGGCTTTTATCGAGAAAATTCGTCAAGAGCATGCAACCGCCACCCATAACTGTTGGGCTTATGTAGCAGGTGAACCAGGCAGCACAGCACAAGTGGGAGCTAGCGATGATGGTGAGCCTAAAGGTACAGCAGGGCGCCCCATGTTAACGGTTTTATTGCATTGTGGTGTAGGTGAAGTTGCTGCGGTTGTCACTCGCTATTTTGGCGGCATTTTATTGGGTACGGGAGGTTTGGTCAGAGCCTATCAAGGGTTGACCAAATTAGGTTTGGAGTCGCTTCCAATTCGACAACGCGTACCGTGTAAAAAAATAAAAATTACGCTTGAGCATCGTTTTGTCAATATTGCCTTGAGAGAATTTGAGGAAGTGAATGCAGAGATTTTGGAAAAAGACTTTGCAATGGATGTGACATTTTTGTTAGATGTTCCAACCGCTCATGTTGAGCAATTAGTGCATGTTTTGACAGAAAAAACTGCCGCCAACCTTTTAATTGAATGGCCTGACGAGCTCCCAAAGTAAAGAGGGGGTCGCCATTTAGTTTGTATCAACGGTTTTTCGTTTTTGTTGAGTAAAACCTCCGTTAAGTCATGAATAATTATGACGAGGAGGGCTCAAAGCATGCAGCACGAAACCATCGAAGTCGTCGTACCCAGTCATTATGTTGAACGGTTAGAGACATTTGCAACCATTCGTCAATGTACGCCGTCAGAAGTTGTTGTACGAGGTTTGGAATTATTGTTTACCCGCTACTTTGACGATGCTCGAGAACAAATGTCTGAAGATGAATTTCAGGCTTTAATGGAAAAATTGCATCAATCGATAGAACCTGAGTTGTCGTAAAAAAGAGAGAGGCCACGAAGTCTCTTTTTCTTTCCATACAGGTTAGAAAATTGAGTTATTTACTAAAAGTTTGAGTTAGCTCAAACTTTTTTTTAGTCGACAAAAATAATCACTTGTCAATTAATATAGAAATTGCCAATTATTTTTTAATTCATTGAAAAATAAGAAGAAAATCTAGTTTTTAAAGAAAGAATTTATCTTTTGATTTTTAATTGTTTTTTGTAATCTTTTTAGAGTATCGGTTTCTTCTTAAGTAAAAGAGTCTAGTTTTTTGCCATAGAACAACTCTAAGCGTAATTCAGCATTTATTAAATGTTTTCAAGGGGTTAATATTGTTGAGATTTAATTTGTCGAAAATCGATAGGCAAATGCCCTTTAATTGTCGGCCTTTTGTTGAAACAATTCGACATTTAATTAATAAAAACAATCGGTTGCGAAGTTGTGTGTTTTTTCGACATGGATAAACTGTCTCCTCACGACGTCGCAATTGATTGAAAAATCTTGGGAGTCGTAAAACAAAAAAACACTGAAAATTAATAAAAGATAATTCTTGATTCGACAAGGAGCGCAAGATGACTTTGAAGACGAAAGTAACAATGTTGGCAGTGATGATGGCTGCAGCTGGCGTGATGACGCAAGCACAAGCTGCTGATGTTTATACCGCTGGTGCCAATATGGCTTTTGCTCCATTTGAGTTTGTTGATGAGAATAATCAACCGGCAGGTTTTGAAATGGATTTGATCCGCGCTATTGTTAAGGCTCAAGGCGCTGAAGTGAAGTTGCAAAATATGCCTTTTGACGGTTTGATCCCGGCATTGCAAACGCGTGCGATTGATTTTGCAATCAGTGGTATGACAATTACAGAACAACGTGCTCGTCGAGTTTTGTTTTCGACTCCGTACTATCAATCTGGCTTAGCAATCATGGTGCGTGAAGTGAACAAGGATAAGTATCCGACTGTTGACAGCATCAAGGGTAAGCAATTGTGTGCTCAAATTGGGACAACGGGAGCCATTACAGCTCGTAAGTTCTCTGGTCAAAATGTCAAGGAATTTAATTCTGCTCCAGAAGCGTTCTTGGAGCTCCAAAATGGCGGTTGTGAAGCCGTGGTACACGATAAGCCGGTGATGGATTATTACATGTCTCGTCGTGGTGCCCAAGGTATGTACCGTCTGCCCGATACTTTAACGGCTGAAGATTACGGTATCGCAGTGGCAAAAAATAATAAGAAAATGCAAGAGTTCTTAAACGAAGGCCTTGAAAAGGTAAAGGCTAGTGGTGAGTACGACAAGATTTACCAAAAGTGGTTTGGAACTCAGAAATAATTTCGAATTAAATTCGAAATAAAACTGAAAGGATTTTTTCATGAAAAAGACAATTGTGGGTGCATTGGTTGCCTTAAGTATGGCAATGACCGCTCAAGCTGCGACGTTAAATGTGGGTACAGAAGCCACTTTCGCACCATTTGAGTTTATGGATGAGCAAACCCATGAGGTCACGGGTTTTGATATTGATGTGATTCGTGCTGCAGCGAAGGCTGTTGGTGATGATATTCGCATTCACAATATGGGTTTCGATGCTCTGATTCCGTCTCTGCAAACGGGCGTTATTGATGTTACCGCTGCAGCTATGACAGTGACACCAGAGCGTCAGGCTCGCATTGATTTTACGAGTCCGTACTATCAATCCGGTTTGGTGATTTTGATCCGTAAAGCTGACCAAAAGAAGTATGATGGTTTAAAGAGTTTGGAAGGTCAGCGACTCTGTGCTCAAATTGGTACGACTGGCGCTATGGCTGCTAATCGCGTCAAGGGAGCAAAGGTGACGGAATTCAATAGTATCACTGAAGCTTTCATGGAATTAAAGAACTTGGGCTGTGAGGCAGTGTTAAACGATAAACCCGTCGTTGACTACTACCTCATGCGCCGAGGCGATGATACGGTGATGACCGTCAATCAAATTTTTGACGCTGAATATTATGCAATGGGCGTTAAAAAGGGCAATAAAGCTGTTTTGGAAAAGCTCAACAAGGGTATGGAGATCATTCGTTCCAATGGTGAGTATGACAAGATTTACCAAAAGTGGTTTGGTGCCCAAAAATAATTAATAACAACGAATAGGTAACAACATCAACATGTTTGATTTTCAATTAATTACCGACTCACTTCCGCTTTTGTTAGCCGGTGCTGGCGTTACGCTCAAAATTACGGCTATCAGTGTGGGCTTGGGTTTGTTCTTTGGGCTGTTCATCGGGATTGCTCAAATTTCTCGAGTAGCCTTAATTCGTATCCCTGCCAAGGTTTACGTGGACTTTTTGCGCGGTACGCCTCTTTTGGTGCAAATTTTTATGATTTATTTCGCTTTGCCGATGTTAACCGGTACGCGAATTGATCCATTTGTTGCAGCAATTGTGGCTTGTAGTATCAACAGTAGTGCTTATATCGCTGAGATTTTCCGTGGTGGCATTCTTTCTATTGATAAGGGCCAAATGGAAGCCGGTCGCTCTTTGGGTTTGACTTGGTCTCAAACCATGCGATTTGTGGTGATCCCTCAAGCTTTTAAGCGCATTATCCCGCCATTAGGTAATGAATTTATCGCCATGTTGAAGGACTCTTCTTTGGTTTCCGTTATCGGTTTTGAAGAATTGACTCGCCAAGGCCAATTGATCATTGCTAGCACCTATGGTGCCATGGAAATTTGGACGGCTGTTGCCTTGATCTACTTGGCCATGACCTTCCCGATTACGCGTTTAGTGGCTTACCTTGAAAAGAGATACAAATAATGATCAAAATCGAAAATTTAAAGAAGGCCTATGGCGACCATGTCGTATTGCCGTGCGTCAATATGGAAATTGATGCCAAAGAAGTTGTTGTGATTATTGGTCCGTCCGGTTCGGGTAAGAGTACTCTTTTGCGCAGCATTACCCATTTGGAAAAGCCAACTGAAGGCCATATCTATATTGATGGTGAAGAGATTGATGATCAAAAGAATATTGACCGAATTCGTGCAGAAGTCGGCATGGTATTCCAACATTTCAATCTTTTTGAAAATATGACTGTTTTACAAAACTTGACGTTAGCACCGATTCAAGTTCGTAAAATGGATCCCAAGAAGGCAGAAGAAATTGCTTTGCGCCTGCTCGATAAGGTTGGCCTGCGCAGCAAGAGCGATGCTTACCCCTCACAATTGTCAGGTGGTCAAAAGCAACGTGTGGCCATTGCTCGAGCTTTAGCAATGCGTCCGAAGGCATTGCTCTTTGATGAACCAACGTCAGCACTTGACCCAGAAATGGTGAAAGAAGTATTGGACGTTATGAAGCAATTGGCCCATGAAGGGATGACGATGGTTGTTGTGACCCACGAAATGGGTTTTGCCCGTGAAGTAGGTGACCGCGTGATCTTTATGGACGGTGGTAATGTTGTTGAAGAAGGTTCACCGGAACAAATCTTCAACAATCCCCAACACGCTCGTACGAAGTCATTCTTGTCGAAGGTTCTCTAGTCAATCCTTCACGACAGATAAAGAATTCCCTCAGTTGCAACTGTTATGCACTGAGGGAATTTTGCGTATTGGGATGGAAGTTAGCAACCGTGTTGGTCAATCACATCGATAAAGCCACCACCGAGGCAGACTTCGCCGTCATAAATAACAGCGCTTTGGCCAGGTGTTACAGCCCATTGCGGAATGTCGAAGTCCAGCGTAAAGGCCTCTGCTGAGCTTTGTGCGACAGTACAAGCGCCATCCGTTTGTCGGTAACGTGTTTTTACCGTTAATTGAGAGCCGGCAGCAGGAGCTTCACCGGAGACCCAACTGGGCATCACGGCTGTTAAATGCTGACTTAATAACCAAGGATGATCATGACCTTGTGCAATCCAAAGTGTATTGGTAGCCAAATCTTTACGAGCAACAAACCAAGGTTCTCCATTACCATCACGACTACCGCCAACGCCAATGCCTTTGCGTTGACCTAATGTATAAAAAGCCAAACCCATGTGCTCACCCACCACTTTACCGTCTGTGGTTTTCATAGGACCGGGGTGCGTTGGTAAGTAGCGATTTAAAAACTCTCTAAAGGGGCGCTCCCCAATAAAGCAAATGCCAGTAGAGTCCTTTTTCTTGGCGTTAGGTAGGCCAATTTCTTCTGCAATTTTTCTAACTTGAGTTTTGCGTAATTCACCTACAGGAAAGATGGCTTTGCTAATTTGCTCTTGAGTTAAACGATGTAAAAAGTAGCTTTGGTCTTTTGTTTCATCTAAACCACGCAATAACTGTGTTTTGCCATTGACTTCACGAACTCGAGCATAGTGACCCGTCGCAATTTTTTCTGCACCCATGGCCATTGCGTGGTCTAAAAATGCACGGAATTTGATTTCGGCATTACAAAGAACATCGGGGTTGGGAGTGCGGCCAGCAGAGTACTCTCGAAGGAAATCTGCAAATACTCGGTCTTTATATTCTTTGGCAAAGTTAACAGCTTCAATATCAATGCCAACGACATCTGCAACCGCCGTAGCATCAATAAAGTCTTGGCGAGAGGAACAATACTCACTGTCATCGTCATCTTCCCAGTTTTTCATGAAAAGCCCAATGACGTCATAACCTTGTTGTTTGAGCAAATAGGCGGAAACGGCAGAGTCTACGCCACCGGACAAACCGACAACAACACGCTTACTCATAATTTTGAAACCTTAAACGGCAAAAGTAACTAACAGCGTAATTATAGAGGCGAAGCGTTAAAATATCGGTTTTACTGTCTTTTCTTGTTGAGTATTGACGATGGGTTTAGAAAAACTAGTTCGAGAAAGAACACATCACTTGTGTTCGCGTTTACAAATTAAAGCTCCGATTATTGCTTCTCCGATGTTAGGCGTGACAACGCCCGCAATGGTGGCCGCCGTTAGCAATGCTGGTGGACTGGGTGTTTTACCCTGTGGTTTTATGACAGCCGAAGAGATTGCACAAGAAGTTGCTAAGGTTCGTGCTTTAACGGATAAGCCTTTTGCATTAAATATTCGTGTTGAAGCAAGGCAACCAGAAGAGCCAGCCAAGACACAGCAGGTTTTTGATGCACTGGAGCCACTACGAGATGAGTTGGGAGCAGTGCATGAGTTAGCATCGGTTCCTTCTTTTGAAGAGCAGTTTGAAGCCATTGTTCAAGCCAATGTCCCCGTTGTTTCCTTTAGCTTTGGCGGTCCGCGTGAAGAGTTCGCTGAGAAATTAGAATCGATGGGTGTGGAAATGATGGGTAGCGTTAATTCCACCCGTGAAGCTAAAGTATTAAAGGTTGCTGGCTGTGGTGTAGTCATCGCTCAAGGCGTTGAAGCGGGAGGCCCACGTCAATATTTCGAAAATCCGTTAGAGGGTTCTAAAATTGGTTTGATGGCTCTCTTGCCGCCCGTGCGTCGTGTGTGTGGAGACGCATTGGATGTTGTTGCTGCTGGCGCAATTATGTCAGCTCAAACGATGATGGCAAGCATTATGATGGGGGCCAATGGTGTGCAAGTTGGGTCTTTATTAGTGCGCTCCAAGGAATCTGCTTGGCCACAGGCACTTAAGGATCAAGTGCCTTGGTGTGTGGATGCTTCAACGCGTTTTTCACAATGGGCAACAGGTCGAGAAACACGTGTCATCGAGACGGGCTTATTTGAGGCTTTAAAGGATGCTCAACTTCCAGTGAGTCCTTATCCGGGCCAATATAAAGCATTGGCCTCTATTTATCAGGCTGCTACACGTGCTAACCGAGCAGATTTACTTGAGATGCCTTTAGGACAGGGTGCACAGTTGGCGCCTGCTCAAGATACTTATACAATTATTAGCACGTTAATTCGTGACTTTGAACAAATGTTAGGGGAAGATTGTGACAATTAAGGTTTTCACAGCACTGTTAGTGCAAGATGTTCAAAACGATTATTTGAGCAATGGTGTTTGTCCAGTTGGCGGTGCTGAGGACACTTTTTCTGCGATATCAGAAATGGCCAAAACCTTTGAACGAGTGATTGTCGCTCAAGACTTTAAACCTGAAAATCATATTAGTTTTGTTGAAAATCATACTGGTTGTACCGTTGGTGATATGGTTGAGTCAGAGTTTGGTCCTATTACCTTGACTAAACAATGTTGTGTTGAAGGTACTTCTGGCGCAGACTTGCCTTCACAATTGCGTCTCCCAATGTCTCGAATTATCGCTATTTTGAAAGGAACACACGCATCAATTAATAGCTATTCAGCTTTTTTAGAAGCAGATCGAAAGACAGAGACAGGGCTTGACGCATATTGCAAGGATCGTTTTGTTAATCGCATTTATTTGTGCGGTTTGAATGTAAACGATTCTATTATTCGCACGGCTTTTGATGCTCTTCACTTCCAAATAGAAGTATTTTGGGTGAAAGATGCTATTGCAGGGATTGACCCTCAGAATGATGAAGTGAAATTAAAGAGCTTGGCTGATCACGGCGTGAAGTTTGTCACGATGCAGGAAGTGATTGACCGAGAAGTTCGCTAATTTCAATCTAGGTGTTTTATCTTAAAAGGGCAGTGAAAACTGCCCTTTTTTTGAACCATTCTCTTGATCAGATGGTCACTCTTGATTAATATCAATTGAATCAAACGAGTTTACAGATGTTGAACTCACTTCACACCCCACTCGCATTAGCGAGATCGAAAGGAGAAGTTTCATGCTTCATCATGAGTCTAGTATTGAGATTGGTGCGTTAAGTAACAAATCCAAGATCATTCCCTTAGTGCTTGGGCCACTAATGGCTCTTGCTCTCTATTTTATTCTTCCCGAAACCTACCAAAATACGGCCGGAGAAACAGTCGCGTTTTCGCATGCAGCTCGGGCTTGTGCTGCTATTGTGTTGTGGATGGCAACTTGGTGGTTTACGGAAGCAGTACCGATTGCAGTAACGTCTTTGTTGCCAATCGTGCTTTTCCCGATGTTTGGCGTATTAAATTCTGCAGATACCCTAAAGAATTACGCCAATAGTACGATCTTTTTATTCATGGGTGGCTTTTTAATTGCTGCGGGTATTGCTCGTTGGCATTTGGATCGCCGCATTGCTTTGTTGACGATTCGTGTATTTGGTACGAAGCCTCAACAAATTATTTTGGGCTTGTTGGTTGCAACGGGCTTTTTATCCGCTTGGGTGAGTAATACGGCAACTGCAGCCATGATGGTGCCCATTGCCCTGGCCATTTTGGGAGTTGTTCGTAATACGCGCGCTGACTCACCAATCGATAAGCGCGAACATAACTTTGGTGTGAGCGTTTTATTGGCCATTGCTTATGGTGCCAGTTTAGGCGGGGTATTAACTTTGATTGGTACGCCCCC
The DNA here is from genome assembly GCA_937906995.1 of uncultured Sutterella sp. Taxonomy (GTDB): domain Bacteria; phylum Pseudomonadota; class Gammaproteobacteria; order Burkholderiales; family Burkholderiaceae_F; genus Aphodousia. Next base: position 56,025 of record CALESB010000014.1, read on the forward strand.
TAATGGGATCTTTGTTCGCTTTGTTGAGCAAACTTACCACGTTAATGTTAGCTTCTTGGAGTGGATGAAAATTTCTGTTCCTGTGGTGGGTGCTTTGATGATTAGCACTTACTTCATGATGACGAAGATTTTGTTCCGAGAGCAAATTGATGAATTGCCCGGTGGCAAAGAGTGGGTTAAAAACGAGATTTCTAAGCTTGGACCTTTAAGTAAAGGGGAAAAGATTGTCTTAACTATCTTTGTTTTAGCTGCCGCACTTTGGTGCTTTGGTCCGATGATTCGAGCAATTGAAATTAATGGTTCGATGCCTTTTAAAGCCTTGAGTGATACGGTTATTGCTATGGGTGCCGGCATTATCCTCTTTATCATCCCTGTGGATCAAAAGCGTGGTGTTCATGCATTGGATTGGTCAAGTGCTTCTGAGGCAGTTGCTTGGGACGTGCTTTTGCTCTTTGGTGGTGGCTTAACCATGGCAAGCGCCATTCAAGTGACAGGATTGGCTAATGCAGTGGGGGCTCAGGCCGTAGCATTTGGCTCTTTGCCTGAGATTGCTATTATGGGTGGCGTGACAAGTTTGGCTGTTTTTGCTTCGGAATTTACATCCAATACTGCATTAGCTGCAACCATGATGCCGTTGGTTGCTGCAATTTCAGACTCCATTAATATGCATCCAGAAGCTTTGTTGGTGTGTACAACATTGGGCGCGTCTATGGCTTTCATGATGCCAGTGGGAACGCCTCCGAATGCAATTATTTTTGGTACGGGTCGTATTCGTATTGCTGAGATGGTAAGAGCAGGTTTTTGGTTGAACGTTATTTCAATTATTGTGATTACACTTCTCTGCTCGATTATTTCCGTCGGAGTAATCGCCTAATCTAATTTCACAAAGTAAGAGCTCCAATTCTTTTACAAAGAGTTGGAGCTTTTTAATTGTGTTGAAATTTTTTATTCGTGATGACTTCCAAAAGTAAGAAGAAATGAGAAAAATTTATTCACTATACTGAATAAATTTTCAAAATTACTCAGTTTCTTCTTTCATAATGAATAGATTAAATGTTAACTCCTAGCTCTTGAAGCATACGTTTTCGATCAATTTCAATTTCACGACGTCGTTGTACATACCATTCAATGAAAATTTGTACTCTTTTAAGTTTCGCAGCTTCAAGTGTTGAGGCAATGTAGTAATCAAGGTTTGGTGCATGCCAACCATTTAAAACGGCAACTAATTCTCCGCTCATTAATTCTTTATAGCAGTGATGCATTGGAATGTCGGCAATGATGCCTGCACCAGCTAAAACGGCTGTTTTTACGGATTTCATGCTGTTGACTCTGATGGTTGAATGCCATTCATAGGGGCATCGTTCTCCTGCCTTTTCTAATACAGCATCTTGTCTTCTGTGTCGTCCTGTATAAATGATCCCAATGTGTTTTTTTAAATCTTCAGGAAATTTGGGCATGCCATAGTTTTTAATGTATTCAGGTGAAGCACAAGGAATAAATGTCGAACGAGAGACCCAGTTTTCAATGAGGTTAGGATTGTTTACAGGACCATAATAAAACACAACGTCAGTTTGCCCACGCATATAGGTCCGTGGATCATCTTCAGCAATAATGTCAAAGGTAATGTGAGGGTGCTTTCTTTGAAACTCGCCAAGAATTGGCAAAATTTGTGATTGTATAAAACCAGGACGAGCACCAATACGAATAATGCCACTGTCTTGCTCCCCACTGCTGGAGAGTTCTAACAAGGTCTGGTTGAAGTTTTCCCATAACGGTTCAAGTTTTTCTTTGGCTAATAATGCAAATTGGGTGGGCTGAATTGTTGGACCATTTCGAACAAGAAGTTCGTGACCGATATCCTTTTCTAATGCTTTGATTAATCGTGAAATTTGGCTTCTTTCTAGACCTCTTTGATCTGCAACTCTGATCAGAGACTGCTCTTCAATGACTCGGAAAACGAGCTCCCAGACTTCTAAATGAAAAACTTTTCGATTAAGTTGTTGCATTATTAGTATTTACCCTATATTTATAAAATATGCATTATTTAACGTGTAAATAATAATCGAAAAAAGGAATTTTAAATAGAAAATAACGTGGATATTCAATGATTATTATAAAAAATAAAAATAAATATATTCTGATAAATCGTGTAAAAATCACATGATAAGTTATCTACCCCTTCCTATAATCGCTAAACGTGACTTTGAAAATGAAAGGGTATTCCAATGGTTTGGGTGGGTTTGTTAATTGTTTTAGGAACATTTGCACTAATTATTAAAAACTATGAAACCCGAATGGTTCTGTTTCTTTCTGGGGCTTTGATGGCCATATTGGGCGGGGATTTAGTTGTTGCGGCAAATGCGTTTATTAAACAATTTACAAATAGTGGCTTAGTTCCAATTGTCTGTACTGTGATGGGGTTTTCATATGTTATTCGATCAACAAAATGTTCAGAGCATTTAGTGGCGGTAGTCACGGGGTTGCTAAATCATGTGAAATTTTTTGTTGTGCCGGGCGCCGTCATTGTTACTTTCTTTCTTAATATTTCTTTGCCTTCGGCTGCCGGTGTATCTGCTGCTGTAGGTACGCTTTTAATTCCTATGCTACTAGCGTTAAGGGTCAAACCTGTGATGGCTGGTAGTGCAGTCTTTTTGGGAACTTGGGGATCAGTTATTTCTCCAGGATTTATGTTTAATCCTTTAATCGCAGATATGGCTAAAACGGATGTGATGACCGTTATTGCTAATTTGGCCCCTGCGGTGTTGATAGCATTGTGTGTTGCTGTCTTGATCTTAACCGCAACGTCTTTTATCTTAAAAGAAGGGGTAGGCAGTTCACCGTTGAGCCTGCAGAAAGCTTTACCGGAAGGATTCAAAGTCAATCCCTTGTATGCCATTGTTCCAATTGTTCCCTTGGTACTGTTGGTTTTAGGATCTAAGCAAGTTGGCCTTTTGCCCTATATCTCTGTGCCTCAATCCATGATTGTTGGGGTTGTATTAGCTATCGTTGTAACGCGATCATCACCAGGACAAACAACAAAGGAATTCTTCCGAGGGGCAGGTGACAGTTTTTGTGAAGTAATTGGTTTGATGGCATGCGCTGCCATGTTTTGTGCCGGGATGGAGCAAATCGGGTTAACAAGTGCTTTACTGGATGCCATGAAAAATTCGACCTCAGCAACGCAAATTGCGGCTACTGCTGGGCCATTTCTCATGTCAGTGGTATCGGGTTCTGGTAATGCAGCATCGTTAGCATTTATCGGAAGTGTCGTTCCTCATGCTCCTGATTTTGGCTATTCAATTACCGAACTAGGTGGGGTTGCACAGGTTTCTGCTGCATTAGGTAGAACAATGTCACCAGTGGCAGCCAGTGCAATTATTTGTGCACGTTTGGCCGGTGTTAATCCTATGTCTATGGCTAAGCGTAATGCATTGCCAACGATCGCTGCAGCTGTAACGGTATCGCTGATATTGCTTTAAAACTAAAAAATCCGAGAGAAGAAAATGCCACCATGACTCTAATGGTTTACCCATTGAGGCAATGGTGGCATTTTTTCAAAGAAGAGATTTGACTATTCTTTTTTTAACTCATCCATTTCTTTGAGTGTTTTGATGGGGGTAAAAGTACCATCATCGTTGGCTCGGAAGACAAAGTGTTCCTTCAAATAAATAAGGTCCGGTCGTCCGACGCTTTCTAATTCGGCCAAAATGGCGGCTCGAGCAACAACCTTTGCACCTGCTGCTGTAGCAAGTGCCTCGATAGCACGCAATGATTCACCAGTTGCAAAAACGTCATCAATCAAGGCAACACGTTTGCCTTTGATACGCTCAGCATCTGCACCATCTAACCAAAGTGTTTGCTCTTTTTGTGTTGTCACGGAGTGAGCTGTATGGGAAAGGGCATTTTGCATGTAAGGCTTATAGCTCTTGCGTGCAACGATAAAGTCTTTCATGCCCATAATGCGGCTCATTTCATAGGTCAAAATGATGCCTTTCGCTTCAGCAGTCATTAAAAGGTCGACCTCAGGAAGACGTTTAACCAATTCCGGTGCTGCAGCTTGCACAAGTTCAGTGTCAGATAAAACGACAAAACTTGCTAATGCTAACTTATTAGCAACACGTACATAGGGTAGCTTGCGCTTGATACCAAGCAATTCAAAGTCAAAGTATTTCATAGATATTTAGGCGCGGAAACCTCTGTCTTTAGACAGGGGAGGAAGCGCCGTTCTCCTTTCTTAATTCGGTTAAAAAAGTTCTTCTTCTTTCGAGATGCATTAGTTTCTTGGCATGGATAGCCGGCGACAATTTCTTGCCTCCCAACGTTCTCACGTCAAAATAACCTGATGCACGTCTCCCGAAAATAAAGCCCACTTGCCCAAGACACTTCACCTTGTCGAAAAGTCTGAATCCCTTGACGAGATAAGGACTTTGATTAAGCTTACGAACACCACCTTTCAAAATCGAACACTTTTGAATTTGGCGATTGTGTTTACGTGTCTGCTTTTGATAGAGGTAGACATCTGTCCGTTGTGCTTTAAGGTTCCCAGCGATACAGAAAGCGTCAGCACCATGCGTTTTGGGTAATCCCAAAGCGATGCGCTTATGCTTCGTCAAATAGCCAAAAGCGTTCTCAACAGGAAGATGTGGATGTGTTTGACGTACTCTTTCAAGCAACGTCCAACGCATGATGCCCATGAAGGTTTCAGCCTTGAAGGACTGTCCAC